>JAMCRV010000120.1 GCA_023381555.1 Chloroflexota bacterium | reverse complement strand
AGTGTACGCTCGGGGATCTTCCAGGAAGTAACTGCCGATCTTCTGGCGCGTGATGCCCAGCACCTGGGTAGGCTTCGGGTTGCCCAGGACATAGCGAGCAACATCGAGCATGTGCACGCCAATGTCGATGAGCGCGCCACCACCCGATAGTTTCTTCTGGGCAAACCACCCTCCTGGTGAGCCACGCCGGCGAAGCATCGAGGTCTTGGCGAGATAGATCTCCCCGAACTCCCCCGCTTCCACGTAACGCTTGAGTAACTGAACTTCTGGCCGGAAGCGATGATTGAGACACACCATATAGGTGCGCCGAGCGGCTTCGGCCGTTGCTTTTACCTCGCGCGCTTCCGCCGTCGAGAGTGCCGGTGGCTTCTCGCTCAACACGTGCTTGCCCGCCTTCAGAGCATCGATGCTGACTGGAGCGTGCTGAAAGTTCGGTGTGCATACACTCACCGCCTGAATCTCTGGGTTTGCCAGCAGCTCACGGTAATCCGTGTAGGCGTGCGGCGCACCAAATTTTGCCGCGACAGTCTTCGCCCGCTCGCCGTTAATATCCGCAACTGCAACGATGCGTACATCAGACTGACGCTGATACCCCGGGAGGTGGTTCATCTCCGCGATGGTACCAACACCAATTACTCCAACACCGATCGTCTCGGCCACTCCACACCTCTCATCCGTGCTATGCTCTCGGCGTGCTGGCGCTTGAGCACACAACAGCGGCTAGGATACCAGAGATGTCGACCCCGCCATTCTTCATCAACTGGGCATCTGTTCCTCCCCGAGACCTCGTCCCGGGCGTGACCCTCCGCATCGTCAGCAGTGAAACGATCATGTTGTCGCTCGTAGAGCTGCTTCCCGAGGCCAAGGTGCCACTCCATCAGCACCCACACGAACAGATGGGCATCTGGCTGGAAGGTGAAGGACGCTTCACCGTCGGTGAGGAAGAGCGCATCGTCGGGCCGGGCGATTCTTATGCCATTCCTGGGAATGTGCCGCACGCTGTGATCGCAGGACCGCGCGGTGGTAAGGCTCTCGACATCTTCCATCCACCACGAGAAGACTACCTTCGGTAGGCACACCACTACCCGCTACAATGGCCAGCGACGATCACGAGTATCGGTAATCGGAAGTAGAAAGAGTGGCCGGGGTGCGGCGCGGTGTACGAATAGCTGGATGGGGGAAGTACGTTCCCCAGCGAGTGTTAACAAACGCCGACCTCGAGCGCATGGTAGACACGTCCGACGAGTGGATCACAACGCGAACTGGTATCAAAGAGCGCCGCCTCGTCGCAGACGACGAGAGCACCAGTAGCATGGCAACTGCGGCATCGCTCGCAGCTCTCAAACAAGCTGGCACAGACCCTTCACAGGTCCAGTTGATCATCTGCGCCACCATCACTCCGGAGTACCAGTTCCCATCGGTCGCCTGCCTGCTCCAGAGTGCCTTGGGGTGCCAAGCAGCTGCCTTTGATCTTCATGCCGCGTGTTCCGGCTTCATCTATGCTGTCGCCACTGGGAGTCAGTTCATCGAAAATGGTATCTATGAGCGCGTGCTCGTGGTTGGCGCCGAGACGCTCTCGCGCATCACTGATTGGACAGATCGCAGCACCTGTGTCCTCTTTGGCGATGGGGCCGGAGCTGTCTACCTGGAGGCCACTACCGGAGAGAGCGACCTGCGCGCCACATGGCTCGGTGCTGATGGCAGCAACCCCAGCTATCTCTACATGGATAGCCAGGCACGCCCCTCAGCGACCACGGAGGGAACTGCGGGGGAAAGCACCTGCGTCAACCTCCTTCCGCCAGCGCCCCCTCAGGCCAACGTCATCCGCATGGACGGCCGCGAAGTCTTTCGCTTCTCCACTCGCATCCTTGTCGAGGCTGTGCAACGCGTTGCCGAACAGGCCGCGTGGAAGCTCGACGAGATTGACCTGATCGTTCCGCACCAGGCGAACTACCGGATCATTCTCTCCGCGAGCAACTATCTCGGTGTTCCACTCGATCGTTTCTATCTGAACGTCCAGCGCTATGGCAATACGTCGGCTGCCTCCGTCCCCATCGCTCTTACTGAAGCAGTGGCGGAAGGCCGGTTGCAGCCGGGGCACAAAGTCGTCCTCGTGGCCTTCGGGGGTGGCCTCACGTGGGGCGCGCTCGCCCTGCAGTGGCCGAGATAGCGACTATACTATCTCGGGTCGCGACGACGGCAACGAAGTGCCCAGATCATTCTCCGTCCGCTGCCGCTCCTTACTGGCTTGGCGGAGCCGTTGGCACATCGTAACGAGCGTGCGGCACGAGCCCCCAGCGAGACGGAGGCCAGTACACCAGCCAGGCCTTACCGATGATCTCATTCTGAGGTAAGAAGCCCCAGATGTGGGAGTCATTGCTATCGTTGCGGTTGTCACCCAGCACCCAGTACTTCCCTGGGGGGACCTTGGTGGGAGGCACAGTGTAGAGGGGCGGTTGCAATATGTACGGCTCGTTCAGCGGCTTGCCGTTCAGATAGACCTTACCTCCGTGTACTGCCACCGTGTCACCAGGGACACCAATGACACGCTTGATGAAATCCCGACTGGGATCTTGCGGATCCTGGAGCACGATGATGTCTCCAGTCTGCGGATGCTGGAACCAGTAGACCGCTTTGAGCACCACCACGAACTCACCGTTGTGCATGGTTGGGTCCATACTGTGACCCTCAACCTGATAGTTCTGGAGGAAGAGCCGGATAGCGAAGAAGACCACGGCGGTGAGGAGGATAGTCTCGATGAGCTCACGGATCGCGGACTTTTGCTTAGTCGTCGCAGCCGGCCGGGCTTGTTCGCCCTTTCCAGTGGTATTTGTGGGGAGAGACTCCAACACATATCCCTTCACTCACTGCATCGCTACCGTAGGCCCCATCACGCAGGCCCGCCTCGAAAAGCGGGCACCACGAGGAGGTGGGATCATACCCAGCTCGAGGTTCGGTTATCACACTGACCTCAGGCTATTGTACCGACCCCGCCTTTGCCACTGCTTTCGACGTTCGAGGAGGCAGCGCGTATGCCCCTCGGGGAGGGGTTGCAACTCCCCTCATCATCGAAGCTCGGTAGACTGACCACAGAGGGAACACAGGTAGTGAGGGTGTGATGTCCAGCTTCGCCCATTTGCACGTGCATTCTGAGTACAGCCTTCTCGATGGCTTGGCGCGTATTCCAGATCTAGTCGCCGAGGCAAAGGCCCAAGGCATGCCAGCGCTCGCCTTGACTGATCACGGCAACATGCACGGCGCAATCGAGTTCTACAAGACGGCACGAGAAGGCGGCGTGAAACCGATCATTGGCTGTGAGGTCTACTGCGCACAGCGAACCATGCACGACCGCCAGCCGAAGCTCGACTCCAGCCCCTACCACCTCACACTCCTTGCCGCCGACGAGACGGGCTATCGTAACCTCATCAAGCTCGTGAGCAAGGCCAACCTCGATGGCTTCTACTATAGGCCGCGTATCGATCTCAACTTACTCGGACAGCACAGCGAGGGCTTGGTCGCTCTCTCGGGTTGCCTGGGCGCCCAGGTACCGCAGCTCCTTCTGCAAGGACGTGAAGAGGAAGCTGCCCAGACGATTCGCTGGTTCCACGAGGTATTCGGGCCCGAGCGCTACTTCCTAGAGCTGCAAGATCATCAGATTCAAGAGCAGCAGAAGATCAACCGCTTCCTCATTGATTACGGCCGGTGCCACGGCATTCCCCTTGTCTGTACCAATGATGTGCACTACGTGCGCCAGGAGGATGCCGAGATACAGGACATTCTCCTCTGTGTACAGACAGGTACGCGCGTCGCAGACGAGAAGCGCATGCGGATGGCGACAGAGGAGTTCTATCTCAAGAGCCCGGAGGCAATGCGTGCGATTTTTGCCGAGCTGCCGGATGCACTGAGCAACACCCTGCGTATCGCCGAACAATGCAACCTCACCCTCGAGTTCGGGCGCACTGCCCTCCCCGAGTTCACCATTCCCGCCGGCTATTCCGCGGAGACTTACTTCCAGGAGTGCACCTGGCAGCGGTTTCCCGAGCGCTACCCGGTCGTGACCCAAGAACTCAAAGAGCGTGTCCAGGAGGAGCTGGATGTCGTCTGTCATCTCGGCCTCGCCCAGTATCTCCTCATCGTCGCCGACTTCATCACCTGGGCACGCAACCGCGGCATTATGGCGGAAGTGCGTGGCTCTGTCGGGGGATCCGTGATCGCCTACATCCTCGGGATTAGTGACGTTGACCCCATCCTCTACAACCTGCCGTTTGAGCGCTTTCTCAGCTCGGAGCGGCGGGAGATGCCCGACATCGACACCG
>JAMCRV010000104.1:6388-20655 GCA_023381555.1 Chloroflexota bacterium | reverse complement strand
TCGCCCCGTGGGCAACCACATTGCCATTCGGGTGGATGACCAAACTTCGACCGTCGAACACCAGTTCATCCTGGCCGCCAACGAGATTGCAGTAGACCACCCACGCCGAGTAGTCCGCTGCCCGAGTGGCGAGCATACGCTCACGTACGCGTCCCTTCCCTGCATGGAAAGGTGAGGCGGAGATGTTGATGAGGATATCCGCACCTGCTGCCGCCTGCCATTGGGCTGGTCCGCCGGGATACCACATATCCTCACAAATCGTGACACCGATCCGCGCTCCATCGAACACGTAGAGCGGGCAAGCTGCACCAGGGCGGAAGTAGCGGTCTTCGTCGAACACGCCATAGGTGGGAAGATACCGCTTGTGATACGTCTGTTGCACGCGGCCACTACCAAGCACTGCCGCGGCATTGTAGAGATCATCGGCCAGCTCAACTGTTCCCACAATCGCCCACAGATCCCCAAGGTCGTGAGCCAGGCTTACGAGAGAGCGCTCACAGGCTCGGGCAAAGCTCGGCTTGAATAGCAGGTCCTCCGGAGGATATCCACTCACCGCTAACTCTGGGAACACGACAACCTCTGCCCCCTCCTCGCGAGCTCGCCGCGCGTACCGTCGCACGCTCTCGCAGTTGCCTTCGATGTCTCCCACAGTAGTGTTGATTTGTGCCACAGCGATCCGGACAACCCGCATCGACGCATCCCTTACAATTGCCTGAGGGAGCACACTTCTCCCCTAGTCAGGGCTCATGGTACTGGGAGACAGGACTGTGGAGACTGCTCTCCGCCAGCGTGCAGTCTCGATCCCCTTGTCGTGGACGCTGTTGGCCGCCGTGCTGGCCGATCTTGCCGCAACTGCCTTCGCTCTGGTACCCACGCTGCAGAATAGCCCTGTCCGCCTCATCTTCGCCGGGCTCTCCACCTTCTTCATTCACGGCTACTTGCTCATTGCCTGTCTGTTTCCCGAAGGCCGTTCACTTGAGACGCTCATCCGTGTGGGGCTTTCTATTGCAGGCAGTCTCGCCCTCATCATACTTATGACACTCCTGCTCTCCTACACGCCCATCGCCACTTCCGCACGCGGCGAGCTCTACACTCTCAATGGGGTAAGTGTACTCCTGCTGGCTATTGCTCTCTTTCGCATCTCGCGTCTCCCCCCTGAGGAGGCACTGTCGTACAGCATTCCGCTGTCTCCGCCCAACGTACGCGATCCCTATATCGCTCTGAGTGGACTCGGCCTCGTCGCCGCCATTGTGCTGGGTATCGTCGCAATCACAGTGGGGCGTACGCACGAGTCGACATCCCTATCGCTGGCCACCGGCGCCAACGTCGCAGAGAGCGTTCTACCTGCCAGTGTCTCTGTTATCGTGACCAGTCACGAGCCTGATCCTACGACCTTCGCTCTCGCTGTGGAGAAGGGTGACAGGACAATCGGTACTTCCAACCCCTTCACGCTAGCCAAGGATCAGAGAAAGAGCGTCACCATACATTTCCCGTCCCTTACGGTCACAGAGCCCGTAAGTCTAGTCGTTATCCTCACACGCAACGGTAGTACTGCACCGTACCGAATGCTACGAGTGTGGGAGCGATCCATTCCTTACCACCCTCAGCCGTAGAAGAGGATTAGAATCATGGCGAGAAGCGCTGCAGCCGGGCAGGACAGCTTATCGCTCGGTTCGCACGTGCTCGACACCACCCCCTTCTCCCGGCTTCGCACGTGGATCGACGTGCACCCCACCTTCTACCCTTGGTGCTATCTCGTCTGGATCGCCGCGGCAGAGTCGATGATCACGTTTGGCTCGCCCTGGGTTGGCCTGTTCATGCACTGTGTTCTCCTGCTTGTACTACCGGCACACGCGATGATTGCGGAGAACAAGCCGTACCGCGCATTACTTTCCTGTCTCATCACTGCACCACTGATCCGTGTCATGTCTCTCGTGCTTCCACTCATCGACTTTCCGCTCATCATGTGGTACTTCATCGTATCTCTCCCAGTTTTTGTTTCATCTTTTTTCATCATCCGCCTAAACAACTGGAGTTGGAATGACATTGGCCTCATTCCACGCCATCTCTTGATCCAACTCTTCATCGCTCTTGGAGGGATCGCGGTAGGATTTGGTGAGAGTCGAGTGCTTCCCGTCGCTCAGCTCGCGCCAGCGCTCACTTTTCACGATGTGATCGGCCCCTTCCTCATCCTGCTCGTGTCGACTGGATTCATGGAAGAGCTCATCTTCCGCGGTCTGCTGCAGCGAGCATCATTCCGCCTCTTCCCTGACGACGGTATCCTCTACAATTCACTCGTGTTCGCCTCACTACACATCGGCTACAAAGACCTCAAGGATCTCATCTACGTGTTCGTCATCGGGCTGCTCTTTGCGATTATCGTGCGGCGGACTGGGACGATCATCGGCACGACGTTCTGTCACGGGATTGCCAACACGACCCTGTACATCTTCGTGCCGCTACTGGCACACCGCGCGTAGGTCACCAAGACCCTGCACGTCCTAGCGGTCCTGATCCGACCGCATCCGCTCTTTCGCCTTCAGCAGTCGGGAATGCGTGGTACTTGCTTCGGCGCCATCGCCCTCACTCGCGCTCATTTCTGAAGCCCGTGTAGCAACGCGTCGGCGCCCTTCGATATCTCGCCGGAGCACTGCTGGGGCACCAGCGGTCGCCTGCTCGGTAAGGCGCCGCTGTTGAAGTCGCTCTGCAAGTCTCACAGCCGAACTGTCGCTCGCATCCCGTACTACCACTGATCCGTCACGCCTGAGAACTCGCGCGGCAAGCAACCTACCGGCAGCATGGCCGGCATCTCCGCCACCGCGAAGACTCGACGCAGGAGCTGTAAGCGTGGCGTCACGCGCAGCAAGCTGACGTCCACCGGCGCGCCGGACACGCCACATCGCCAAGAGCAGCGTGAGCGGTGAGACTCGCAGACGGCGCACTGCAACATCAAGCAACAAGACGAGAGGGGCGAAAAGGAGCAGCCAGGGCCAGAGTGGCGTCGTGCCACGGGCGGCAAGTGAGCTGTGGCTGAAAGCTCGCTGTGGTTGGTCCAACACCGCACCATTGGTGAGATGTACCAGCGTCTCCAGCAAGGGCAGGTTCGTCTTCAAGTCTCGATACTCCGGAGAATAGTCGACCGCATAGCCGGATGGCTTCACAGCGACGACCTGCCCTTGCTGATCCTTCTGGACGATTTGCAATAGGTACGTGCCGCTGACAGGCGTCTGTACAGACCCTTGGTAGCGTCCTGGAGCAACCTGGGGAAGTTGCACGGTCTCCTGTTGCGCATTCGGGGCGACGATCATAGCCTCAGTGTGAAGGAAGTTCTCGAATGTCTGGTCCGCACTCAGTGCATCGACGGTGATACGGACCCTTCCATCTTCAGGTTGCATCGACACTTGGAGATTCTGGTCCAGGTTACTAGGAAAGCTTGCCTGCACCACGCGTGACCAAAACGGCACGAAGCCGGACCAGCTTACCCACTGTTTCGTCCAGCGCTCACCGCTGTCCGAGGTCCACGACACCACGTGTCCGAGACCGAACTGCCAGCGTGCGAGGAGTGGATCGCCTTCCGGTGAGACCATGATCTGCTCAGCAGCACTCTTGATAGTAGTCGCAACGTATCCTTCCAGCACGGGGAGCGATACTGTGGGAACTCCAGACAGCACCGAGGACATTCCGGTGATGATCGGCTTGATGCTTTGCTCGACAATTGCCGGGCGGGCGACCACCTGTGTTTCGCGCACGAGCAACTGCGGAATGTCAAAGGGATCATTCCCATCGTAGTAGCGGCCGTGTCCCCACTGGGCGATGTCTTGCAATCGATGCAGATCGGACGGCTGAACATTCGTCCCAACGACTGATACGGTAATCCCCGCAGCGACGATCCGCTGGATCAGCGCCTGATACGAATCAACCGCATCGCCATCTCCCATAAGGATGATGTGTTTCACCTTAGCAGGGGCCTTCTGGAGCACCGCCAGACTCTCCTCGAGCGCGGTCGCGTACGAGGAGGGATCTCCAGGACTCATTGCATCGATCTTGCTATCAATCGCAACCCGATCGGTCACCGGCTGCAGTGGAACGGCCCATCCTGTATTGGCATCGTTGACGGCGACTTCATCGTTCCCAGTGAGGTAGCCAATCGCCGCCTTCGCCGCCTCTTTGGAAATGTCGATACCGAGGCTGTTCTCCAGGCTCTCGATGATGAACACCACAGCAGTGCTGGGCAGGTTCTTACGCGGCTTCACTTGCGCCGAGACAGGCAACAACTTGTCAAGTGTCGTGCCGTCATATTGACCCGGCCCATAGCTCGCATCGCCACCGATAGTGACGAGACCACCCCCGAGATTCTGCACAAACAGCTTGAGGTTCGCCATCGTGGAGTTGGCAAGCGCCGGCGCTGGGATGTTGACGAGCACAACACTATCGTAACTGCGCAGAGTCGCGAGATCAGATGGGATCCCGCTTGGTGTCGTGATGTCCACGTGCATGCCAGCGGCAACGAGCGCTCGATCGACCGCCGCACCTTCGCCAGGCTTTCCTTCGACCAGCAGGATTCGCGGAGGACCAGTGACGTAGGAGAAGGTGAAAGCCTCCTTATTCTGCGGCACAGGATCCGCCGCCACATCCAGGCGGACCCTGAACGTATGGAACCCTTGCGTTTCCGGAGCGTGCTGGAAGCTGAAGGAGTTCTCGCCCGGATGCAGCGTCACCGACTGCTGCGTGGTCAATGCGCCGTCCGAGAAGAGGTAGAGTGTCCCTCGTGTTGCGACAGTAGATTGGACGGTCGCAGAAACTGCGAACCCTTCTCCCTGGCGCAACGTTGAAGGAGCCGCCACTTGGTCGACAAGGATCGTCGAGTGCGGACCGCGTATGATCGGCACGACTGAGACCTGCACCTGTGACAGCGCCGCGATACGCGCCTCGGCGGTAGCAGACCCGATATTCTCATTGCCGTCCGAGAGCAGGATGAGCCGGCGCTCGCCACTGCTCGATGCAACCAGCGCCAGCCCCAGCCGTATGGCCTGAGCGATATCGGTATAGCCACGCTCAGGGACAGACTGAATGGCCGGGAGGTTCGTGAGATGAGCAAGCGACTGTTCTACTAGAGCATCCTGACCAAAGACGACGACACCAGCCTTGTCGTGCGGACCAATGTGCTGCAAGGCACGGCGAATCCACGCTGCCGCAGCATCTATTCCCGACTGGCCGACACTATCCGATGCATCGAGGAGGAAGACCACATTGAGGTGACGCTGCGGCAGCTGGAGCTGGGGCCCCGTCAGTGAGCCCACGATCAGCGTGAGTAGAAGAATGCGTAGGAGGATAGAGAGCGTTTTGCGCCGAGGAGGGAGATAGACCCGGCTGAAGCGCACAGCCAGGAGGATGACCCCGAGCGCCAGCGGAAGCAAAAGCCACAACCACGGCCGCTCGAATGTCACAGGAATCAGGCTTGCCGGTGAAACCACCACCACTCCCCCAGCAATAGGATGAACCCAAGCATAGCAAAGGGGAGCCACCACTCTTGCTGAGCAACCTTGACTCGAAGCGTTTGACCGGCTGGTTGAGCAGCCTCTGCCTTCGGAATCGAGCTGAGGCCGATGTCGGACTGCCGCGCGTCGAGCAAATTGGCGGCAAACACCTGCCGCTGAATCAACGCGTCTTTGGTGAACTGCTCGACGGTGTAGACCCCCGCCTCATCGATGCGCGCATAGGAAAGCGTCTGCCCAGGGGTGACGGAAAACCGTTCGCTGCGGCCGTCCGGACGGGTGATCACGATTGAAGAAGCCTGCTGCAGCGGCTGTACATCGAGACGTCCCCCACTTGCAGCGGTGAGCAGAGTGGGATCCGAAGTCGGCGCAAGGCTAGCAATGATATTGGAAATCAGGATAGGGAACGCGGGGAGAAGGGGGAGATTGGACTGCTGCAGGGCAAAGGGGAGAACGACAATCCGATGTCCCTGCGCCTGACCTTCGAGCAAGATCGGTATGGAATTATCGCTTACCACGGTCTGGGCCCAGGACGGCACACTGATATGCTCCGCCTGACGCACCTGGAGTGCGCGCAAGTCGACGTTGCTCAACAGGGCATTCCCAGATTCAGCGTTTGTAATGGCTTGTACAGGAACGAGGCCGTCGCTTTGGATCAGTGGCGAGTTCGGCGGATCAACAAAGAGAAAGTTGCCGTGCGGCAAGATCGGTGGCACAGTGCCATCGAACACGATGACATCATAGAGATCAGGGTTAATCTCACCCAGCTGTTGTGGTGTCGCCTCAAAAAGATTCACCGGCAAGAAATGCAGGGCCGTCAAGAGGAACCGATTACCTGTCGTGACGAGCAAGACGCGCGGTGGCACTTGTTGCTGTAAGACAAGGGAGGCTTGATTGTCGGCTTCAAGCGCATCACTGTGTGAGAGCGAGGCCGTCACTACCTTGGTTGTACCCGGCACATTATTAAAGACGAAGTCTTGGGACGAACCAGGCTTCGCTGTCACTACTTGGGTATCAAGAGACTTGCCATCGGCCAGTAGGGTTAGCCGGTTCGATGGTGAAGACGTGCCGTAATTGTTGACTCGAACAAAGACCGCCAAACGCTCTGGCAACGCCGGCTGGGGGCGGGCAGAGAGGGCGGTGACGCCCTCATTGTTCCCCTGGCCAGCGATACGCTCAAAATGCATCGGAATAGGCGTGTCCGGCAGATTCATCAACGACTTGAAGACCCCGTCGCTCACCACATCGATACGGCTGTCTGCATGTCCTTGGGCGAGAGAAACCGCCAGTACGATAGCAGCACGCATATCTACAGATGAGATGGCAGGGGAGAGCTGACCGAGTGCTGCAGTGAGTTGCGATCGCTGCGTGGCGTCGCCCACCAGGGTAAGTGGAGTAGCCCCCGCGGCGATGAGTGCACCGCCCGAGCCAGCCGGCAGCCGGTCGATGATTTGCTGAGCCGTCGCCTTCATCACCGCAAAGCGCGTTGGACGCACGTCAGTAGCTCCGGTGCTCGCCCCGACCGATACGACGAGAACTTCAAAGCCGGCCGACTGTGTGCGAAACTGCAACGCGGGACGCGCTAGTGCAACTACCAGAAGCAGCAGCACGACGATTTGCAACAACAGCAACGGACTCCACCGCAGTCGCTGCCATGGCTCGTGAGCAGTGACGTCACGTGTGAGTCGCCGCCAGAGGAAGATGCTTCCAACAACCTGGTCTTGTCTTCGAACCTTGAGCAGATAGAGCACCACGAGCACCGGAACGAGGCCCAAGAAGAGAAAGGCGAGCGGAGCAAGAAAGCCTATCGTAAGACTCCCCACTTCTGCAAGTCTCGAAAGAGCACTTGCGCGAGCGGGCAGCCCGTGTCAACGACGAAGTACCCAATCCCGTGCTTTCGACAGAAACTCGCAACTTCTCCCTGCCAGTTCTCGAGCCGCTCATGGTAGGCAGCGAGAGCTCGTGAATCGATGGTGACCTCGACAGGCTCGCCGGATTCACTGTCGATCAAGCGATAGTCACCCTCTATAGCCGGCCGGAGCTCTTCTGGTGCCAACGTGTGGAAGACCATCACCTCGTGGCGCTGCTGGCGCAACAGCACCAGCTGTTCTTCGTACCCAGTGACATCGAAGAGATCACTGAATACGACGAGCAGCCCCGGTGCAGAGTGCCGCTTACGTAGCCGGCTGAGTACGTCGCTCAAGGGCAGGCTCCCTGCCTGCGCACGATCACGTAGACGCTGGAGGAATCTCCAGAACGTACCAATCGATCCCTTCCCCCGGATAGGTCCAACGTGCTCTTCGAGCGTCCCTGGTGCGTAGGCCTCGACCACATCAGCACTATTGAGTGCAACCAGACCAAGCGCTCCGGCGAGCTGGCAGGTAAAGGCGAGCTTCCCCGACGTGCCCCATGCCATGGATTGGCTGCCGTCCAGGATGAGATGCACGGTCAGACGCTCCTCATCCTCATAGCGCTTGAGAACGAGCTGGTTGAGGCGCCCATAGACGTTCCAGTCAATCTGGCGAAGATCGTCTCCGTTCACGTACTCGCGATGATCGACAAACTCGATGGACGTGCCGCGACGCAGCGACCGTCGCTCTCCTTGGAGCGACGACACGAGTCTACGCCGGTATACCAACTGGAGCTGCGTAAGGCGAGGGACGATGCCAGGTTCGAGCAGGCCTGCTCCTGGCTGCTGCTCACCCATCTGGGGAACTGTGTTCACCGCGACTCCGGAACCTTCTCCAGTAGTCCACAAATCACCGTATCTGCCTTTACCCCATCAGCCTCAGCCTGGTAGTTCAGGATGATGCGGTGCCGGAGAGCCGGAAGTGCTGTCTCTCGAACATCAGCAAATGCAGCATTGAAGCGTCCATCAATCGCCGCTCGAATCTTCGCTCCCAACACAAGGGCCTGTGCCCCGCGAGCGCTCGCTCCAAACTGAACGTACTGCTGAACTTCCTTGGTTGCGTGCGGATCATCGGGATGAGTCGCCATGGTCAGCCGGGCAGCATACTCCAACACAGGTGTGGCAATCGGGAGTTCACGCACCAGATCGCCCATAGCTAGCAACCGGTTCCCATCCACCACTCGGTCAAGCCCTGGTAGGATGGGCGAAGCTGTCGTGCGACTCAAAATCTCCACGAGCTCATCGGTGCTGGGGTAGCCAACATCGAGCTTGAAGAAAAAGCGATCCAGTTGAGCTTCCGGGAGTGGGTACGTGCCTTCCATCTCGATCGGGTTCTGTGTCGCCATCACAAAGAATGGCAGTGGCAGTGAATGCGTAGATCGAGACACCGTCACGGTTTTCTCCTGCATAGCCTCGAGCAGTGCTGATTGGGTCTTTGGTGTTGCCCGGTTGATCTCATCCGCTAGCAGCAGGTTGGCGAAAACAGGACCGGGCTCGAATCGGAACTCCCGCCGTCCTTCGGCATTCTCGCTAATGACAGTCGTACCGATAATGTCAGCCGGCATCAAATCGGGAGTGAACTGCACCCGACTCGCCTGGAGATCCAGCACCTGACTCAAAGTGCGGACGAGCATCGTCTTGCCCAGCCCAGGCACACCTTCAAGGAGCACGTGCCGCCCAGCGATAATCGCTATCAGTACATTCCGTACGATGTCACGCTGTCCGACGATGACACATCCCACCTCGCCCTCGATGCTGTGCACCGTCTCGGCGAACTGTTGAATTTCGACACCAGTTCTAATCATCACTGCCCTGCCGCTAGTGCTGAGAAGTAGTTGCGAACGAGGTCCTTCTTGTTTAGAGGAACGTGACTCTGATCCATCGCTTGTACAGCCTGGCTCTGGTACTGAGCAATGACCTGCGTGTACGGCACAATTGCGCCATTATCAGCAGGCTGCTGTTCTACCCCATTCACCGCGACTTGAACACCCGGCCCCTGTGCAGAATTGGGAAGTTGCTCCAGGTGTCCAGCCACTGGTTTGGGCGCGTAGACCTGATCGCTCCGAGAACCGCTTCCTTGACCATTCCCTTGCCCCTGCCCATTCGACTGTCCGCCCCCACTCTGGGCTCCTTGCTGACTGGGAGAGCTAGAGGATCCATTCCCCTGTTGTGACGCTCCACCCTGTCCCGGCTGCTGCAAAGACCCAGCCCCTTGACCGAGCGTCACCACCTGGTGCGCCACGCCACCACTGCTATTCTGGGACTGCTGTCCCGTGGCTCCTGGTGAGGATTGGGCCCCCAAGGCATTCTCGCTTGCCTGCACTTGCGACAGCGCCTGCTGCAGCTGGCTCTCACTCTGAACGCTCCGTCCCGCCTGCTGGAGTGCAGCGCTCGCTTGCTGAAATACTTGCCGGACCGTCGCAGAGTCGCCAGGCTGAGATGCGCTGCCCAAGCCAGCCGCTGCCTGTTGCAGTGCTAGCCCCAGCGCCGGATCAGATTTTGCTGCCGCTGCCCCAGCGTTCCGCAGTGTCGATTGCAGCGCATCGCGCTCACTCTGCGGCAGTGACAGTGCTTGATTCCCCAGCTGCTGCAACTGCTGCGCCGCTTGGGCGTATTGACCAGCGCCAATGGCTTGGGCCAAGGATTTCGTCAGTGAATGGTTTCCCTGGCTCCCCGTCAGTGCTGCTGCTGCTCTTGACAGTGCAGCAGCAGCACTGACCGCCGTGCTCGAGCTATTCGCACGGAGTTGGTCTTCGGCAGCCGCGAGCGCCTGCTCGGCTTGCTGCACATCACCCTTCTTCAACGACTGCTCGAGATCGTGCAAAGCGACGAGTGTCGCCTTTTGCTCCGCTGTGGGCGTATTGCCCGCCGCAGACTGAATCTGCCGCGCTAGCTGCCCCACGGCTTGGGCTTGCTGCTGCAGGAGCTGTCGCTGCATATGCTGCTGCTGGGCATCGCGAAGGTGCGGATTGGGGAGAACCAGCAGGGCGATGACCAGCCCAGCGAGTCCAGCCATCACCGCGCTCTCGCGCCAGGACAGGCGCAAAGGAAAAGCTCGGAAGGGGCGGACACGCGATAGCCGCGCCAGCGCATCGGCAAGCTGTACGTGAGCAAGCGCCACCGGGTCTTCCCGTCCGGCGAGCTCCCACGCCGTCGTCAGTCGCTCCTGCAACCCGAGCCGTCGATCTGCGAGCAGTGCCACCTGCGTCAGCGATCGGCGCCGAGCTGCTGCTGCTAGAGCCGCGACAGCAGCAGCAGCAGGAGTCACAGCGAGAGCAACACTCGTTGAAAGCGTCACCACACGGGCGAGCGCCAGCAGTAGCGCTGTCAAGGCCAGGCCGGCGATGGCGCCACGAATGGCCCAACGCACACCCTCCGTCAGCCGCTGGGCCTGGCGGAGAACATTCAGGCCGCGGCGGAGTTCCGCGACATCAGGGGAAACAGAGAAAAGAGGTGCCACCATGCCGGAAGACTCCCACTCGAGCTTGAGGCAACGTTCAGCGAGGTAGCGGCTCTGCCACCCTTGTTAGGGTACATCACATCCGTCCCTCATGTGATCAAGAAACCGCAAGCCTTTACACGTTATCGCCTTTCTCTAGCAGGCAGCGTGCTGGCCGGACCGGGAAATTACGGCATTACACATCACAACGAAGAGCCAGCGCCAACGTCTTGGTCGGACCACCAGCCCCATCTCCGTGAGCAGGCTGGCACGCACGGGCACTGCCTCCGCGGCAGTCCCTGCTCACCCGCCTGAGCTAGATGGTTCTGTCGAGGCAGGAGCGCTCGCTAGCTCACGACACAGTTGCGACGTCGACCCAATACCGTTCGTCCGAGGATTGCACAATGGCATCAACGACTGCCTGGGTACGTGCCCCGTCTACCAACGAGGGAATGCAGTCGCGCTCACGACGGACCGCATCGACGAATTCGAAGATCTCGTTGTAGCGGAACGTCTGCAGAGGATTACCATCCACAGGCCCTGGCACACCGCCCACAGGCTGGAGATACTCCTCAGGGACCGGGACCTCCTCCAATGATCCACCTTGTCGTCCGATCCGCAAAACGTGCGGCGTCTGCATGCGGTAGACGATCGTGCCGTCAGCACCGTGCACGTCGAGATCGTCTGGGCTCGAGGCGTAGAAGCCCATTCCCCAGCAGATCTTACTGCTCTCATAGACGCCGACAGCCCCCGTGGAGAACTCCACGATCGCGCTTGCCCAGTCGTCCACATCCTGTACTTGCATCTGGTCATCTGGCCCGAAACGCTCGGGGATGAAGTTCCGTAACAGGCCCGACACTCGCACGATCGGTCCCACCATAGCCTGAGTGTAGTCCAGCCTGTGGGCCATCATGTCGCCAATCTCGCCGGTGCCTGCGAGCGCCTTTACTTGACGCCAGCCAATAGCCCGCAGACCCCAGTCTTGCAACCGTCTGCTCCGTAGAGTCCGTACCTCTCCAATATCGCCAGAGCGCACGAGGTGCGTCGCAAAGCGGACAGCAGGCACGAAGCGGTAGGTGAATGCCGTCATATGGCGCACACCGGCAGCCCGGCAGGCAGCAAGCATCGTCTGGGCTTCGGCAGCACTGCGCGCAATAGGCTTCTCGCACATGACGTGCTTTCCCGTCTTCGCCGCTGCGATCACGATTGGTGCGTGCATGTTGTTTGGGGTGCCGATCGTGACTGCGTCAACGTCATCACGGGCTAGCAGCTGAGTGTAGTCACGATAACAACGATCAGCTGGTATGCCGTGCTCTTGCGCGCGCTGCTGCAGGAGCACCTCATTGGTATCACAAAGAGCAACGAGCTCCGCCCAAGGGCAGCGCTTGATTCCTCCGATGTGCACAGAGTTCGCTTGGCCGCCAGTGCCAATCACCCCAAAGCGTATGATGTCTCGTACCACCGTACCCCCCGATCGTGCTCACAGGCCAGCACCAGATCAGCCGCTGGCGATACTAGCACGCTGCGGTGGCGTATCCAAAGCGCCGCCGAGCCTGACCACTTCCTCACTGGTACAATGGGCCCGGGCCAGTGGGGCCCCTCGAAGCACTTGGTGGAGATACAGACCAGCATGCAGAAGCGAGTTCTCTCTGGCATCAAACCCTCCGGCGAGCTCACCCTTGGAAACTACTTGGGGGCGTTGCGGCGCTGGGTATCGATGCAAGACAAGAACGAGAACTACTTCTGCATCGTAGATCTGCACGCTATCACCGAACCACAGGATCCACAAGACCTGCGTCGCCGGACCCGCGACATTGCGGCCCTCTACCTGGCTGCCGGACTCGATTCGGCAAAGTCGATCATCTTCGTGCAATCGCACGTGCGAGCCCACAGTGAGCTTGGTTGGATTCTCAACTGTATGACGCCAATGGGCTGGCTCGAGCGTATGACGCAGTTCAAAGATAAGGTTGCCAAAGGCTCCGCAGAGCGTGTGAGCGTCGGGCTCTTCGACTATCCCGTGCTCATGGCTGCCGATATTCTTATCTATCAGGCTCACCTGGTTCCAGTAGGTGACGATCAGCGCCAGCACGTCGAGCTCACACGAGACGTCGCCCTGCGCTTCAACCACCGCTTCGGTGACACCTTCACGATCCCCGAACCACTCATTGGTGACACTGGCGCTCGGATTATGTCGCTGAGCGATCCAACCAAGAAAATGAGCAAGAGCGATGAGGATCCAAACGGCACCATCGCGCTCCTCGATCCCCCTGAGCTTGTCCGTCGCAAGATCATGCGAGCGAAGACTGATTCGGGCACGGAGCCCCGCTTCGATGATGAGCGCCCCGGCATCACCAATCTGCTAGAGATCTTCAGTGCGCTCACTGGAAAGTCTCGCACCGAAACCGAGGCGCATTTCGCCGGTAGAGGCTACGGAGACGTCAAGCGGGAGCTCGCCGACGCCACGATCACGGCTCTTGAGCCTCTCCAGAGGGAGCACCAGCGCTACACCGACGACCCGGCGGAGCTGGATCGGGAGCTTCCAAGGAGGGGTTGCGAGCGCGCAAGTGTCGTCGCAGAGCAGACGCTTCGTGACGTACAAGAGAAAGTGGGATTGCGCTGAAAGACACAAGTCACTATCTCAACGCTCTGGCTCAGCGCGTCCTCGTCTTCGACGGTGCCTTTGGCACGGCAGTGCAAGCTATGGAGCTCAGTGCTGAGGACTTTGATGGCCACGATGGTCTCAACGACTACCTCGTGCTCAGCCGCCCGGACATCACAGAAGACATCCACCACTGCTATCTCGAAGCGGGTGCCGACGTCCTGGAGACTTGGACGTTCGGCAGCAATCGCCCCAAGCTTGCAGAATACGACGTGCAGGACAAGCTGTATCAGATCAATTTTACCGCTGCCCAGATCGCCCGGCGTCTGGCGGACGCCTACTCCACGCCGGAGCGCCCGCGCTTCGTCGCTGGCTCAATGGGCCCATCGGGCATGCTGCCTTCAACCGATGATCCGACGCTGGGCCAGATCACCTTCGACGAGCTTGCAGACATCTATGGCGAGCAGGCGCGACCCCTCGTCGAGGGAGGCTGCGACCTGTTGGTGCTCGAGACTACCCAGGACATGCTGGAGTTGAAGGCCGCTATTGCAGGTATCACACGCTACTTCAAGAGCTCGGGGCGATGGATTCCGATTCAAGCCCAAGTCACGCTCGACGTGACCGGCCGCATGCTCCTAGGTACCGACATCTCCGCAGCGATGGCGACCCTCGAAGCCTTACCTGTGCAGGTAATCGGCCTCAACTGCTCTACCGGCCCACAGCACATGCGCGAGTCAATCCAGTACCTCTGCAGCCACAGCGAGTTGCCCATATCGTGCATCCCCAATGCGGGTATCCCGCTCAACGTTGAAGGCAAAGCAGTCT
>JAMCRV010000104.1:0-6378 GCA_023381555.1 Chloroflexota bacterium | reverse complement strand
AACAACGACAGAATGATCATGCTCCTCTTGTCGCCAGCGCCATGCGCGCCGCCTCACTACTACAGGAGCCACCGCCGCTCATCGTCGGCGAGCGTGTCAACACGAACGGCTCCCGCAGGATGAAGCGGCTGGTCCTGGAAGATGACTACGATGGCATGGTCAGCATCGCCCGCCAGCAAGTGGACGATGGGGCACACGCACTCGACATCTCTGTCGCGGTGACAGAGCGTGATGATGAGCAGCAACAAATGGAAGTTCTCGTCAAACGCCTCGCTGCCTCAGTAGAGGTGCCGCTCATCGTGGACTCAACAGAGCCCGCTGTACTGATCGCGGCAATGAAGCGCTATTCCGGTCGCTGCACCGTCAACTCGGTGAACATGGAACGAGGCCGGGAAAAGATTGACGCAGTGCTCCCTGCAGCTCTCGAATGTGGCGCCGCTGTAGTTGCCATGACGATCGATGAGCGCGACATGGCCCGAACGGCCGAGCACAAGCTGACAGTCGCGAAGCGCATGTACGAGATCATCGTAGGAGAGTATGGTCTCCCAGCCGATGCTTTGATCTTCGACCCCATTGTTCTACCAGTCACCACCGGTGATCCGACAATGGCAGACTACGCTCGACAGACGATTGAAGGTATCCGTGCCATCAAAGCCGAGCTCCCTCACTGTCTCACTATCGTGGGATTGAGCAATGTAAGCTTCGGGCTTTCACCTGCGGCTCGAGAGGTGCTGAACGCCGTCTTCCTCTACCACTGCCTCGAGGCTGGACTCGATCTCGCGATCATGAATCCGAAGGAGCTTCGCCCGTACGCCGAGATTCCGGAAGAGACGCGTCGCCTGGCCGATGACCTCCTACTCAACCGCCACCCTCAGGCTCTGCCAGACTACATCGCTCACTTCGAAAAGGCTGAAGCGACCGTACAGAGCCAGGGGCCAGCCGAAGATCCAACGGCCCATCTCCGCACGGACGAGAAGATCCACTGGCAGGTGCTGCACCGCAAGAAGGCCGGGATCGAGGCGCTGCTCGATATCGCGCTGGCGGAGCGGTCGGAGCGCTTTGCCACGCAGAACGACCGCGCCGTGGACGTGCTCAACACGGTGCTGCTGCCCGCGATGAAAGATGTGGGCGATCGGTTCGGCGCCGGGGAGTTAATCCTGCCCTTCGTTCTCCAATCAGCTGAAGTCATGAAACGGGCCGTGAGCCATCTCGAGCAGTTTCTGGAGAAACAAGAAGGCTACACCAAAGGACGAGTCGTGCTGGCCACGGTGTTTGGTGACGTGCACGACATTGGCAAAAGCCTCGTCAACACTATCCTGAGCAACAACGGCTATACCGTGTACGATTTAGGCAAGCAGGTTCCGCTCAACACCATCCTTGAGAAAGCTGTCGAAGTGAAGGCCGATGCGATTGGCCTGTCCGCCCTCCTGGTCTCCACCTCAAAGCAGATGCCACTGTGCGTCGAGGAATTGCACAAGCGCCAGATCAAGATTCCCGTCATCATTGGCGGCGCGGCTATCAACCGCCAATACGGCAGGCGTATCCTGTTCGTCAAGGATGGTCAACCCTATGAGCCGGGTGTCTTCTATGCCAAAGATGCTTTTGAGGGTCTTGAGATTATGGACAAGCTGATGGACCCGGCCCGGCGAAACGACTTCGTCACGCAGATCGTCGACGAAGCCAAAGAGCTCGCCCAAGCGAAGCCTATCGCGCCTGAGCGCAGCACATCCGCGTCGACCGTCATCATACGCAGCACGGTCCGTCAGGATGTGCCCGTCCCGACACCCCCATTCTGGGGAGGAAGAGAGCTCGTGCCCATCGACTTGCGCGATGTCTTCCCTCTTATGGACACGAATGTGCTCTTCCGTCTGCAGTGGGGTGGACACAAGAAAAAGGGCGAAGAGTACGACCGGCTGGTTCGCGAGGAATTTCAGCCGTTGCTTGCTCAACTCGAAGAACGGGTCATCCGCGAGGGCTTGCTGCAGCCACGCATCGCCTACGGCTACTATCCCGTGCAGAGCCTTGGCAACGAGCTCATCATCTACAGCCATGAAGACTTTCGCACCGAGGTCGCCCGGATGCGCTTCCCCCGGCAGCAGTCGGAAGAACTCCTATGTATTACCGACTACTTCGCAGCAGCGGACTCCGGACGCGTCGACGTCATTGCCTTCCAGGTCGTGACTGCTGGCGCTGGAGTAACTACTTACCTTGACGAACTGGAGCGTCAAGGCCAGTACTACGACCAGTTGATTCTACATGGACTCTCCGTAACGGTGGCAGAGGCCCTCGCCGAGTACGCCAACCGGCACATCCGCCGCGAGCTCAACCTACCGCCTGGCACCGGGAAGCGCTACTCGTGGGGATATCCAGCCTGTCCAAATCTGGAAGACCAACGTGAGCTCTTCAAGGTGCTCCCAGCGGAACAGATCATCGGGGTGCAGTTGACCCCAGCGAACCAGCTCGAGCCCGATCAGTCAACAGCCGCCTTCGTCGTGCACCATCCCCAGGCGAAGTACTTCCACGCTTTCAAGACTGGTGGAGGCCGCCTGGACACCGTAGAGCTGGACCTCACTCCCAGCCGCTAAGCGCGGTCACCACGGCGACTTCTCCGCGCAAGAGAAGAGGCCTACACCAACCATTTTGTCGATGTCTCTGCGTACCAGGTAAGCGCAGATGCTCGAAGCCTACTGTGCCCGTAGATGTGGCCCTGTTCCTACCTACGCTCAGCCTTGGGCTGCGGCCACAGCCCTTGAGTGTGCTCCCCACGCGCGCCAGGTCAATCACAGCTACCTGGCGGTCAGCTTCTGCTGGAATCACCGCCCCTCACTGCCCAGATTCTAGCTTTGAGCCGCCGATCGTCAGCAGCAGTGCACTATCCTGCACTGCGTGCACGTCGTGGTCGACTTCAGGCTCTATGGTAAGTAGCTCACCACCAGTGAGCTCGCGCTCCACATCGCCCACACGCATCCGGACTCGCCCGTGTAACACGTAGACAGCCAGCTCTCCAGCAGCTCTGTGGCGATGGATCGTTATCCCTGACTGGAGCGTCATCA
The DNA here is from genome assembly GCA_023381555.1 of Chloroflexota bacterium. GTDB lineage: Bacteria > Chloroflexota > UBA4733 > UBA4733 > UBA4733 > JAMDCW01. The sequence continues at coordinate 3,325 of JAMCRV010000104.1, read as the reverse complement.
AGACGATGGTGAGCGAAGGCTCCTTGACCAAGGTGACAGCTGCTCTGCCAGTCGCAGACCAGGAGTGCTCTCGATGCAGCTGAGCAATCTCCGTGTGCAGATTGAAGTGAAGTGCCTCGCCCTGTAGCCTCCGCGCTGGGCGTTCCGGACTCCCGTGAGTCCCCCCGGTGTTCCCCGTAGCTTCTCCTCGAGTGAAATCAGACATCGCTGTCTCCCTTCCTCTCCCACTACTCTACGGGCTGACGTTAACACCTTGGCGGGAAAAGGTACAAGAACCGATTATCAAAGCAGAGTGCTCGCCCTAGAGTTGAGGTTAGCGGATCAGGTGCGAACGAGGTCAAATTGACGTCACCGTTGCCGAGCTGCTACAGTCAACTCTTGACATTGAGAGAGCGGGTGTGAGAGGGAAAGCCGGTAGAAGCCGGCGCTGTCCCGCAGCTGTAGGTGACCCGTTGTCACGAGCCAGAATGCCTCTCCATCCAGAGCTACTCCGAACCTTCGCGAGAGAGGTCGGGAGCACTAATGGCGACTGCATCACAGCGTAGTCGCGCGCGGAACCTAGTGGTCCGTGCCGATGGCAAGACGGTCAACGTCGTTCGCAAACAGGGCCACCTGTTCGTATGTGCCACCGGCTGCTGCTGCGGCCATGCAGAACGCAACTTCCCTCCAGTGCCTTCCGACCTCTACCACAACGAATGGGAACGTCGAAGACTCCGTAACCGCGTCCATCTCACCATTGGCGGCTGTCTCGGCCCCTGCACACTTTTCAACGTGGCCATGTTGCTCTTTGACCATCGCTCCCTCTGGTTTCATTCCCTCAATAGCGAGGGGCTCGTCCTCGCACTCTACGACTACATCGACTCAATGCTCGCTGCCGGACGCTACATGCCTCCCCCGCCAGCTCTTGCTGGACGCGTCTTCACTTCTTTTGTCTGGGACGACGAGCACCAGCAGCACATCCCGCACGTGGATCTGCCAATCTCCCCAAATCTCGGCTCCATCCTGGTGATCACCCAAGCCGACACCGACCTGTTGACCTTCTCGCAGGTACGGAGCAATCTCCCGGAAGGATTCCCCGAGATACAGGTCTTCAACCCCAGTCATCTGCAGGCCGAAGACGATATCGATCTCTTCCTGAATGAGGCCCTACACACAGCAGAGATTATTCTCCTCCGGCTCATCGGCGGTAGAGCAAGCTTTGCTTACGGCTTCGATCGCATCCTTGACTGGGTGAAGCGCACCGGTACCTGGCTCGTCTGTCTCCCTGGAACTGATGCCCTGGATCCGGAGCTCACCGCGGCGTCCACCTCGGGGGTTCCTGTCGCACACGAGACCTTTGCCTACCTTCAATACGGGGGCGCCGATAACTACGCAAACTGCCTCAAGTTTCTCGCCGATCACTTGCTCGCTACAGGCTTCGGCTTCGATCCTCCAGTCGAACATCCGCGTTGTGGGTACTACTATCCTGGACTCTCCCACCCCAACTTGTCAGCAATCCAAGCTCTCCATAACCCGGACTGGCCTACCGCCGGCATCCTCTTCTATCGCTCTCACCTCCTCTCTGGCAACACAAACTTCATCGATGCTCTCGTCGCGGCCTGCCAGCAAGTCGAGCTCAACGCGCTACCCATCTTCGCGTACTCACTCAAAGATCGAACACCATCACCATCCTCCCAGCAGGATAATGGCACGCGCAGCAGCGTCCTACCCGATGCACTCCGCTTGGTTTGTGATCGCGATCGACTGCTCGTCGAGGCTCTCATCAACACGACAAGTTTCGCGCTCGGTGCCGTATCCAGCGAATTGTCGGCATCTGGAAGTGACTGGACCGCCGGAGCCCTGATCGCCCTCGATATTCCAATCCTTCAAGCCATCACAGCCTCGAGCACTCGCCCCGAATGGGAGGCCTCGACGCGAGGGCTCAGTCCGCTTGATGCCGCGATGAACATCGCCATTCCTGAGTTTGATGGACGTATCATCACCGTGCCCATCTCCTTCAAAGAGCACCTGGGAGCTACGAGCCGTAACGGGGGGGCCGATCTCGCCGTACGCTACGCACCCGATCATGAACGGTCAGTGCGTGTGGCTGCCCTCGCCCGGCGCTTTATCATCCTCCGTCGCAAGCGCAACCACGAGAAGCACATCGCATTCGTGCTCACAAACTCTACGGCCAAAGCGTCGCGCATCGGCAACGCAGTGGGGCTCGATGCTCCTGCCTCTCTCATCGTCTTGCTCCGTGCTATGCAGGAAGCTGGCTACTCTATCGAGAACATCCCGAACTCCGGGGATGAGCTGATTCACGCTCTCATCAACCGCTGCTCGTACGATCAGGAGCTGCTCACGGACTGGCAGCTCAATCACGCCGCGGCGCACGTGTCAACTGCGACGCACGCGCGGTGGCACTCGGAGCTACCCACCGAGCTCCAAAACGGCATGGACAAGCGTTGGGGAGCACCACCGGGTACGGCCTACGTCCACGATGGCCAGATCGCACTTGCCGGAATGGAGCTGGGCAACGTCTTCATTGCCCTTCAACCACCGCGTGGCTACGGTCTCGATCCCAATCTCATCTACCACATGCCCGATCTGGCGCCGCCTCACCACTACCACACGCTGTACCGCTGGCTACGTGATCCCAACGGCTGGGCTGCGGACGCCATCATACACCTTGGAAAACATGGCACCCTCGAATGGCTCCCCGGAAAAGGCCTCGGACCGTCGCTGCAGTGCTACCCCGATGCCTTTCTCGCTGATCTTCCGTTGATCTACCCCTTCATCATCAACGATCCTGGCGAGGGGACCCAAGCCAAGCGGAGGACACACGCGACAATCGTCGACCACATGACGCCGCCTCTCACTACGGCAGGAGCGTACGGGGAGCTGGCTGAGCTGGCGCAGCTCGTCGACGAGTACTACCAAGTCGAGCAGCTCGACCCGACCAAGCTCCCTCTCCTGCAACGCCAGATATGGGATCTGCTTCAGCAAGCTCATCTCGATGATGATCTCAAGGTGCTGATGACGAAGAGTCACGATGGTCACACCCATGCTTGGGATGAAGCATTTACCGAAGACGGAACCCCTGTGGCTATTTCCGAACTCCGCGGGAAAGATTTCGCCCACCTCCTGGAGGATATCGATGGCTACCTTTGCGAACTGACCGGCCTTCAGATACGGGACGGACTACACGTGCTGGGGCACGTTCCGGAAGGAGAGGAGCTCGTCGAACTCCTCTTCAATCTCGTTCGCCTCCCGAATCTGGAGGTTCCCAGTTTGCGAGAGGTCGTGGCTCGCCTCCTGGGCTTCCAGATCAGTGCGCTCTTGCAGA
>JAMCRV010000125.1 GCA_023381555.1 Chloroflexota bacterium | reverse complement strand
ATGGATGGCAGTTACCAATTACAAGATTCGAAAGCTCGTGTGTTATGGGCTCCAAGTTCCACAAGCTGGCCAGATTACCTGGCGATGCAGAGTGACGGAAACCTAGTGTTGTACCGGGCCTGGGGCAAAAGTGCGCTGTTTAGCACCGGCACATACGGGTACGGCTCGTCAACTCAGCTTGTGCTAGCCAGTTACGGGAACCTGCTTCTCAACGACTCCAGTGGCACGATCTGGTCTACGGGATCATCGTGGGACTCGACGAACAGCGGCATGTTCTATGGGACGTCGAAAGGCGAGGGTTCGGTAATCTCGTCAGGCCAAGGTACGTACAACTTCGATTTCCAGACCGACGGAAACCTGGTGTTGTACACGGCTTCGGGAAGCGTTGTGTGGAATGCCGGGACGGGGCAAGGACATACGGTCTCGGGTTATGTGCTGGATATGCAAACCGATGGAAATCTTGTCGAATACAATACGAATACAACCCCAGCCACTCCGGTCTTCTGCACTGCGACTGGGAACCACCCAGGCTCGATGCCTCACATGGTTGTGAACAATGAGGGTCAGGTTATTGTTCAGTATGCAGATCAAGCAAATGGTGCCACAATGTGGGCCAACGGTAATAATTATTGTTGAGCAGGGTATACCCCAACTGGACGTCAGGTAAGCATACGGCGTGAACGTGTACATAGGGTCCCGTCTGCCATTTCCTGACACAGCAGGCCGCACCCCTTAGATGTCATCCTGACAAGAAATGAGACTTGTTGGTGGAGGACATTGAATGGCACGAGTCGGTTACGTTAGGGTCAGCACTGTCGAACAGAACGCGGCACGACAGCTCGACGGAATTGAGTGCGACGAGACGTTCACGGACCGAGCCTCGGGCAGGAATTCCGAGCGGCCCGAACTAGAGGCGATGCTCCGTTTCGTCCGCAAGGGCGACACCCTCGTAGTGCACAGCATGGACAGACTCGCCCGCAATCTCGATGACCTCCGCCGTCTCGTCCAGGGCTTGACAGGGAGAGGTGTGCGGATCGAGTTCGTAACCGAGCAGCTTTCCTTCATGGGTGACGACTCGCCCATGGCTACCCTTCTGTTGTCGGTCATGGGCGCCTTCGCCGAGTTCGAGCGTGCGCTCCTTCGGGAACGCCAGCGCGAGGGCATCGTCCTAGCGAAGGAGAAGGGCGTGTACAAAGGACGCCGGAAGGCACTCTCGCAGGGGACAGTCGACGCATTGCGATGGCGTGCGGCTGCGGGCGAGTCTCGGGCGGAACTTGCACGAGAGTACGGGATCAGCAGGGAGACCCTTTACAAGTATCTCCGAACAGCATCTGAGCAAGCGGGAACGCAACCCGCGGACTAAACTCGCGAGGTCAGCTTGGCCGCACGTTGTTGGATGCTGTGAGCGCTATCAAGCAGCTCTTGTGTCGCGGGTGACGGTGTCGTGTCTTCTGGTGCGGCAATTATCTCCTTCTGCCTGGCAATACCCTGTCTCATCGAGTTCAATAGCGAGTCAATCGTCTGGATCGAGACCGGCTGAGTGAAGAAGGAGGTTGGCTTTCGTGTTGGCATTGTAATTCAAATGATAGACGGTTTCTGTCGAAGATCAAGGTAGAGAAGTGCGACGTGCCTAGTCCTACCCATCCATGGCTCCTCGCAAGTTGGCGAGAATCGCTTGGTTACTTTCATTGATTGACGTTTGGGCCTCCTGGTGAGTCTCGAGCCTGTCGATCTTCTTTTCGACATCGTCAACTCGCGTGGCGAGCCTGGCGATGTCACGCGCAACCTCCTGAGACAACTCCGCAAGTTCAACCAGTTCAACTGGTCCGATCTTTATGCCGTAGCGCGCAAGGATCACTCGTTGCGCCATTGCTGCGACCACGAACGAGCCACCAACGACCCCGGCGAACCCGAGAAGGAATGAACTCACACCCGAGGTTGTGAAGCGGAACCAATGAGCAAACCCTCCGAGAATGAGCAACGTCCCGATGACGAAGCAAACCGCGAAGGTAATCCGTGAAGTGGTGTTTGCAGCAGGAAGCAACTCGGGAGCAGGGGAGGAATCATCCGCCATCTGTTAAGAATACTCAAAGGCGAAAGTACTAGAGCGCCAAGAGTTGATTGGCCGACGTCATCGTCCCCATACTGTGATCGACCCAGTGCGTCGGGTTATCACAACTCGGTTGCCGTATCACATGAGAATTAGATTTTGAGAACGGTTGCTGAGGAGGATGTCCCGAAGTCGGGATCGCTGCGACACCGACGAGTCTGGTATCCCCGATAGCCCTCGTTTGTGAGAGAGACTGCGAATTCCTCCCTCGGTAGAGGATTATGGCTTCATGACACTCCAATTACAGCAGTTGGCCCGGAGAAGCCGGGCACTCGCAACCGCCGCTCGCTGCAGCGCAAAAAGGAAGGGTCGATGAGTTTCATGCCACCGAGCGGCAAGCCTGCGGCCTTCGCCTTCATGCTGACGCTGCTGGTGCAATCTCCCGAGAACGTCGCGCTGTTCGTTATCGCGTATGGCCTGGCGGACTTCAGAAAGGACGTCGCCGTCTTCGCTTCGGCGAGCGGCATTCCCGAAGCCGACCTGCACGAGATCGCCGATAGTGCGGAGCAGGGTCAGGACGAAAACTCCCCGAAGCGGTCGGATCAGCACGTCGTCTCGCGCGTCGTCCTCCGCCGCTTTGAGCATCCAACGACGAACCTCATCGGCAACCACTCAATTCAGTACGGCTTGCGGAAACCGACTGGGCCCGGCGGGCTCGGCTGGGTCAAGGACTTCGTGAAAATCGACAGTACGGCGACCGAGGAGCTGTGGGGCACGACCGAGTCGAAGCTCCCCGATGCGCTTGCTGCGGCAGACACACAGACCCTGTTCGACAACGCCGAACACGTGGCGACCATCAAGGAGGCCATCGCGCTGCACTACGCGAGGAGCATCGACGTGCTCGACCAGTACGAAGACCTCTGGCAGCAGGTGCTCGCCGCGAAGCGCGCCGAGCTGTACGCAAGCCCCGCCGCGACCGATGCCATTTACACCCTGAAGACGGGAGACGCGACCGGCAAGCCCGACGACGCGATGCGCGAATCGCTCGCGAAGGAGTGGTTGCAGCGCTTGACGGACATCTACGAAACGGGCGTTGGGTTTCGGTTCCGCGTCCAGCACTACTTCCGCGAGGCGACAACGATGATCACCTCCGCTGGACTCGAAGTTCTCCGGCCGCCGTCGGGAAGTGAGTTCCTGATCGGCGACGTGCCCGTCATCACGACCGACGCGACAGGTCATGTCCGTGGAATCGCGGCCGGAGTGCCCATTGGGAGCGCCGCCACGGTCGCGATGCCACTCGGCCCAAGACTGCTGGTGGCCCTTGGGCCGAAGGACCTCTACGCGGAACTCGATGCGAAGTACGTCGAGCGTCTGAACGCCTGGCAGATCGAAGCAGCCAAGCGGGCGGTCTACTTCCGGCCGGGTTCGCCGTGCGAGCCCCTCGCAGCGCAGATTCGTCCCCCTACGGGCTACCGGCCTCCCGAGCCGCTGTAACGGCTCAGGAGGCCGGGAACGAGGGCAAGAGGCACAGGTTCGTCGCCACTTTGCCCATGGGGCACGCTCCGTAGCGCTGGGCCTTCTTCGACGGAGGCACGCAGCATCCTGGTCTCCGTCGCATTGTCCAGGAGCTGACGGCCAAAGGTGTTCGCATCGACTTTGATCACGAGCACTTGTCGTTCACCGGTCAAGATTCGCCGATGGCGAATCTGTTGCTGTCTGTGATGGGGGCCTTCGCAGAGTTCGAGCGGGCACTCATCCGTGAGCGCCAACTTGAAGGCATCGAGCTTGCCAAGCGGCGAGGCGTCTACCGAGGGCGGCATCGTTCACTCGACACGGATGCGCAGATGCAGTTATTTCACCGGGCACTCGCCGGAGAGTCGAAGTCTCGACTCGCCGTGGAGTACGGCATCAGCCGAGAATCCGTGTATCGCTACCTGCGAGCCGCAGAGGATCGGCAGCGATCGTCGGGGAGCTGAACACCGGCACCGAAGCGCCGGACACCGTGCCCGTCGTCGGTCGTCGGCCAAGTAGCGGTGCGATGGATCCAGACAGCCTTCTCCCGACGATCCGACTCTTCCAGGCGAAACCGGCGTGCGTGGCAGCGCTGGTCGGCTGAGGAGTTCTTCGCTCCGTGGGAAGCGGCGCAGCCAGGGCGCTGCCGTCGTGTGGTGATTCGATTCGGTCAGCGGCGAGAAAACCGGAACGGCGTGGTGGCTTTCGAGGAATGGCCCTTCCGTTGGGCCTCTGCGCTGTTATCACCCTGCCAGAAGTCGTCCTCATCACTGCAAGCCCTGAAGTGCACTCAGGACGTTGTCCTTC
>JAMCRV010000113.1:3817-4402 GCA_023381555.1 Chloroflexota bacterium | reverse complement strand
GGCACTGGACGGGCCGATGCTCCTGGTACTGCAGCCCGGCCAGTGCAATCTGCGCGCTGAAGGAGCTGATCGTGGAACGTAACGGTCCTGGCCAGCAATCATCAGGAGACCAGCGCGACCCTGCCTTGGTCGATCTAGAGAGGCTGCGCCATGGCGGAATCCCCGTGCACGCGGAGGAGCGACTGCGAGAGCTTGGGCACACCGGTCCTGGTGCGCTGGCCTTCACTTCCGACCTGTCGCCGGACGAAGCGGGACTCCTACGGCAGCGCGGCTACCAGCCACTGGGACTCGTCACCGGCAGTGCGGTGTACCACGTGGGCTTTGCCTACGCCTCTGCCTACCAAGACACTGAAGTGGCGCAGCTCTCAGCGGCCTATAACGAAGCGACACGGCTTGCTGTCGGCCGTCTCAGTCAGGAGGCCCATTTGGCCGGTGCCGAAGGAGTCGTCGGTGTGCGCTACACGATGACCCGGCACGAATGGACCGAGCGCGTCATCGAGGTCCAGCTCGTAGGGACAGCAGTTCGTGGCCCACACGGGCAACCGCAGTCTCCCTGGCTTTCTGATCTCATCTTTGATGAAATGG
>JAMCRV010000113.1:0-3807 GCA_023381555.1 Chloroflexota bacterium | reverse complement strand
CCGCGAGGACGATGGAGCTCCAAGCGGCGCAGATGCATGCTACTGGCATTGTGGGAGTACGACTGGCCCGGAGACTTGATGAGCTGCATCTCACGCCGGGCTATGGTTCTGGGTCCAATCCCGTCTATGAGCTCGAGCATCATAGCGTGACCCTCAGCCTTATCGGCACGGCCGTGCGTGAGCGTCCAGATGCGCCACGGCGCGTGCAAGGCAGTTCATTGGCGTTATCTTTGCGCGATGGGCGGCTGGTCCGTACCACTGGGCAGGATGCCGACGCGACATTTCGCTAGATGGAGAAGACAGATGGGTTCTGACGCTCCGGGTATGTCGAGGGATGAGAGCGAGGTGTTTCAGAACCTCCCAGCACACGCGCGGGAGCGCCTCGTCGAGATGCGAGGCGAGCGAGGCCAGCAGCGCCGGCTCTTTACGAGCGACCTGTCTACGAGTGAGTTCCTGCTCGTCAAAGAAGCAGGCTTCGATCCAGTCGGGCTTGTCGTGGGCAGCTCTATCTACCACGTAGGTTTTCAGGCGGCCATGTGGAACCGCAACCAAGAGATGACGGTATTGACTCAGGCGATGTACCACGCTCGGGAACTGGCAATGTCCCGCATGGAAGAGGAGGCGATGGCGCTTGGGGCCGACGGCATTGTCGGCGTGCGCCTTGAAGTCAGCCACAAGGAGTGGGGCCAGAATATCGCTGAGTTCGTGGCCATCGGCACGGCTGTCGTACACCGTAACGAAGCGCTCCGCTTCCGGAACAAAGAAGGGAAGCCATTCACCAGCGATCTCTCGGGGCAGGATTTCTACGTACTGCTGCGCTCAGGATACCGACCCCTCGGGCTGGTAATGGGGAACTGCGTGTATCACGTCGGTCAGCGGGGGCTGGGGACTCTCTTCCGCAATATGGGTCGCAACGTCGAGCTCGAACAGTACACGCAGGCGCTCTACGACAGTCGGGAGCTGGCGATGGAGCGAATGCAGCAGGAGGGTGAGCGGCTCGGTGCGGCCGGCATCGTTGGAGCTGACATTCATGAGCGCACCCACGCCTGGGGACCAAGCGTCATCGAGTTCTTCGCAATTGGCACGGCAGTGGAGGAGATCAGTGCCGATCACGTGATCGATCCACCGCTGCTCGTCCTCCCGCTCTCTGACTAATGGTAATGATCACCCCATCCCCCAACGTAGAGGCGGTTCAGGTCTTCCTCGAATCGCGCGATGGACTTACTGGTGATCTCGGACAAGTGGGCCGAGAGTTCGCGCGCACGATCAATCGTCTGCAGCGCCTCGCGCGTGTGGTGTTGTTGAGCGAACAGAAGGACTTTCGTCGCACCATCCAGCGCTGGCGGCTTGTTGATGGGGTAGGGGAGATCGAGCTGGGCACCGAGCGGCGCGGCGGCGGGCGGTTCGCACTCGTTGCCCGCTGGGTCGCAACCGACAACGATGACACGTTCGATGAGCCTCGTCCTTAGCGTGGCGCCGACACGTGGACTGTCAGGCGCCCCAACGTCACGGTCGTGTTGCGATACATCGCGGATGCTGGGATAGAGCAACAAGGGGGACTCAATGCCTGAGCGAGGTAGGCTGTCGCAGTTAATGAGACCGGAAGCGGTGCGCGCTGCGCTCCTGGATCGGGAGGCGTGGCGACCGTTTCCCAAAGTGGCAGACCGCGTAGCGTGGGCGGGGCTACCTCAGGATCTGCAGGCAGAGCTGGTGCAGGGCGGTGAGCGCCATCTAGGGAATCTCTGGCCTGAACTCCCGGCTACGCTCTTTCTGGATTTCAAGCGCAACGGCAATCGCTCACGCTATGAGGCGCGCCACTTTGCGCGACGGCAGGTATTGAGGCACCTCGTGCTTGCCGAATGTGTAGAAGGGCGTGGGCGATTCCTCGATGACATCGTCAATGGGGTGTGGGCACTCTGTGAGGAGAGCTTCTGGGGGGTGCCGGCTCACAACTACAGCGATCGAGAACCGTGGCGAGGAAGCCGGGGGGCCGGTGGCATCGGTCTACCTGACACGGCATTCCCGAACGTCGACCTCTTCGCTGCTGAAACGGCCGCCCTTCTAGGATGGACGCTGTACCTTCTGAGCGACGAGATCGGCAGCGAGCTGCCTGTTGTTGTCGATCGAGTGCTTCGTGAGGAACAGGTTCGCATCCTCCAGCCTTACCGCACGCTCGATTCATGGCGCTGGCTCGGGAAAAATGGACGGCGGCCCAACAATTGGAATCCGTGGATCCATTCCAATATCCTAGCTGTCAACCTGCTCCTGGAGAGCGATGCCGAGGTCCGCCGCGCGACGGTGTTGCGGATCATCGAGGGGCTTGATTTTTTCCTCAACGGATATCACGACGATGGTGGCTGTGACGAAGGACCTTCTTACTGGGGTCGAGCAGGCGGCAGCCTGTATGACTGCCTCGAGCTGCTGCGTAGTGCGACTGCGGGGCGACTCAATGCGTTCACACTGCCTCTCGTCCAGCAGATTGGCCGTTATCCATATCGTGTGCACATTTCTGGAGATTGGTACGTGAACTTTGCCGATGCACCGGCTCGTGTTTATCTGGACGGGGGCATCCTCTATCGGTATGGCAAGGCCATCGACGACCCGCTGCTCGAAGCACACGGAGCCTTCACGTGGCAGCAGAGTCTCGTCACAAGGCAGGGACCCGGTCGTGAGTCAATTGGCCGGATGCTTAACAACATCTTCTTCCCGGCGCCAGTCACACCGCCCGCTCAACCACCACTCGTCGGGGAGGCCTGGCAGGATGGAGTTCAGGTCTTGACAGTGCGCGAGCATCCCGGATCGTCACAAGGACTGTACGTTGCTGCGAAGGGAGGTCATAACGGTGAGAGTCACAATCACAACGATGTTGGCAATTTCGTCGTCGCGGTTGATGGAGAGCCAGTCCTCATCGATGTAGGAGTTGAGACGTACACACGATTCACCTTTGGGCCCGAGCGCTACACCATCTGGACGATGCGCAGTCTCTATCACAATCTGCCCCACGTTGATGGTATTGAGCAGAGCCCCGGGGAGGAGTTCTGTGCTCGCGATGTCACAGCCCAGATAGGGGTGGATGGCGGGAACATCACGCTTGATCTGGCTCGGGCCTACCCGCCCTCAGCAGGTATCGAGCAGTGGCACCGCTCGGTCGGGCTCAAGCGTTCCGGAGGAGGTAGCGTCGAGCTGGAAGACAGCTTCGAGCTCTCGCGGCAGCCGAAGGATCTCACACTCCATCTCATGGCGCGCGGGCCTGTGGAAGAGCGCACCCTTGGCGTCTTACGCTGCAGCAGTCCCACCAGGCCGCTGGACGTGCAGTTCGATCCCGAAGAGTTCACAGTGAGCAGCGAGCGTATTGCCATCAACGATGCCCGACTGGAGCCAGCGTGGGGTGAAGCCGTCTGGCGGATCGTGCTCTCGAGCAGGCGACCACGCATGCGCGGCAGCTGGCGCGTCAGTTGTCGAGCAGCTGCGAGCGAGAGCTGAGCCGCGGCTACTCCAACACGCGACCAAAGAAGTAGCCTTCGTTTTGCATCCCAGCGCTAGTGTAGAGGTGGTGGGCCACCGTGCGACTGTAACCAGACTCGAGGGTGACCCGGCGGCATCCTCGCTCACGAGCGAGGATGAAGGCTGCTTGGAGGAGAGCCTTGCCGCATCCGTGGTCACGTGCAGAGGCAGTGACGATGAGATCAGGAATCCAGGCTTCTGGTGCACTACGATTCAGCCGCACACGGAATTCGAGGGAAAGGAAGCCGGCAACCAGACCATCGAGCTCGGCGACGAGGTACGCTGTGTCAGATCGTGCGAGAT
>JAMCRV010000003.1 GCA_023381555.1 Chloroflexota bacterium | reverse complement strand
CATATTTATTCGTGAGAATGGTACCAGCGGCCTCCAGCACTGCTCGGCTTGTGTAGTTTTCTGAGGCGATGAGCTCGACGTTGTGGCATTGACGCTGTTCCTCGCGGGCGAGTAGCTCGCAGAGCTTTGGGTCGGCCTGTTTTAGGGCGCGTGTCTCGGTCACTGGTATCCCTCTCCTCCGTGGCTCCTTGCGCAGCGCTGGTCGTTGCACAGTATAGCGGAGGGATGTGGTGGAGCTTCACAGGGTCCGCGCGGCATGATCGAAAAGGTGGTACCCTGCGAGTCAATGTGTTCGCCGCTATGTGTGGGGCAGAGCTTACCGGCATTCTCGGCGGCGATCTGGTGAGAAGCTGAGACGCGCACTGAGCGCATGAGACGATCCAAAGGAGTGACACGATGCCAAGCGGTGGTGCAGGGCGCCATTGGAAGCCGACAGGCTCGGCTGGGAAAGATTCGCCACGCTGTGCCTGTGGTGATGGCCGGACGGCCCGCAGGTCGCTCGCAGGTGTTCCCTTGTGCCGCCAGCACGTGGGCGGTTGCTCGCAGGCATTGGGTTCTGATCTTAGCCGCGATGCCGTACTCCAGTGGGTTGAGGCCCGCAGAGCAACGGTAGTGGCCGCTGAGTAGGGTAGAGCGTTTCGTAGCGACAAGAGCCGATGCAGACGACGTTGTCTACATCGGCTCTTTCTCTATTCCGGCAGACCATGATTGCGTGAGGGCCTACGCCTGTGCCGGTGTAGCTCGCGCTACTCCTGGGATGGCGAGAGGGTGAAGACACCCCCTCAGGTCGCGAGCGCCGGGTCGAGCTGCACCTTGAGTGCGCCCTCTCCGGCTCTTGCAGCGGTGAGGCCGCTGACGAATCCGTCCAGTCCCAAGTGATGCGTCACGAGACCATCGACGGTGACCGCGCCAGCTTCGAGGAGGACGATCGCGGCGTCAAAGGTGTAAGCTACTGCGAAGCTGCCGAGAATCGTGAGATCGCGTTGGAACAGCTCATACGGCCGGATTGTCATCTGTGCGTGTTCGGGTGCCACGCCAAAGAGTAGGACTTTTCCACCATTCGCAGCGTAGGGAACCAAACTCTCAACGACTTGGGGAATTCCAGTGCAATCAATGACCGCATCGAAGCCCAATGGTGCGACCTCTCGCAGTGCGGCACTTGCCGCTGCCCCGGCCTGCAAGCAGGCATCGGCGCCAAGTCGTCGCGCTAGCTCGAGGCGGAAAGTGTGGAGATCGGTGACTGCAATTGCCGCGGCGCCACTCCGGCGCAGCGTTTGCAGCATAAGCAGCCCAATTGGACCGGCACCGGCCAGGAGCACGCGACTCCCTGGTTGAAGTGCCAGGCGCCGCACACCGTGTACGACGCAAGAAAGCGGCTCTACAAAGGCTGCCTGCGCCGCACTAAGACCAGCGACGACGTAGATATTCCGCTCAGGGGCCTGTACATACTCGGCGAAACCGCCCGGCTGATTGATGCCAATAACGCGAAGATCGAGGCAGTGGTTGCCGCGCTGGGTCCGGCAGTAGGAGCAGTGCTCGCAATGGATGTTGGGCTCGATAACCACGTGGTCACCGGGGTGCACGCTGGAGACTTCTCTTCCCACTTCAACGACTGCGCCGCTAATCTCATGGCCAGGAATCACCGGGTAGCGTGCAAGACCGTAGTCTCCTTCGAAGAGATGCTGATCGGTCCCGCACACACCGCACCGTTCCACGCGAACGATGACTCCGTCGGGAGCACAAATAGGCTCGGGCACGCTCTCCACGGAAGCTGTCCCTGGCTTGCTGACAATGACGGCACGCATAAGCATTGCTCCCCTGGTGAGATTGCAACTGGATACAGAACGTCACTGGCTCTATCGAGTCAACTATGGTATACCGCGGAGATACACGGTTCGCGACACGCTGTTGCAGAGGGGGTCGCATCGAGGGGGGACAGTGGCTATGGAGTTCCGAGAGTGCGAGGTCGGCGCACTGGTCCAGGCCGCTCGGCGGGGAAACCGTGACGCCTATAGCGAACTCGTGAGTCGCTTCAGTGCCGCAGTGTACCGTCTTGCCTATCGACTCCTTCGCAATCGCGAGGAGGCAGAGGATGCTTGTCAGGAAGCATTTCTCCGTGCCTACATACGACTCGAAACGTACGATGAGCGTTATGCCTTCTACACGTGGCTATCCACCATCCTGACCAATATCTGCCTACGTCTGCTTCAGCGACGCGACTGGCGCACGCTTCCCCTTGATGACGTTGTGCTCCGTGAAGCGCCGGTGTTCACCGAGGAAGAACCCGAAATGGTTGTGCTGGCGCAAGAGCGTGCAGACGTTGTTCGGACAGCTCTCTCAAAGTTGCCAGAGGCGTACCGCCAGATGGTTGTGCTCCGACACTGGCACGATCTCTCCTATCAGGAAATTGCCCACGTGACCCGTCAGTCACTTGCGACGGTGAAAGTGCGATTGCATCGTGCTCGGCAAATGCTTGCTGTACAGATGCGTGAGCGGCAGGCCCAAGGTGGACTCGCTTGATGCCAGGCAGCAAGAGGCGGTTCCTGATAAGCCGGATCCTGGGTTCGCTGAGCGCGTTCTAGCGCAACTCGATGCTGCTGATCGCCAACGGTCACGACGGGAGGCGCGCCGGCTGGGTCTGGCGGCGTTGCTACTCGGCCTTGCGGGTGGCATTGTTCTTCTGGCAGCTCTCCCGTTCCGGGGAGCAGGAGTTGGAACGACTACCGTCGCGCTCTGGGCTGCAGAAGCGCTCGTAGTGCTTGGTACGGTGGGTTATCAGGAGGACGGGCTGCTGGAACATCTCCATCTAGATGCGCTCCCCATTGGGGTCGCGTTGCTCGTTCTCCTCTGCTGCTTACTTGCCATCTGGCGACTCTCCCGATTTGCACGCGTTCCAGGCCGCCGGATGCGCCGGAGGACATTCCTGCTACTGTTCGGGCTCTGTATCGTGGCTCTGGCACTAGCGCTGCTAACCCCCCTTCGTGGGTGGCAGACCGGGGCGCTCCGTGCCGGTGACACGATGCTCTCTACCGGGTCGACCGATACGGTTCTGGTGCTCGGGGGCAACGTTCGTGTCGCCCCTGGTGCCTCTGGCAGCGTAGCGGTTGTCTTCGGAAACATTCTTATCGAAGGCTCGGTGCAAGGTGACGTCACTGCGCTCCTGGGTAACGTGGAGCTGGCTCCGAGCGCAGTGGTTGCTGGCAACACGATAGCGGTCGGCGGAGCAGTCAAAGCGCAACCAGGAAGTGTCATCCGCGGGGATGTCATCGGCAGTGCACCACTACTTACCCAGCCTCCACGCTCGTTCTATGCGCGCATACGATTGGCGCTGGCTGCCTGGACGGGCCTGCTCCTTCTGGGCGTCATTCTCAGCGCTATCTTTCCGTGGCCACTCTTGCTCGTTGGGGCGACTGCGCGCCGCCTCACCTGGCAGAGCCTGCTTACCGCGCTGGGAGGTGGCATTGGTCTACTGCTCGTGATCGTGCCGCTCACCTTGAGCGTTGCGGGTCTGCCGATCGCGCTGGCGTTGCTCCTGGTCACGCTGCTCTCCTGGGCATTTGGCCTGGTTGCTATTGGAGTAGCAGTGGGCAGACGTATCTTGCGTCCGCTTGGCCTCTCGCGCTCCACTCTGCTTGCGGCAGTATGTGGGCTGGGCCTTATGGGAGTGCTCGCTGCCGTGCCACTCATCGGACCTGTGCTCATCATCGGAAGCGGCCTCTGGGGTGCGGGAGCGGCAGTCATCTCCGCGCTCGACGTTGATGCTGCGGAGTCGCTTCTCGTCCCTGTGCCGCGGTCGCGAGCTGGCTCCTAGCGAAAGGAGACTGAAATGCCTGACGATCTTCACAGGGATCGTCCGCAGTAGCCTTCGCCATCCAGTAGCGCTGCGATGGTGTTCCTAAGCTGCCCCAAAGGCGAGAGGGAGAGATCCAACCGGGTCTCTCCCTCTGATCCGATGTTGCAGAAGACGCTCTAGGCGTTTGTATCCGCAGAGGGACGGCGCTGAAGGGCCACGGCTGCCAGGCCGAGGGCCAGCGCACCGGCGAGCGGAACAGCAGCATTGGTCGCTGCGAGGCCACCCTCACCGGTGGACGGGGCAGCAGCAGGCATTGTGGGGATGTTGCCACACGCCACATAGTGGGAGATGTTTGCTGCAGACTCGTGGACATTGATCGCATAGCCGCCTGATGTCAGCGTTGTCAGCGGTGCATTGACTGTGGTCGTAGAAGCACCGTTCACCACACTCACGAGTGGGTACTTGACACCGCCGAGGTTCGTGCAGGTCCCGGTGTGAATGTGGGCAGGTTCCGATCCTCCAGCTGGCTCACCCGTAAGGCTGAGAACTACTTGAGTCTGGCTGCCCATGGCTGTCAAAGTAGCGGTTCCAGAGATGCCGGAGTTGTTCT
>JAMCRV010000091.1 GCA_023381555.1 Chloroflexota bacterium | reverse complement strand
AGCCTGGAACCAGTTCATGGCCGCCTCGCTGACCGTAGCTCTCGTGCCGATTCTCTTGTTCTTCTTCGGACAGCGCTTCATCTTGAGCGGTATCGTCGTTACTTCGAAGTAGACTCAGGGATGGCCCCCCAGCCTATGTTGAGGGCAACGCAAGCCGCTGCTCGATTTCTTCAGCAAGGATACGTGCGCTGGTCAGCTCAGGATTGCGTGCTGAAAAGAGGAGCGTGACGTGCTCTTGGCGGGCCCTCTGGACGAGAGTAGTCAGGGCACGTTGTGCCAGTGCCTGGGCGAGCTCGGCACGGTAGCGGTGGCTGAACTCTTCCCACTTGGTGGGGTCGTGTGCATACCAAGTGCGTAGCGCTGTCGATGGTGCGACATCCTTGCACCACTCATCAATCTGGGCGCGGTCCTTCGACAGGCCGCGGGGCCAGAGTCTCTCGATGAGCACGCGATAGCCATCGTCCTTTACTGGGAGGTCGTAGACGCGCTTTGTCTTCACCATGTGCCCACCTCCTACTCTCTGTGTCTTCAAGACACTATATTGTCACGATTCTGCGGCTGACAACTGCCAGCGGTACTTCCGCCTGGAGCTGGCTGCGGCGAGTAGGCATGGTGAGAGGGGCAACACGGTGGTTCTCTGGCATGCGCCGGCGGTCAATTTCACTCAAGTGCTGTATTCATGCCACACTCCCGTCAGGAGAAGCTACTGGTCCTGGGTGGGAGTTCGGGGATGGCAACAGCGGGACGCCAAGGAAGTCTTCACACGCTGGATGTGCGTGCGACACGCCAGTACACGCTCAACGAGACCGTTGCGGAGCAGCTTCGCAAGCTGCCGCCAGTGCATACCCGTGCGTTCTGGGACTACCTCCGCGAGGCAAACCAAGGGAGTCAACGCTACGTCGCGTCTGAGGTGCTCGTGATGGCAGTGCGCTACTTCGTGCGGCACGGCAATCAAGAGGAAAGGGACCAGGCAGCGGAGCTGCTCGTGCTGCGGACCAAACCCCTCATTCTCCGGTACGCGAGAGCTGTGGATAGGTGGCGTCACTCTCCGGAGAGCAGCGACTTCCTTCAAAAAGTGAGCGTCACGCTCTGGCAACATATACTGGATCCCCAACGGGAGTTTTGGGAAGCAAACTTTCAGGAAGCACTCAGGCGAATCGTGATCTCCGCGGCGCGCGGGGCCGGTTCTGCGCGCGACAACCGCCAGCAGCACGAAGAGAGGTTCAACAGCACAAACAGCCAGGGCGACGACAGGGAGTGGGAGCCCGTTGATCCGGCTCCCACGCCTGACGCTCAGGTTCTTGCCAGTGTGGAGAGCGCAAAGCTACGAGATGCCTTGCTGAGGCTGCCGTATCAAGAGCAACAGGTCCTCATCTTGCTGTTCGAGGAGAAGCTCAAGGTCACCTCGCAGGATCCATCTGAGAGGACGGTATGCAGTGTGCTAGGCGTGACCGATCGCACGGTGAGAAACATCCGGAACAGGGCGCTGAGGTGGCTCAGGCAGTTACTTGGCTCACAAGAGGAGTACTCCCGATGATGACTACCCCCGAGCGTTCCGAAGCTGAGTTGGACAGCGTTCTCATGCTCTACGTCGAGGGGCGAGAGCGGCGCACAGGTCCCACCCTCTTCGACCTTCTCGAGCAGTATCCGCAACATGCAAGTGGGCTCCTAGAATTTGCCGAGCTCTACGAAGCGACGGTCGATGCCGACGAGGATGTTCTGGAGAACGATCAGTATCCTGAACTCGAGCGCATCCTGACAGAAACCATGGCACAGGCCCTCCGGAGGATGCCCAAGACGCTTTCTGCGCGCGGGCGAGAGCTCGGAAAGTGCAAGAGTGCCATAGCCGGTGCGATAGGGATACCCCTCGAGGTTTTTGGCAAGATAGATATGCGCGGGCTCAGTCTCGGCTCATTGCCGGTCAAGCTCATTAGTCGCTTGGCGGACGTTCTTGACTTGAGCGTCGCCCAGGTCATCGCTTATCTCCAACAGCCGCAGCCGCAAGGGGCGCACTACGCCCGCACCGTCCCCATTGAGCCCCTGCAGGAGTCCTTCGACGCTGCGCTCGAACGGGCGAAGACAACTCCGGAGATGAGAGTCTGGCTGGCGGAGGAACGCTGGTCCGCTATCAATACTGCCGCGGCGGAGTGACGAGTGGATACCTGGGCACAGGTGCGTCTGCGGGCCCAGACCTTCCGCACAAACATTTGCTGCTCTGACGACGATGGCTGTACCTGGGGCTCGCTCGTGGTCGCTGCCGCGCTTGCCCAGACGGACCTCGGCTTATTGCCCCTCGGTCCAGACGACCCGGCGCTCGACGGTGCGCGGGCTAGACTGGTTGACGAATGGATCTCCGTCGATAGGTCGCTCAGCCTGGCGGCGCAGAACTTTGCCGTCGCTCACGAAATCGGTCACTTCGTGCTCGGTCACCAGCACGGTGCAGCCACTAACTGTGGTGATGGTGATGTCGAAGCGCTGCCAGACGAGTCTTCGCTATCCTCGACGAGTAAGCTCGCCACCTACAATCCACGACAGCGCACTGAGATGGAGGCGAGCGTCTTCGCTGCTGAGCTTCTGGCCCCGCAGTTGCTGCTCCGAGCGCTCATTCGGGAAGGCGCAACCCTGGCTCAACTCGTAGAGCGATTGGAGCTGCCCGAAAGCGCCGTCATCAATCAGCTCATTGCTGGGGTGTTGACGGCTGAGCCTCCTGTTGAACAGGCTCCCGGTAATGAGCCGGTAGCTGCCGCCGTGGAAGCTCAACCCGTCACTCTAGACCTCTCGCAAGATCAAGCCGCTCGTTGGAAGGGCCGGGCCCTCCTTGTCGCAGCAGGTCCGGGCACGGGAAAGACGCGTGCCTTGAGTGGTAGGGTGCAGTATTTGCTCCGTGAGCAGCACGTTCCAGCTCGCAGTATTCTCGTGCTGACGTTCTCGAACAAGGCGGCACAGGAGCTGCGCGATCGCCTTGCTTCCGCCGCCGGCGATGCGGCTACGGGTCTCACTATAGAGACGTTTCATTCCTTTTCCCTCGAGCTCCTACGGCGCTACAGCCTGCGAGCGGGTCTGCGGCCGGATGTGCGCATCATCGACACGGTCGATGCCTACCTCATGCTTGACGAGCGAATCGCCTCGTTGCCGCTGCAGCACTATGCGCATCCGGGAGAGCCAGGGCTCTATCTACCGGACCTTCTGAGAGCGGTGTCGCGTGCCAAGGATGAGCTCAAGACGCCTCGGGACTATCGCCGGCTTGCGGAGCGGCAGTGGGATGCGGCGCACAAGGACGCGGAACAGCTGGCGGCAGCCAAGGCTATGGAGGTGGCGGATTTCTATGCTTACTACGACGCTCTTCTCAACAGCTTGACTATGGTGGACTACGGTGACTTGCTGGTGAAGGTGGTTCATCTGCTCGAAGAGTACGAGGATGTCCGGAATGAGCTTCAGGCGCAGTACCAGCACGTGCTTGTGGATGAGTATCAGGATGTCAACCGAGCGAGTGCCTACCTGCTCAAGCTACTGGCGAGCGAAGGCCGTGGATTGTGGGCGGTAGGAGACTTGCGCCAGTCGATCTACCAGTTCCGTGGGGCCTCTCCGGCCAACGTCGGTCAGTTCGAGCAAGACTTCCGGGAAGCAAGCCGTATTCACCTCGCCCGCAACTACCGGTCCGTTGCACCACTGGTCGGTCTCTTCTCAGACGTTGCCAATCAGATTCTCCCGGACGATCCGATAGCGCCGTGGGGGAGTGAGCGCGGCGACCTGGCAAGGGCAATGAGGCCTGCGGTGCGGCTGTTTGAGAGTAGCGATGGCGCGAGTGAGCATGCTGCCCTGGCAGCAGCGCTGCACGATGAGCACACGGCGGGGCGCCCTTTCCGCGATATGGCCGTGCTGTGCCGGACGAACTCCCAGGCGGAAGCTATCGCCCAGGCGTTGAAGCAGTGTGGCGTGCCCGTAGCCTATCTGGGAAATCTCTTCACCCGCCCAGAAGTGAAAGAGCTCCTGTCGCTCCTGTCCTTGACGGAGGAAGGTGACGGCGGTGATCTCTTCGGTCTCGCGCGCCTTGTAGATCCTTCGCTGCATCCGGAGGCGGCTCATACCCTCGTGACCAACGCGCGTCTCTGCGGAATCCCTTTTCCTGACGCGCTTAGGAGAGCAGGCGAGATCGCAGGGATTGCACCAGATGACGCCATCCAGTTCCAGCGTCTTGGAGAGCTTCTGGCCACGTGCTTTCGCGATGGCGACCCAGCCAAAGGATTGGCCCGGTACCTATTCTCTGCTCCGGCACATCTCCAGACACTGTTGCGTGATGGTGGCATTGAAGCGCAGCTTGAGCTTGTGACGCTCGGAGAGCTCGTGCTGCTCGCGCGCAGCTTCCAGGTGCGCAAGACAGCGGGTGTGCCAGGATTCGGTCGCTTGACGTTCGTCGACTACGCACGGCGCCTCTTCCAGATGGGCGAAGGGCGCATCGGGCTTCCTCCCAGCTTGGAAAGAGTGGACGCGATCCGCATCCTCACGGTGCACGCGAGTAAGGGACTCGAATTCCCCGTAGTCGCGGTGCCTCACCTGACGAAGGGCCGATTTCCAGCGTCAAGTAAGGGAGAACCCTGCCCACCACCGCCTGGCTTGCTCTCGGCGATACCCAGCGCTGACACCTCCGATGAAGCCTTTCTCTTCTTCGTAGCGATAAGCCGGGCGCGCGACGTGCTCGTGCTGAGCTGGTCGAAGCGCTATCTCAAACGTGAGGAGAAGCCTTCGCCCTTTGTCGACCTCGTGCTTCCGTATTGCGAACGGCTTGGCGTCCATCCTCAACGACTTGGCACGGCTGAGAGGGCTAATGATAGCTGGATGAGCGGCGCGGCCATCGTAGAGCCTTCGCTACCGGCCATCAAGAGCGACAAACCACGGCACTCTGCCTATGCCATCGAGCACTATCTGCGCTGCCCGCTCCAGTTCTACTACCAACGCGTATTGTTGCTGGACAGTGGTTCTCAGCAGAACCCGCAGCGCCGGTACACGAGCGTTGTGTCCCAGACGGGAGAATGGCTACGGAACAGCATAGCCGCGGGTGTGCTACCTTCCTGGAAGGCCACGCTTTCGGAATTTGAGGACAAGTGGGCGGCTGGCGGGCCTGTTGGGTCTACCTATGAGCAGTACTACCGTCAACGGGCGGAGACGATGCTGCGGAGCCTCTACGATCGCGAGCAACGTGACGGAGCGTTCCAGGTATGGTGCCACTCCCTGTGGGTTGACCTCCCGCACTCGGTCATCCGCGTAGACTTCGACGAGAGCAAACGGACCGGCAGCGGCCTTGTGTTGCGACGCATCCGGTTCGGCAGGAGGTCGGACGAGCATCCACGTGAAGACCGGTTGTCGCTCTACCGCCTCGCTCTCAGTCAGTATGCGGCGGATGAGACAGCTCGAGTAGAGCTTTTCTACCCACTCGACAACATATTGATTGAAGTGTGGCCACCGCAGAAGCGCCATGAACAAGCACGACTCAACACCTTCGATTCCACAGCACAGATGATTGCCTCGAAGAGGTTCCTGCCAAGCCCAGGGCAGCACTGCTCGGAGTGCGCACAGCTCTTCATCTGTCCCAAGCGTCCCGGAGCGTCAGGCGCAGTGGAGAGTGCTGTTACGGCGAATGAGGCCAGTACACAGTAGCGCAGGGTTACGCCGCTGAGCCTCGGAAATACTTCTGCTTCTTGCGGATGCTCCGCAGCGCGCGACGGTTGCGATACACCGTCGTAATGACACCTTCGCTGACTAAGACGACGGCACCTTCGAGCTTGGCAACTTCATCGGAACGCAGATCTCCGGGCGTGATGTCACGCCGGCGCAGCACGTAGAAGAGCGCTCCTGCGCGAAACACCGGAGTGCCGTAGATGAGCACGTAGGCAATTTGGTCGGGAGTGAGCGCTCTCTGGCAGCTCCGTGTGAGCGCATGGTACGAGTACGTCACAGCCCTGAGCACCACCTCGCCTTCCTCACCAATGAGCGGCTTGCCCGTCCTGATTGGGCGTTCCCGCGTGCGCCTTGGACAGGGCCTAGGGCTAGGCAGGTCGACATCACCGAGGACGCGATCAGCAGGTGCGCTACACCATCTCATTTATTGCTCTCCCTGCCCCGTATTAACGTACGACTGAGTGAGCGGTATCGTCCAGACAGCCATGCGCTACCCCATTGTTCGACAGAGAGCACTGTTCGTGCCAACACAGCCTCACGATGACCGATTGAAAGAGTGAGGGGGCGAAACGCTCTAATGATGAGATGTGGCGACATGCGGATTCTCCTTTGCTTCCTGCTCTCCCGGCCCTTCCTTCTCGTACTCGTCAGAGCAGCGTGAACCCGGAAAGCTCAGGGCACCGTGAGATCCATCGGGTAAGGCCGCGTCAGCTAAGGCGCACCGCTGCACGCTACGTACAGAGCCACTGCACCGTCACCGGTGAGCGATCCGCGACTACGTATCTTGGCAGCCGGAAGCTAGCTGTACTCACCATTACTGTAACCGTGACGCTGCCCATTGGTGTGCAAGCACTGCGCCGGCGCACACTCGTGTAGCTGTGCAAGCTGGCGCGCGCTCAGTGCACGGTTCGAGAAAAGGGGAGGGTATCCATCTCAGCGTGGATAGCAGCCTGCCGGGCCATCGTCAGTGCTTCAGCGATGGTCAGTGAGTTCGGGTCCCACTCTTCGTCGCCGTCAGTGAGGTAAATGTGAATCACCAGCCAGAGCCCAAGGTCGACTGGCCCCAAGATGGATCCAAGCTCTGCTCCGGATGTCGTCTCGCGACCAGCGGCCTTGAGGTCCTCAAGGGTCGAGACAAGGTGGTTGAGATACTGAGCGACTTGTCGAATCTCGAAAGGCTCGGGGGCACTCGGGGCAATGGTGATACCACCTGAGGTCAGATTGTGCAGATCAGTACCGAGTATGCTCGCGATGGCTCCCAGCGCAGGCATAGATTCCAGCACCAGCATGCGCAGCGGCCGGCTGCGGTCCAGGGAGAGGTAGGCTTCTTGGAGTGCAGCCATGGGGCTGTCTCCACTGCCGATGATCTCCGCCCCCCACCCCATCGGTAAGGGGGTGAAATGCAACGCGTAGAAGGCGTCCAGCTCGCTTTCTTCTTCGTCAGCGAGCGGGCGAATATCGATGGTATCCTCCGGTTGGTCCGCACGTTGCTCGTCGGTATGCTCCTCGGCCGGGTCCGCAGGCTCCGCCGGGCCATGGGATTGAAGGCCTCGTTCATCAAGGGGGTCATGCTTGTCGGGCACGGGTACTGCCTTTCACTTCTGCAGTGTACCGCCGCGATGGCAGAGGCCGATAATCAGCGGTTGTGCCTTACGGCAGCGGCACCGCTGGCGCTATCCGAGTACAGCCCTCCGGGTATGCCATGGGACAGGCAGCCGGCACTGCGGCAGCTATCGCCGTCCGGATGGGGTGCCCACCGCGGGCCATTCCAGTTCAGGAGCTACAGCGGACGTTGGTACGCCAGGGGGCGTTCTTGGGACCTCGTTTCGCTGCGCAGGGATGAAGGACTGAAGAGAACGGGCAAGTCCCAGTCACAGATGCGGCTCACTGCGCCGCGTATTCCGAGTTAGTAAGAGGCGGAGATCCGGTGGTCAAGGAAGTTCAGACCGATGTTGTGGTCGTGGGAGGAGGCACTGGTGGCGTCGCCGCCGCAATGGCAGCGACCAGCTTGGGCCAGCGTGTGGTGCTGACTGAGGAGACGTCGTGGATCGGCGGGCAGCTGACATCCCAGGCGGTTCCACCAGATGAGCACCGCTGGATCGAGCAGTTTGGAAGCACCCGGCGCTATCGCGCTTATCGCACCGGAGTGCGGGCCTACTACCGCCATCATCACCCACTCATCGCCGACGCGCTACGTGACCCTTACCTAAACCCCGGCCAGGGTGGTGTCTCGCGCCTGTGTCACGATTTCCGCATTGGTCACGCAGTATTAGAGGAGATGCTGTCCTTCGCTCGAATGTCGGGGCTCCTCCGCGTGATGCTCAACACTGTGCCGGTAGCCGCAGAGGTCGATGGGGATGCCATCCGGTCGGTGACGGTTCGCAACAGTGTCACGAACGAGGAGATCGTGGTCGCAGCCCGCTATGTCCTCGATGCGACCGAGCTCGGAGATCTCCTGCCGCTTGCTGCTGTGGAGTATGTCTCAGGGGCCGAAAGTCAGGCCGAGACCGGCGAGCCCCACGCGGTCGAAGGTCCGCCGCAACCGGATAATGTGCAGGGCATCACCTGGTGCTTCCCAATGGCGTATGATCCGGCGCCGGGCGCTAACCACGTCATCGACCGGCCGCCACAGTATGCGTGCTGGCGCAACTACGTTCCTGATCTCACACCAGCGTGGACGGGCCCGCTGCTCAGCTGGACGCATCCTGATCCCATCACACTCAGACCACGCCAGCGAGTGCTCTTCCCAGGGGAAGAGACGCGCCAGTCACTCTGGCTCTACCGCAGAATCGTACACAGCGGTCACTACGTGGGGGACGTTGTTCCGCACGAGGTAACGCTCGTCAACTGGCCTCAGAACGACTACTTTGAGGGGAACATTATCGACAAGCCGGAAGAGGAGCGACAGCGCTACCTCGAGGAGGCACGACAGCTTTCCCTCAGCCTGATGTACTGGCTCCAGACCGAGGCTCCTCGTCCTGACGGCGGCGCCGGTTACCCTGGGCTCTACCTGAGACCAGATCTCGTCGATACGGACGATGGTCTGGCAAAGTATCCCTACATTCGGGAGAGCAGGCGCATCCGCGCGGTCTTCACGGTAACCGAGCAGCACGTGGGAGCCAGGGCGCGGGGAATCGGGCGGGGCCAACCGGGAGAAGGTGAACCATTTGTTGACAGTGTTGGAGTGGGCTGCTATCGCATCGATCTCCACCCCTCATCGACGCACGTCAACTACGTCGACATCGACTCTCTACCCTTCCGCATTCCACTCGGTGCGCTGCTTCCGGTGCGTGTCCGTAATCTTCTACCAGCGTGCAAGAACCTCGGCGTGACCCACATCACCACTGGATGCTACCGCCTGCACCCGGTCGAGTGGAACATCGGTGAAGCAGCAGGGCTGTTGGCGGCGCACTGCCTCGTCGCCAGGCACAGTCCGCATGCTGTGCGGGAGTCACAGGAGTATCTGCAGGACTTCCAGCGGCTCTGTGCCGCACAGGGGTTTGAGCTATCCTGGCCACGCACGACAGCCGTCTAGCTGGCTGTGTCTGTGACCGGCGAGTCGTTGTTACCCTTGGCCGCCTGGTCACCGTCGGTGTCAGCGGTAGTTGCTGATTGCGGTTGGTCTGCTGCAGTGCCTAGTGTGGATCCTGCCCGGTTGCGGCGATGCAGTACCGTGCGTTTCCCCCCAATACTGAGGATGCTCTGAGTACTTCGGATACTGAGGATACTCCCGACACTTCCGATGCTGAGGATGCTCCCAGCGCTCCCGATGCTCAAGACGCTGCCCGCGCTATTGACACTTAGGACACTGCAGAAGCTGCTAAAGCTCAGCAGACTGCCGAAGCTGAACATGCTTGCTCGTGAGAGGAAGGAGAACCGGCGTCTTGCTGCGAGTTGCCAGGGTGAGGGACGAGCGCGCTGCAGGAAAGGCCGTGACAGGGTGACCTGAAGGCGCGGCAGCCCGCGTGACAGCCGGTTGATTAGAGAGAGCGACTGAGAGTGTAGCGTTGCGCTGGCCTGTTTTTTGATGTAGCGACCTCCCTCCTCGGTGAACTGAGGTATCGCAGACATCATATCACGAGCGGTCGCCGTCAGAGGACTGATCTCCTCCTCGACGAGTCTGCCCAGCTGCCGGAGATAGACAGCGCTATCTTGAAGCTGCTCGGTGGCCTTTTCAATACGCTCCAGGAAGTCAGCACGCAGTCGAGCCGTCTGACGGGACGACTCGTCGGTGCGCTTTTGAACCTCATTCAAACCGCGCACGACGGTTTGGAGCAGTTGCGCTGTAGCCATTGTTTTTACCCCTTTCGGCTGCCGATATCGGGGAAACGAGCCACCCATATTGAAAGGCCCTGCATCGTTAGCTTACTCTCCATGAATGACCTGTTGCAACATCAGTGCCAACCCCGGCGCTGGCGTTGCGTGTCAGGAAGGTTATCCTCTAAGCTCTTGCCGGTGCGGTAATGCCGTCCGCAGTTCTAGGGTGCAGCAGAAAAGGTGCAGAGAATGGGTCAAGAGGGAGATCTTCAGCTGCGCGCGACGCGAATCGCGCGTGGAGTCGAGGACGTTTTCGCTGCCGACCGGTACGACCATATGGTCTACCGTCGGTGTGGACGCAGTGGCTTGCTGCTCCCCGTCATCTCCCTTGGGGGATGGGAGACGTTCGGCGGATATCGGGGTCCGGAGATTGCGCGGGCGTGCTTGCGCCGGGCCTTCGATCTCGGCATCACGCACTTTGACTTTGCCAACAACTATGGGCGCCCTCCAGGCAACTCGGAGCTTGTGTGTGGTGAGATCATCCGCGGCGAGCTGCCGCGCGACGAGCTGATCATCAGCTCGAAGGCGGGCTATCGCATGTGGCCCGGTCCGTATGGGGAATGGCTCTCGAAGAAGTACATCGTGGCGAGCTGCGAGCAGAGCTTGAAGCGGATGGGCCTGGACTACTTCGACATCTTCTATCTCCACCGACCTGACTCGCACACACCACTTGAGGAGAGCTTGGGTGCGATTGACATGCTCATTCGCCAAGGAAAAGTGCTCTATGGAGGTGTGAGCAGTTTCAATGGGGCTCATTTTGCCGATGCAGTGAGGGTGGGCGAGCGCCACGACTGGGCTCCGATCACGATACATCAGCCTGCGTACAATCTGCTCAATCGCGGCATCGAGCGCGACTTGCTGCCGCAGACCGAGCGCGCAGGAGCGGGCGTCATTGCCTTTGTCCCGCTCGCGAGCGGCCTGCTGACGGGAAAATACCTTTCAGGGGAGATCCCGGCCGATTCCCGAGCCGCCCTGTGGTGGGGTGAAGAGCAGACTAGGCGGCGCCTCACGCCCGAGCGTCTCGAACAGCTAAGGGCCCTCAACAGCCTTGCCGGCCGGCGAGGACAGACACTCGCCCAGATGGCGCTTGCCTGGATTCTGCGGCTCCCTACAGTGACGAGTGCCCTGATTGGCGCTTCCAAGGTGGAGCAGATCGAGGAGAACGTCAGTGCCCTAGACAAGCTCGAATTCAGCCCAGAAGAGCTTGCGGAGATAGATCGTCTGACACTCTAGTCTGCGGGTAGTGCGTCCCAAGCCAGGGTGTGCTGCAGCGCGTGCCGGCTTGGGACAGTGGACGAGTCAGCATCCCGGCCAGACGTCTGGTGGCGGAGCCTCTTACTACCTACCAGCGCGCTCCGAACAGTTGCGATAGGCCACGTGGAGCCGATTGGGGCACGACGTGATCTCTCCGCCACTTCCCAGTTTGACTAGGAATCTCGATGGATTCTTGTCCCTTCGTGGCGAGCTTGCTATAGTTGCACCGTCTCGGAGTGGCCGAGGTTCCCGTACTTCCATTCCGTCTGTATCCGGACAGTTGCAGAGCGTGTCGCAGAAGTGCGCAGAGAGGAAGGCGCTCGTGGACGATCCTGCTGAGGGAGGGGCCCGCCGTCATAAGGGCTGGCAGATTCTCCTCATCATTCCTTTCATCTTTACGCTCTTCCCGCAGATTTATGCTTCGCAGACTCCTGAGCTTTTCGGCTTTCCGTTCTACTACTGGTGGCAGATTCTCTGGGTCATTCTCGGTGGAATCGTATGCACCACGGTGTATTTCATCACTCGGTAGCGACTCAGCGCCCGAGGTCCGTTGACGTGGAGAACAAGCGTGAAGCTGAAGAGAGGCTCATGCGATGCATATCGACTGGGTAGCAACCATTGTCTTTCTAGCGTTGTTTGTGGTTGTCACCTATGTGGGGTTCGCAGCGGCGCGGTGGCGGCGCGGCGACTTGAGTCACATTACTGAATGGGGTCTTGCGAACAGACAGTTCGGGACGATCGTGTCGTGGTTTCTCGTCGGTGGCGACCTCTTTACCGCGTACACGTTTGTGGCAGTGCCGGGAACGCTCTACGGGGCTGGCGCAGTTGGTTTCTTTGCAGTTCCCTATACCGTCGTCGTCTGGCCGTTAGTGTTCTTTATCATGCCGCGCCTATGGGTGATCGCGAAGAAGCACGGTTACATCACCGCAGCAGATTGGATTCATCACCGCACGGATAGCGGCTTACTCGCGCTGGCCATTGCTGTTACCGGAATCGTGGCCACCATGCCTTACATCGCTCTTCAGCTCGTCGGTATGCAGGTGGTCATCGCATCTCTGGGTTTCACTGGATTAGGACTGGCCGGTGATCTCCCACTCATCGTCGCTTTCCTGGTGCTTGCTCTCTACACCTACTCAAGCGGCTTGCGGGCACCGGCGCTCACAGCAATCGTGAAGGATTGCCTCATCTACATCACCTGTATCGTGGCTGCGATCTACATCCCTATCAAGCTCGGTGGCTATGGACACATCTTCCAGGCGGCCGATCTTGCGCTCAAGGCGCACAAGCCGCCATCCCCACTCATTCTCCCGCCAGGCGCCTTCAGCGCTTACGGTACTCTTGCACTGGGCTCTGCGCTTGCTCTGTACATGTACCCGCACGCGATCACCGCAGTGTTCAGCTCCAAGAGTGGCGGAGTGATCCGGCGTAACTCAGCGATGCTCGGTCTGTACTCGCTGTTGCTCGCCTTCATGGCATTGTTGGGGTACTTTGCGCTCGCTGCCCACGTCACGCCAAAGACACCGAACTTTGCCGTTCCGGCCCTATTCGTTGCGATGTTCCCGTCGTGGTTTGTCGGTGTGACCTTCGCGGCCATCGTCATTGGCGCTCTCGTTCCCTCCGCGGTCATGTCGATTGCGGCGGCAAACCTGTTTACGCGCAACATCTATAAGACGTACTTCAGGCCGAACTGCTCGACGGGCGAGGAAGCGCGTGCAGCCAAGATCACTTCCTTCGTCGTGAAGTTCGGTGCGCTCATTTTCGTGATCTTCTTGCCACAGCAATATGCCATCAACTTTCAGCTCCTGGGCGGTATCCTCATCTCGCAGACGTTCCCCGCGGTCGTCTTTTCGCTCTACACGCGCTGGTTCCACCGGTGGGCACTGCTGCTCGGCTGGGCTGCCGGGATCGTCGCGGGCATCGCCATGGCTGTTGCCAACAAGTTTGCGGGGTCGGTGTATGCGCTCCACCTTGGTGGGTTTACTTACAGTGCTTACGCTGCCGTGCTTGCCCTGGCGCTCAACATTGTAGTTGCGGTCGTGTTTACCATTATCTTCGATGCGCTCGGTGTGGCCCGCGGCCGTGGTGTCGAGATAGAATTCGAGGCCGCTGCGAGCGCTGCATAGCGCGTAGTTCTCATTACAGGTGCGGGAGCGATGGACTGGTACGCTCCCGCACTTTGCGTTTTACCTGTACCTGTGACACATTCGCGCAGAAGTGCGAAGATTACCGTATTTGCGAGGATATATATAGGGGGGCGTTCATAATGCTGCTGGAGGGTAAGGTCGCGGTTGTCACAGGAGCAGCGCGAGGCATCGGAGCGGCGGCGGCGGAGCGGCTCGCACGGGAAGGGGCACTCGTCGTGTTCGCAGATCGCGATGCTACCGCTCTGGCCAGCGTGGTGACTGCGCTGAGAGCTGCTGGACTGGCTGTGGTGTCGATGGTGACTGACGTGACGGTGCAGAGCGACGTCGAGGCGCTCATTGGAGGAACGGAGCGTCAACACGGGAAGGTGGACATTCTCGTGAACAACGCTGGCATCGCAGGCCGTGCTGCCCCCATCGAACGTGTAACCGATGAGGACTGGGAGACGATGATGGCAGTAGACCTGCAGAGCGTGTTCTATTGCTGTCGGGCTGCGATCCCTGGGATGAAGGCTCGTCGCTATGGCCGGATCGTTAATGTTGCCTCGATTGCTGGCAAAGAAGGCAATCCCAATATGATTCCCTATTCGACCGCCAAGGCCGGGGTCATCGGGCTGACGAAGGCACTTGCCAAAGAGGTGGCTAGAGATGGCATCTTGGTGAATGCTGTAAGCCCAGCAGTGATCGAAACTGCCATCCTCGAGCAGCTGACACCACAGCAGGTGGATTACATGGTCGAGCGCATCCCGATGGGACGCACGGGCAAGGCGACCGAAGTGGCGGCGCTCATCTGCTGGCTTGCTTCCGATGAAGTCAGCTTCAGCACCGGTCAGTGTTTTGACATCAGCGGTGGACGGGCCACGTACTGAGCCCACTGCTATCTTAGTGAGACACGTGCTCAAACCGCCTCCTGCTCGCGCGATTGTTCGATCACTGTGCCGGGATACCGGCGTGCGGGCTCTCGAAACACCACTTTCTCCCCTTTACGACGTGCGTGGCGATATCGTCGAGTGTGACGTTGCTGCCAGTAGTTGGTCCGGTGATGTTGATGTTGAGCGAAGGGGCTGTACTGATCACCCGTCCTGGGGCAAAGGGCTACGTGCGACCGCTTTGGTGTCACGCTGGCGGATGCGTTTCATCGAGAGCAGACCTTCATTGATGCGTCGTGCTGTGGATGGACCGATGTAGACGAACCCAGTGTAGAGCTGGACGAGCGTAGCCCCGGCTTCCAGCTTCTCGTGTGCATCACGTGCAGAGAAAACCCCCCCGACGCCGATGACCGGGAGCTTTCCGGCGCTGGCGTCGCTGATGGTCCGAATCACCGCAGTGGCCAGGTCACGGAGGGGCCGCCCGCTCAAGCCGCCGCTCTCCGTGGCTAGAGGATCCCGTAGCGATGCTGGACGGGAAGACGTGGTGTTTGTCGCGATGACGGCGGCGACTGGATGGGCCATAAGCACTCGCACGAGCTCGCACAGGTCGTCACGAGTGAGGTCAGGTCCAAGCTTCACCGCGATTGGTGTGGAAATACGTTCATTGGATGTGTGCCGGAAAATCGAGGTCAGGAGATCGTCGAGGCTCTGCGCCTGTTGCAAGCTGCGCAGCCCTGGAGTGTTCGGCGAAGAGATGTTGATGGCGAAGTAGTCGGCCACTGGAGCGCAGTAGTCGAGCGCCGCCAAGTAGTCGTCGATTGCGCGGCCTGCCGTGACGCTGGTCTTGTTGGGGCCGATGTTGATGCCGAGCACAAAGGTGCGCGTGCCGCGGGGGGGCAAGTGCGGAATGATGGCGTGCATACCCTCATTCGGAAAGCCAAGACGATTGATGAGGGCCTCGTCACGTATGAGACGGACTAGCCGTGGACGCTCATTGCCGCGCTGTGGGCGGGGAGTGACCGTGCCCACTTCGATGTGGCCGAAGCCGAGTGCTGCAAGCGCCTCGACGGCGACTCCATTCTTGTCGAAGCCGGCAGCCACGCCTACAGGGTTGGCAAAGCGAACGCCAAACAGCGTCCGCTCGAGGCGAGGGTGGCGAACTGTATAGAGCTGTCGCAGTATAGCAAGGGCGAGCGAGTTGCGTTGCAGAGTCTGGAGGGCAGTGAGCGCATGGTGATGCGCTGCTTCAGCATCAAGGCTGCGAAGCACCGGGTAGGCAAACCGTTGATACGGGGTGGATGGCAGCGTCACCTTGGCGCTCTTCCTTCCTGTCTTCGTGACGTCTATCTATGGTAAGGTAACGGCGGTCTCGGTCACTCTGTCGACTCGCGCCAGAAGTGAAGTCGAGTCAGTGAGGTTCAATGCGCGCAAGCAAGCCTGTTCCCGAGAGTGACCTCGATCGCGTGCTGCAGGTTGTGGTGGAATCTGCAGAGCGGCGTATTGCTCATCTCCAGAGCTGGGGATTCGGTCCCGAACATCCTGAGGTGCGGTCAGCGCGAGTGATGTTCGAGATGCAGCAGTATGTGCTCGCGGTCCACCGGCGCGCGCAGGGCTTGGGGCGACGACGGCCAGGTCCGCGGGATCAGTCTCCTTCGTCGCAGTCGTGAGCGGGAACGATTGGGCACCCGCCGGCGGTGCTTTCTGAGAAAGAGGGCTAAAACGTGCAGAACCAGTTGCTTTCTCGATTGCGAACCAGGCGTGGCGTCATCGGATCGTGGCTCAATCTTGCGAGTCCCATCGCCACGGAACTGCTCGCTCACACTGGGTTCGACTTCCTCGTCGTCGATACCGAACACTCGCCTACCGATACTGAGACGCTGATTCAGATGCTTCAGGCAATGCAGGGAACGCCCGTAGCGCCACTCGCACGGGTGATGGGGAACGACGTCAACCTCATCAAGCGCGTGCTTGACGCTGGTGTCCATGGCATCGTCATTCCGATGGTGAATACTCCTGACGAGGCTCGCCGTGCCATCGCATCCTGCCGTTATCCGCCACAGGGGGTGAGGAGTGTTGGGGGCCTACGCCCGCCGTTGAGTTTTGGTGTCCCTCGAGCGGAGTATCTTGCCGAAGCCAATCACGAAGTGCTGGTGGCGCTGCAAGTCGAGCATACCGATACCCTTTCTCGACTCGAGGAGATCGCCGCCTTGCCCGGCTTCGACTGCCTCTTCGTCGGGCCAAACGACTTATGCGCGTCGCTCGGCCTGCCTCCCCTGCTCGAGCCCACCTATCCGACCTATGAGGCCGCGCTGCAATACATCGTGACTGTTGCTCAGCGGCATGAGAAAGTGGCAGGTATCCTCACCGGTACAGCCTCTACAGCCCGGCAGCGCTGGGAGCAGGGGTTCCGGCTCATTGCGATTGGCAGTGATGCTGCGCTGATGACCGGCGCGGCCCAAGCTGTGGTGACAGCTGCGCGCGAGTTTCGAGGCGACTGAGCCCTCCGTCCCTAGCCTTTGAGCCCCGTCACTGCCAATCCTTGGACGAAATAGCGCTGCAATGCGAAGAACAGGATAACGACCGGGAGCGTGAAGACTGTGGCCGCAGCCATCAGGGGCGCCCACTCGGTGGCATGATCAGACTGAAATGCCTGCAAACCGATAGAGAGCGTGAAATCATTCTGGTGCGTGAGGTAGATTAGCGGCCCTTGAAAGTCGTTCCAGTGGCCCAGAAAAGAGAAGATGGCCACACTGGCGAGAGCTGGCCGTGTGAGCGGGAGGACGATTGACCAGAACACCTGCCATTCATTTGCCCCATCGGCACGCGCTGCATCAGCCAGCTCAAAGGGGAGTGTGAGATAGAACTGCCGCATGAGGAAAATGAAGAGCGGCACGTTGATGAAGCTGGGCACAATGAGCGGGAGGAATGTCCCGATCCAGTGGATCCAGGTGAAGATCAGGAACGTTGGCACCATCTTCACCTGGAATGGCAGCATCATGCTCACCAGTACTAGTGGCAGGAGCCAGCGTCTTCCCCACCAATCGACGCGACTGAGCGAGTAGCCCACCAGAGAGGCACAGAAGAGTGCACCAATGGTTCCGAACACGGCAATGATGAGCGTATTCCGGAGATAGAGCAGAAAAGGTACTTGTGTGAACGCTACGGCGTAGTTAGACCACTGCGGTGGGATCGGAAGGATCTGAGGCGGCACTTTGAAGACGGCTTGCGTTGTCTTGAGCGATGTACTCACCATCCAGAGGAAAGGGAAGGCGAAGAGCAGCCCAATAATGGTGAGTATCAGATAGCGCAACGCTGGCGTAAGAGAAGACCTGGAATGGTGACGCCGGATCGTAGGTGCGTCGAATGCAAGTGTGCGTTGAGACAATGCGTTTACCCTTCGTAGTACACCCAGCGGCGACCGGAGCGAAAGATGAGTAGCGTCAGGAACACGATGACGATGAATAGAAGCCAGGCCATTGCTGATGCGTATCCCATCTTCAGGTAGTTGAACGCATTCTGGTAGAGATAGACTGCATAGAAGAGCAGTGCGTTCTGCGGTCCGCCGCCGCCACTGGCGACGATGTACGCACTTGCGAAGATCTGCAGCGTGTCTATCACGTGTGTGATGAGTAGAAAGAAAGTTGCTGGTGAGATGAGTGGGAGGGTGACACGGAGCGCTCGTTGCCAGCCGTTCGCACCGTCGATCCGTGCTGCTTCGTACAGTTGCTCTGGTACGCCCTGAAGGGCTGCCAGGAATACGATCATTGCCGTCCCGATACCCCACAGGCCCATAACGATCATGGCTGGCTTCGCCCATGCCGCTGTCGCGAACCAGCCGGGGCCTTGTGTATGCAGCAGGTGTACCCACACAAAGTTGATGGGGCCGTACACCGGATTGAGCAACCACAGCCACAGGAGCGAGGAGGCCACAATCGGAGTGACGGTTGGGAGATAGACAAAGGTGCGGAAGACAGCGATTCCCTTCACTTTGCTATTGAGTAGCAGTGCCACCAGGAACGCCAGGACGAGCTGAATGGGAATGCCGATGACCACCATGAAGAACGTATCTTGCAGCGAGGTCCAGAAGAGAGGATCGTGGATGAGCTGAGCGTAGTTCTGTCCGCCGATCCAGATCGGTGACTGGAAGACGTTGAACTGTGTGAAGCTGTAGTAGAAGGAGGCGATGAGTGGATAGACCTGCAAGGTAAGGAACCCGATGAGGAATGGCAGGGCAAAGAGTACACCGACCCGTGTGTTGCGCCGTCGCATCGCGACCGAGACCGGGGCAGAAGCCTCAGCGCGGCTTCTGGCTATCGTTGCCACAGGCTTACTCCTTTAGTTTGGTTTAGCAGCGAGATTGTATCTCGGGCGCGCCAGCTCTCACTGCTAAGTCCTTCCACGGTGGTGTTGCGAAAGGCGAAGCCCTCACCCCGGCTCGCTAAGGCTCGCCACCCCTCCCCCAAGCTTGGGGTGAGGGGCAGGGGGAGAGGACCTCCTTCGCAACGCCATTCTGGTTTGATTTAGGGCTGGCGCTGACGAAGTTGGGCCTGAGCAAGGTTCTGCTCCATGACGCTCTGAGCATGAGCGAGTGCCGCTGGGGCTGTTTCACTTCCGTGTGTCGCAGCATCGACGCCAGTCTGAAGCGTGTTCGCTAGCAGGCTTGTAACCGGCGTTGCTGGCCACTGTGGCTGGATATTCCCCGAGCGGAGGTATTCCAAGAAGTGAGCGTAGCGCGGGTCTATCGAGGTGAGCTGCTTGTTGGTGAGATACGACTTCACCGCTGGCATGTTGTTGACAGCTCGGGCCATAATAACGGGGGCGTCTCCCGTTTGCATCCACGTGATGAAGCTCCAGCCGTGCTCGGGATGCATTGACCCCTTTGGGAGCACCAGAGAGTTTCCTCGAGTCTGTGTTGAGTTCTTGAACTCGGGGTGCTGCTCATCGTAGGGGATCGGCGCGACGTCATAGTCGAGGTTTGGTTTGAAGTTATGAGCATTGAAGACTTCCCACTGTCCGTTGATCTCGAAGACGAGCTTTCCTGCGAAGAACGGGTCCTGCGCCTGGCTACCGAAACCTGCCGTGAATTCATCAACACTCGTGGCACCATAGTGCTGATAGTATTCTTGTAGCCATTTGAGAGCAACCAGGTTCTGGGGTGCATCGATCGTGAACTGTTGCCTCTTCCCGCTCCAGAGCTTGCCACCGAAGAGATAGGCGTAGAGACCAAAGCCTGATCCGTTTCCAGCAAAGCCGGAGAATGGAAGGAAACCGATGCGGCTGTAGCCCGCGGTTGATTTCTTGCTGATCTTGTTGCTGAGGTCGAATGCTTCTTGAAGAGTCTGTGGTGGAGAGGCGATACCTTCTTCCGCAAAGATCTTGCGATTATAGTAGAGCATATACGCGCCCATTCCCAGAGGCAACGCATAGAGCTGCCCCTGGAAGATCGCGTGGACGATCTGGGACTGGACGAAACGGTTGAGGTCGTAGTGGCTAGCCTTCACATATTCGTTGAGGCCGCGCAGCGCGCCGTTACTGGCCCATGCTGAAAGTGTGCCGCCGGGATAGAGGGTGAACACGGCGGGTGGCTGCCCTCCTGCAGCAGCCAGTAGACCGCGAGTTGCAGGTATGCCCCAGCGTGGAATAACTTCCTGGTCGGGATGCTGGGCGTTGTACTGATCACACGCCCCCGCTACCGCTGTGATGATGGGCGGATTCGACCAGCTGTGCCAGTATTCGAACTTCACCTTAGCAGCAGCCGGCCTTCCGGTTAGCCCACAACTGGCGAGAATGCTTGCGACTGTGAAACTGAGAGACGCTGAGCCGAGGGACTTGATGACGGTGCGGCGAGACAGTGGCAGCGCCACCATGAAGCAGCCTTTCCCAACGAGTTGCCATTGTTACCATTGTACACGACGTTGGTTTCGAGCAGAGATGTCATTCTTCCTTCGAGGAAGCTACCACGGCGGTGTCTCCGTCCCCAGGTTGGCACTGGCGCTGTCCGCACTGCCGGCTGCCCTAGAGAGGCCAACACCCTGAGTTTGCCGTCCTGCGACAGCGTTGTCAGATCGTCTTCATCCTGCCTGGTGCTCACGATG
Source organism: Chloroflexota bacterium (assembly GCA_023381555.1). GTDB lineage: Bacteria > Chloroflexota > UBA4733 > UBA4733 > UBA4733 > JAMDCW01. The sequence goes on along the minus strand of JAMCRV010000091.1, from coordinate 53,220 downwards.
TACGATCACTGCTGGAAGTAACTGGCAGAAGGTTCAAGTTTCTGGGACAATGCCTATAGGAGTACCGCCGCAACGTGCGCTAGCTCATTGCAGCGGCGCGATGGACACTGCAGAGTATAAGGAGTAGCACCGTGGCTTCGGTCGCACAGAACGCCTCTACGAATCGCCTGCGCAAGTTGGAGGGGTTGGGGCAGAGCGTCTGGCAAGACAATATCACGCGAAGGCAACTCCAAACTGGTCAGCTCAAGCAGCTCGTCGAAGAGGATGGCATCAGCGGGGTGACGTCGAACCCATCCATCTTCGAGAAGGCTATTGGCTCAGGGGGCGAGTACGACGGTGCGATCCGCCAACTCCTCGGTGAGGGTCAGGAGGCCCCTGCAATTCTCGATGCGCTCATGCTTGAGGACATTCGAAGTACCGCCGACGTGCTTCGCCCTACATGGGAAGCGACGGGGCATCGCGATGGCTTCGTAAGCATCGAAGTCGCGCCGAACCTCGCTCGTAATACAGAGGAGACGATCACTGAAGCGAGGCGCTTGTGGCAGGCTGTGGGCCGGCCGAACGTGATGGTCAAGATTCCGGGTACGGTTGAGGGCGTCCCGGCAATCCGGCGGTGCCTGAGCGAGGGCATCAACATCAACGTGACCCTGCTATTCTCCTTGGATCACTACGAGGCGGTAGCCTGGGCTTTCATCGAGGCGATGGAAGCGCGCGTGAAGGCGGGTCTTCCGGTTCGGGATCTGGCCTCGGTCGCAAGCTTCTTCGTAAGCCGTGTGGACACCATCGTGGACAAGACCTTACGTGGCAGGATCGAAGCCTCAACAAGTGATACTGAGCGAGCCCAGCTCGAGAGTCTGTTGGGCACTATCGCGATAGCCAATGCGAAGCTCGCTTATGCGCGCTTCGAGGAGATTTTCAGCTCAGCGAATCCGCGCTTCGCAGCGCTCGCGCCACAAGGGGCTCAAGTGCAGCGGCCTCTATGGGCCAGCACCAGTATGAAGGATCCGAAGCGGCGTGATGTTCTCTATGTGGAGGAGCTCATTGCGGAGCAGACCGTCAACACTATGCCACCGCAGACCATTGATGCTTTTCGCGACCATGGTGTCGTGCGCGGTTTGACCGCGAAGGAAAACGTAGACGCCGCGCGTGCTCGGATTCAGCTCCTGGCAGACCTCAACATCAGTTTTGAAGAGTTGACCGATGAGCTCGAGAACGATGGCGTCAGGCTGTTTGAAGAGGCTTTCAACAAGCTGCTTGTTGAAACAGCGCATAAGGTTGAAGAGTTACGCTCGACACCAGCTACCCGCTAGCCCTCGTAGGAATCCTTACTTATCGAGAGAGAACTGCACAGCGCTGAACACGCTATGCCATCCCCTTGTAGAAGTGCACCAGATAGTTATCTTCGACAGAATGCTGCTGTAGCTTCGAACGGGCATCGTCCCGGCCAATGGATTGACCTCTGACCACTAGGGCGCAGTTCCAGCACAGGGTTCATGCGGACGTGGCCCGGGTGTTATGCCGTGCCACCATCGTCTCGAAGTCCAGTGTCAGCGAGCAGTGACGGAACGGGTCATCTACTCCAGTGTAGGGGTGAAGCCGTTCCAGGCGCTCTCGCATGAGGCGTTGCAGTACTGCGACCATCTGCGGGTGCTGTGTAGCGACGTTATGTTGCTCGTGAGGATCGCTGCGCCGGTCGAAGAGCTGAATATGCGGATCGCGCGGCCGGCCGAGGAAATCGGGCAGCGGGGTGCCATCGGTGCGAGCCGTGACCGGCTCGATGAGGCGCCATTCGGGCGTGACGACGCCGTGACTCACCTGGCGGGAGGCTTCGCCGATCGGCGCTGACAGGCGCACGCTAGGAGCACCTCTCAACAGAGGCGTGAGACTGACTCCAGCGACCTCTGTGGGCTGGATGAGTGGCAGCTCACAGAGGTCGAGAATTGTTGGCGTGACGTCCATACTGGATGCCAGACTCGAAACTCTCAGTCCCTCTGGAATCTCTCCCGGGAGTCTGAGGAGCAATGCGCACCTGGTCACGGCATTATGAATAGTGTGGTGATCGAACACCAAGCCACCTTCGCCGAAGGCTTCCCCATGGTCGGAGAGCAAGACCACCAGAGTGTTGCGGGACAGGGAGCGGGCGTCAAGCTCGTTCAGTAGACGGCCAATCTCGCGATCCATGAAGGCAATCTCACCGTCGTATTGAGCTATGACGTAGTTGAAGTCGGTGACGCCGCGGGTCGTGAGGTTACCAAGGAGCAGCGGCGTGAGCCGGTCATCTTCTGGGATGGCATTGTGCAAGGATGTGTTCGCTGGATCGCATTCGTCTCCCGAGTAGAAGCGCCGCTGAAATTCCGCCGGAGGGGCGTAGGGAGTGTGGGGATCGAAGTAGTGCAGGAACAGGAAGAATGGCCGTTGCTCTTGAGTGAGCAAGTCGAGCAAGCTCAGCGCCCAGTTGGTAACACGCGCTGCCTCGCCAGTCCCTGGTGTATAGCGGTAGATACGGAAATAGTCGAAGCCGCGTGCGAACCAGCTCGGCCCGGTCTGCATTGCCATCATGTTGTCGACGCCACCCGTGATATATCCGGCCGCTTGCAACCGCTGCGGCAGCATGGGCACTGACGGGCGAAGCTGGCGCGTGCCAGAGTGCGATAGGATGCCGTGGTAGAGCGGGTCGACGCCAGTCAGGAGGGTCGTAAACGCAGGATGCGTCGGGATCTGGGCGGCCTGATAGTCACTGAAGAGTGCGCCCTCCTCAGCAAGACGATCAATGTTGGGGCTGGTAGGACGCGTGTAGCCGTAGGCCGACAGGTGGTCCGGACGAAGCGTATCCGCCGCGATGAAGACGATATTTGGCCGGGATGAGCTCAACGATCTACTCCGTTCGTGCTCGTGACGCGGGCATTCACACAGCGGTGATGAGTGTAGCCCTTTAGAGTAGCGAACGGGTGATCCTCCCACAGAGCTCGCTTGGTCTAGCGGGTCTTCGTGTTGATCCACACGAATGAATGCGACCAGCCGTGCCACGTATTTTTCCGGCTTGTCATTCTTACCTCTGGATGGGAGCGCGGAGCACAGCCTCACCGGGGTTCTGTCCGACACGTGCTTGCGGAGCAATGCGAGCGGCTCGGGCGGTGGGTGTGGAAGGCCTGCTCATTGCCTCGCTCCTCGCAGTGTAGCGCAAGGAGACGGAAACGGCCACTCACCATCGTGAGCACCGCCTCGTCCCTCTTGCGCAGGTACGTGGCATTGAGCAGGGCGTGCTGGTACTGTCGTGTTCGCTCGCAGAGCTCGAGCAGATGGCGCTGTTCGATCAACGAGTTTTCCTATTGCCGGATCAGCCTCATCCGACGCTCGGTTATCTACCACAGCAATATCTCTTTGCTGCTATCGAGGCTCTGCTGGGTCCCATCGGGGCGCCTACGATTCCCACTCCTGTTACCCAAGAATTCATTCCGGCTGGTGAGACGGCCATTAGCCCCCAGACCCCGGTGGAGGGCAAGGATGGGCGACTTGGACGTGTTGAAGAGATCGAGGTGGATGCTGATGGTACGGTACAACGCCTCGTCGTACGCCACGGTAGCGTTTTCGGCGAGCAGCTAACGGATGTTCCCAGCCGGGTGGTTCAGAGCGTCTCGCCGGAGCGGATCAAGCTCTCACTGTCGCGGGATGAGTTTGAGTCGCTGGCGCAGCACTCCGGTCGCGATGCGCGATGAACCTGCTCCAGGAACCAGGGGTACCAAGTGCGACGCGCCGCACGGAGAAGCTGCAGCCATCAAGGCGTCTCTGTAGGCTCCAGCGCACATCGTGGCAGAGAATCGGCTAGGACCGCACGGGCAGAGTGATGTCGCGGATTTTCACTGTGCTTCTCCTCTGGCTTGCTGCGGCAGAGCGTAGCACGACGGTTGATGTGACACGAATCATGATCTGGTAGACTGATGTCACCCCACCAGGGGTGGGGTTGGGAAGGTTTACGAATGCGTGCTGGTGTTCAGCGAGACGTCGAGATTGGGTTGAAGGTAGCGGCAGGCCAGCTCGAGGCAGTACGGCGCATGGTCGATCAAGGGGTCTACTGCGTCGACCTCATGAAACAGCTATCGGCTGTGCAGGCCCAGCTTGAACGTGTCAACAGGGCGATCCTGCGTAACCATCTCTCGACGTGTGTGGCCGAGGCCATTCGTGCTGGTCAGGGTGAGCAGAAGATCGATGAGCTTATGGCCGCTCTGAAATACAGCGGCGGCTTCACCGGGAGTGATGCTGACCTGAGCTCGGTGGAAGTGCTGGGTGCATCGAGCTGCTGCGCTGTGGAGAATAGCTAAGGAGCGCGCAAGTGTCCACTCCAAGAACACCTTCCCACTCAAGTAACTCACAGGGTTGAGCACGTGAGACTGCAATGCCCTCGTCACAAGCGGGGGGCAGGTGGTCACGGTGAGATGAGTTTTCTAAGGAGAATTTAGAGATGGTGACCAGTATCCTCGTTGTCCCAGACATCAGCTGTGAGCACTGTGAGCGGACTGTGAAAAGTGCGCTCGGCAAGCTCGCGGGAGTCGCCCAGGTCGAAGTCAGCATTCCCCAGAAACTCGTGACTGTGACCTACGATACCAGTAGGGTCGGTGTAGATGCACTCAAAGCGGCTCTTGCTGAAGAGGAGTATCCCGTCGCTGCCGTGCGCTAAGGTAGCCGGAGGAAGCAGAGCTGGACCTACGCATTAGGTCCAGCTCTGCTTGCTATCGTGCTTGCCACTTTGACCTGCTAACACCAGTGTGCTACATCCTCAGGTGCTCGCTGGAGCGCGACGTGATGGCAGCGTCACTGGATGCTAGAGGGTTAGTTGGCTGAGGCCACGGTGCGAGAAAGAGGCTTATGAGAATCGTCAACGTTTCCCAGAGAAGCTATCGCTACCGGAGTGCGCGGAAGATTGGCGATGCGAACTGGCCGCTCGGGTTTGACGATATGACTGGCGGTTTCACATTCATAGAGACTGATGAGGGTATCACTGGTGTGGCCCCGCTGGGTGGAAGTGCGGTGCCCAGTCTGGCTCCGTTGCTCATCGGCCTGGACCCGCGAGGAGTCGTTGGCCTGTGGCAGAGCATGATCGCTGCCGTCTTCAAGGGCGGCAACGAAGGTGAGTGGAAAGCTGCAATCAGTGCGTTGGACATCGCGCTCTGGGATCTGAAAGCAAAGATCAACCTCGAGCCGTTGTGGAAGACTCTCGGCGCACTCGATGGGCGCTGTAAGGCATATGCCAGTGGCATCGACATGTGCCTCACGGATGCTGAGCTGCGTGCCTTCTACCGGCGGATGGCCGGGCGTGGTGTTGACGCCGGCAAACTCAAAGTTGGTCTTGACATGGATGCTGACCTTCGGAGGCTTGCGATCGTTCAGGAGGAGCTGTCCCTCGTTCAGCCCCGCCCATCTCTCATGATTGATTCGAACGAATACTGGTCTCCTAAGCAGGCTATTCGCGCCATCCGGCAGTTTGAAGAGCGGTTCGATCTTACCTGGGTCGAAGAGCCGGCGCGCCGCTGGGATTACCGCGGTCTCCGCAAAGTGTCGCAGTCGGTGCGCGCCGCTGTTGCCACGGGTGAAAACCTCAATGATGCGAGTGACTTCTCCCCGCTCATCCTCAACGAGGCGGTGGACGTTGTGGAGATTGGGATGGGTACCACGGGCATCACCGGTGCACTCCAAGTAGCGCATATGGCGGCTGGGTTCGAGCTCCCAGTCGCGATGATGAACTGTCCGGGCAACGTTATGGCCCATGTAGCGGCGGCTCTCCCCAACCATATGATGATGGAGGTGGTGGAAGCTGGTCGAGAAGTATGCTGGCACGCTGACAATCATATTGAGAATGGTTTCATCGTCCTGGGAGACTCCCCCGGGCTGGGGATCACGATCGATGAGGAGAAGCTTGCGGCGCTCGAGCGAGAGACGCAGGAACATCCTCGGTCTCCGTCTCCTCCGCGCAGCCGGCGACGAGGTGCTGGTCTCTACGCCGTACCGGTCACCGAGGAAGAGCGTCAGCTTGGGCCGAGGTAGCATTCGCCGTGGAGAGCAGGCTCCTCTCTGGATGGAGGTGCAGCCTCCAATCCACGGTAAAGGCGCGTAGCAACAACATCATGAAAGCTAGACTCAACGATCGCGCTCAATTCGTCGAGGTGCTGGACGGACGGCGTTGCACTGTTGGTTAGTCCTAACAGTCTCACTTGGTCCACGACGCCCGGGCGCGCCAGAGGAAGCAGCAGCACCAGATCGCTTCGATGACCAACCTTCAACAGAGGACGGGAAAATAAGTGCGACTGTAGGATTAGGAGCTCGTCGCTAGCCGCGCCAGTGTTATCAGATCGTTCTCAGTGAGCTGTCCGAGATGCACGGCGCGCACGATGCCGTGTCGATCAATCGCGATAGTGGTCGGCAGACCAGCAACTCCGTAGCTCCTGCCAACGCTGCCATCTTTGTCGAGAGCGATGGGGTAGCTGATGCCAGCGTCGTGCACGAATGGAGCAACGAGGCTGATGCCTTCGAGCTCGTCGATGCCTACTACTCGAGCTGATCTAGCGTGGGCGGCATAGCGTTGCAGAAGCGGAAGCTCTTGCTTGCAAGGATGGCACCACGTCGCCCAGAAGTTGATGAGGAGTGGCCCCCCAGAGAAGCTCGACAGGGTGATGGTTTGTCCCTGTGTGCCTGTGAGCACCCAGCCAGGGGCAGGATGATCGGTAAGCTGGCTTGGCACCGTCACGGGGGCGCTGAGGGCTGCACGTTGGTGGGCGCCGACGACTAGAACTGCGCCAAAGGCGAGCAGAAAGGCGGCGCAGCCCAACAGAATAGCTCGAATGACCCGCCAGCGCACTGGTTGCTCACTCTTCCTATGATCGCACGACCGGCTCTTCTTATTATGCTACCTCCTGTCGCACAGCCCGGTGCCTCTACAATGCTGGCCACGGCAGGAGCGGTGCGCACAGGAGTAGAGTGTCGAAACAGAGATGCATAGCCAGCGATAGGAAGACGGGGATCTACCTTTGAGACCACCTTGGAACGTCAGTCATCTGGCAGTCACCACACGATGACGGGACCACGGCGTGAAGCCTAGAGATGTGGCTGTGGCCGGCGCTGACGAGCTGGAGGCGTGGCACAATAGAGCAGCATTGGTAGCCGAAGAACGGAGAATCGGTGGCGGAACTCGAGGAACTGCAAGAGGGGGATATAGCGGAGTGGTACAGCGACGTCATTGTGAAGGCCCAGCTAGCCGACTACTCGGCGGTGCGCGGGTGTGTAGTGATTCGCCCCTACGCCTACAGCATCTGGGAGAATATGCAGCGTTGGCTCGATGATCGTCTCAAGGCGACCAACCACCAGAATGCGTACTTTCCCCTTTTCATTCCACTGAGCTTCATCCAGAAAGAGAAAGAGCACGTTGAGGGCTTTGCGCCTCAACTGGCTGTGGTGACCCACGGAGGAGGTCAGGAGCTGGCTGAGCCTCTGGTCGTGCGGCCAACGTCAGAGACAATCATCTACGATACCTACCGCAGCTGGGTGCAGAGCTACCGCGATCTGCCTTTACTCATCAATCAGTGGTGTAACGTGGTCCGCTGGGAGCTTCGGACCCGTCCATTTCTGCGGTCCATGGAGTTCCTGTGGCAAGAGGGTCATACCGCCCACGCCACGCCGGACGAGGCAGTCGCTGAGGCCCGGCTGATTCTCGATATCTACACGCATCTCATCCAGGACCTGCTTGCCATCCCGGTTCTTCCTGGGCGCAAGTCACCGCGGGAGCGCTTCGCTGGAGCACGGGATACGTACACTGTCGAATCGCTCATGAGGGACGGTAAAGCGTTGCAGATGGGCACCAGTCACGATCTTGGCCAGAACTTTGCCCAGGCGTTTGACGTCTGGTTCCTCGATCGGGATGGCGTGCGACGGTGGCCCTGGTCGACCAGCTGGGCAGTCACAACGCGCCTGCTCGGTGCGCTAGTGCTCGCGCACGGCGATCGTAAGGGGCTGCTCTTGCCACCGCGCCTGGCACCGATCCAAGTAGTCATCGTTCCTATTGCACGCTCCGATGAGCAGCGGGCGCAGATTCTCGCAGCGGCCGGTGGAATAGCAGCTGATCTCAAGGTAGCTGGTGTGCGCGTTCAGGTCGATTCGCGCGAGGAAGTCACCCCGGGATTCAAGTTCAACGATTGGGAGTTGCGTGGCGTTCCGCTCCGCCTTGAGCTGGGACCGCGCGACATCCAACGGCATCAGGTCGTGGCAGCACGGCGAGATACAGCGGAAAAGGCGCCGCTGAGTCTCGAAACGTTGAAAGCATCGATCCCGGCGCTACTCGAAGAGATTCAGATCGGCTTGTTTCAACGAGCTCTGCGGTTCCGCGACGAGCACACGTTCGCGGCGACAACTCTGGCCGATCTCGAAAAGCTCGATGAGCAATCAGGCTTCTACTTGATGAACTGGTGCGGGGGCGAGGAATGTGAGCTCCGGCTGGCAGATTTCAAAGCGACCATCCGGTGCATCCCGCTCGACGAGACACTGTCGACACCGACTGGGCGGTGCGCAGTATGTGGCGGACAGCCGCAGCATCGCGTGGCTGTCGCGAAGGCTTACTAGAGGATCTCGACGGGAAGCTAGCAACGAGGTGGACCCTTCACTGTTTCGCTTCACTGTAGAAGCACGTGCTCCCGGAGCACTGGCCCGCGCGGGCACCTTATGGACCCCCCACGGTGCCATCGAGACACCGGTCTTCATGCCCGTGGGCACGCAAGCAACGGTCAAGACGTTGACTCCCCGGGATCTCGTGGACTCGGCGGTGCAGATTCTTCTAGCGAATGCCTATCATCTAACGCTCCGGCCAGGGGCAGAGGCTCTGCGGGAGCACGGTGGCCTTCATCAGTTCATGGGATGGAGCCGGTCACTCCTCACCGACAGCGGTGGCTTCCAGATCTTTAGTCTGGCGAACCCACGTAGGCGCGAAGGTGCCCAAGGGAGCCTGGTCAAAGTCACCGACGAGGGAGTCTGGTTTACTTCGCCAATAGACGGGTCGCGTCAGTTCATCAGCCCTGAGCGTTCGGTCGACGTGCAGACGCTCATCGGAGCTGACATCATCATGGCGCTTGACGAGTGCTCTCGCGATGATAACGATGAAGAAGAGGCAGAGCGGTCGTTGCGCCGGACCCATGCGTGGCTGGAGCGATGCGTCGCACGGTGGCACGAGCAGGAATCGAACAAGCACGATCAGCCCCCCCAAGCATTGTTCGGAATCATTCAGGGCGGTAATAGCCGCAGGCTGCGGGAGGAGAGCGCTCGCTTCGTGACGGGGCTTGACCTTCCTGGAGTCGCTGTGGGTGGGGAGTCTATCGGCTACTCACGCGGCATGACTGCAACTATTCTGGACTGGATCGGGCCCTTGCTGCCTCATGACAGGCCGCACTACGCAATGGGGGTCGGTGACCCTGAGAGTTTCTTCATGGTTGTTCGCCGCGGTATCGATATGTTCGACTGTGTGCTCCCCACGCGTCTGGCACGGCACGGTACGCTCTTCACACGACGTGGTCGCCTTCGTCTCGCGAGCGCAGCGTGGACGGCAGACAGCCGGCCGCCTGATTCTTCGTGCAACTGCTACACTTGTTGTTCGTTTTCACGAGCGTACTTGCGTCACTTGTTCAAAGCCGAGGAAGCCCTCGGGCCGCACCTTGCCACAGTGCACAACGTGCACTTCTGTGTACGCCTGGTTCGGGATATCCGGAGCGCGATCGTACAAGGGCGTCTTGATGAGTATGAGCAGGAGTTCTTAGGAGCATATCAAGGTGGGGTGGAACTCACAGACTGAGATGTGTGCCGTATCGTCTTCACACTGTGCGAGGCGGTACGGCTGTTAGACTACCGCTGAGCTCTCCTGCGGGAGGCGTCAGTGCCGCCGCCTTCGTGGGTGCAGAAGGGACAGAGTCAGAGACATGCCCCGACACTTCCTCATTATGGGACCTCCGCAGGCAGGGAAGGGCACGCAGGCCCAGTTGCTCGCTGAACGTTTCTCTCTCTTGCATCTCGCAACGGGCAACCTGCTTCGGGAAATCTCTCAAGAGCACTCTGAACGGGGACGTAAGGTTAGCGATTTTCTTGCTCGAGGCGAATACGTACCAGACGACCTTGTGACGAATCTCGTCATCGAGCGTATGAATGCGCACGACGTCCTGCTTGATGGCTATCCACGCACGGTGGCCCAAGCCGAGACGCTCGAGGACCTTGGCATCCGTGTAGACCGAGTGTTGGTGCTGAACGTGCCAGAGGCGGACCTGCTCCAACGTGCAGCAGAGCGGTTGACGTGTCCTCAGTGTGGTGCAATTTTCAGTCTCACGATCGATCCACCGAAGGTGCCGTGGATTTGCGATGTGTGTGGCAATGGTCTGGCACAGCGGCTCGACGATGCACCGGCGACAGTGCAGCATAGACTGAAGGTCTACGTCAAACGCAGTGAGCCCGTCGTTCAGTGGTATCTCAGCCGGGGGTTAGTGGAATTCGTCGATGGGCGTGGCTCGATCGCTGACGTCCAGAGTCAGCTCGTCGCAGCGGTTGCTGTCTTCTACGTCGCGGCACGGCCACAGGAGTCTCCAGATTCTGTGGCGCTGGGTGTCGGGAAGGACCGTGGGAACTAAGACCTTGGTTGCCGGTCCGGACGGCACGTACGTGCGACCGCCGGTTATTGGCCGGGGCCGGCACTTCGGGACGAGGGTTGTAGCCGCACTGTCGCCGAGAGAAGGAGCCATTGGGATGCTTCGGCGTTATCTACACACTGGATGGTCGCTGAAACAGCAGACAGGGGAGCGCCACGTCGTCGCTGACTTAAGCCAGCCCGATGGTTGGATCCCTGCCCAGGTACCCGGCACGGTATACCAGGACCTCGTAGCGGCTCGGGCCATTCCAGACCCATTCGTGGGACGGAACGAGGATCTAGGTGATGACAGACTCCGAGGCAAGGTGGAGCGACAACATGCTCGACATCTTTCCTGGTGATCCCCAGGTCCTGACGCTCGAGAGCACTCCCAACAAGCCTGTGAGGGTACGCTGGCTGCACTGGTAATCGCTACAGATACGCTCTAGGAGATGGGCACGGATCAGGCTGCAGATGGGAACAGTGACGGTGAACGAGCGTGGAAGCCGAGCCGGTGTCCGGGATCTAGGGAGAGGCATGCCCCAGCCTCTCGAGGAGCGGGTGGCGCACTTGCAGCGCGTCTTCACCCGGCAGTTCGGTGTTGCACCATCCGTCATAACGCGGGCTCCGGGGCGTGTCAACCTCATCGGCGAGCACACGGACTACAATGACGGCTTTGTTCTCCCGCTTGCCATCCAGCGAGATACCCTGGTTGCTGCGCGAGCGCGCGTAGATGGGCAGGTGCGAGCGTACTCAGCGACTCTCCGCAGCGGCGCTCAGTGGTATCTCCGTGACGTCGAGCAATCTGCCGATCAACCGTGGAGCAACTATCTGCGCGGGCTCACAAAGCTGCTTCCTGAAGCGGGAGTGCCAATCGCCGGCGCAGACCTCGCAATCGCCAGCACGGTCCCACTTGGAGCTGGTGTGTCGAGCTCGGCAGCCCTGGAAATGGCAACGGGTACAGCATTACTGAGCCTGGCGGAGACGAGCCGCGCCACCACGACACTCGCTCTCTTATGTCAACGAGTCGAGAACGAGTTCGTTGGTGTGCGTACAGGAATTATGGACCAGTTTGTGAGTGGCCTGGCGCAAGCGCAGCACTTGCTGTTGCTGGATTGCCGCACTCAGGCTTATGAGTACGTGCCGCTACCCGATGGCTTCGTCATCGGCGTCGCAGACACAGGGGTGGAGCACGGGCTGGTGGCATCAGAGTACAACCGTCGCCGAGCTGAGTGTGAGCTAGGGGTTGCCGCCTTAGCGGCTGTGCTGCCCGGCATTCGCGCTCTCCGAGATGTGTCTGTTGAAGACTTTGTGCGGCATGAGCACACGCTCATAGATCCAGTGCGAAGGCGCTGCCGGCACGTAGTTACCGAAAATGCGCGCGTGCTGGAGACGGTGGCGGCGCTGCGTGCAGAAGCGCTGGATCGTGTGGGCGAGCTGATGTATGCCTCTCACACGAGCTTGCGCGACGACTACGAGGTGAGTATTCCCGAGCTTGATACCCTCGTCGAGGCAGGACGGGGTGTACGTGGCGTTGTTGGCAGCCGTATGACGGGCGGTGGATTTGGCGGTTCTACTGTGACGCTCGTGGAGCAACGTGCGGTGAACCATTGGAGCCGTACGGTTCGAGACGTATTCCGGCAGCACTTCGGCCGTATCCCCAGGACATTCATCACGACTCCGGCACAAGGTGCGAGCATCGTTTGGCACGCCACGGATTGATTCTTCTGATTATCGTAAATACCGTCCGGGTCATTCACGCTGCCGCCGTACAATGACCGTTGTTAGTACAGGCAAGGCGAGGGGACGGGCATGGCTGGCTCCGGCGAGAGTTTCACACACCACGATTACTTGTCGCCATTCACCTGGCGTTACGGAAGTGCGGAGCTTCGCCGGATTTGGTCTGAAGAACACTACCGTCTGCTCTGGCGCCGCATCTGGGTAGCGCTGGCCCGTGAGCAACACCGATTCGGGCTGGTCACGGCCGAGGAGCTCCAAGATATTGAGGCACATGCAGAGGAGATCGACCTCGAACGGGCGCACGCCATTGAGCGAGAGACACGCCACGATGTGATGGCCGAAATTCGCGCGTTCGCTGAGCAGGCCTCCGTCGGCGGAGGCAAGATCCATCTTGGGGCTACGTCGGCTGACATTGAAGACAATGCTGATGTACTCCGAGAGCGCGAATCGCTGAATGTGATTGCGAAGAAAGTGGAAGGGCTGCTCAGTGACCTCGCGGCTCTCATCGAACGGTATGCCCGCACCGTGTGCATGGCGTACACGCATCTTCAACCTGCTGAGCCGACCACGCTCGGGTACCGCCTGGCCCTCTACGCTCAAGACTTCCTGGTTGATCTCCAGCAGCTGCACTGGCTCACATCGTCATTGCGCGGTAAGGGCCTCAAAGGCGCTGTGGGGACAGCAGCGAGTTACGCATTTCTTCTGGAAGGCCGGGACGGTGGTGCATCAGCGCTCGAAGAGGGGGTGCTGAACCGCCTGGGTTTACCTGCGTTCTTGATCGATGGTCAAACGTATCCGCGGAAGCAAGATGTGCTGGTGATCAACACTCTCGCCGGAATCGCGCAGTCAGCGTACCGCTTTGCGTTCGATGTCCGGGTGCTGCAGTCTCCCGGATTCGGTGAAGTGGCGGAACCGTTCGGCGCGGGTCAAGTCGGGTCTTCGGCAATGCCGTTCAAGCGCAATCCGCGCACGACGGAGCGTGTATGTTCGCTGGCTCGCTATGTGATGGCCCTTCCGGCCGTGGCGTATGGCAACGCAGCGCATAGCCTTCTAGAGCGGACGCTGGATGATTCGGCTGCACGGAGACTCGTGTTTCCCGAAGCCTTTCTCGCGGTGGATGAAGTGCTCATCGGCTTGCGCTATGTCGTCTCGCACCTCGACGTGCACCGCGATGCCTTGCAGCGGAATCTTGATCGCTTCGGCCCGTTCGCCGGCACGGAGCGGCTTCTCATGGCGTGGGTGCAGCAGCGCGGCTTCAGTAGGCAAGAGCTACACGAGCTGATCCGGCATGCAGCGCTGGAGGCGTGGGGTGCGCTGCAGGGGGGTGAGCCGAACCCGTTAGTCGACCGTATTGCGGTGCGTGCGCTGGAATCTGGCCGGTTCGAGGAGTCGTATCCCACGGTACGTGCCGAAGTGGCCCGCCTGCTCGATCCGTCTGGACACGTCGGTACCGCGCCGGAGCGAGCGCTCGCTTTCGCGACCCAGCTGCGTGCTCAGCTTGCGGCAGATTCAGTGGCGGAAGAGGCCCCAGCTCCAGAGTTTTGAGCTGGCGGAGCGTGCCGGCCACGCTTGGGAACCAAGCTAGCACGCGTGCTGTCAGACGGTTGTGCGGTGATTACTGGAGTTTCTGAAACCCGGCGGATTGGCGTGCTACAGTTGCCGATCGACTGTCATGACACACCGCAGCCTTGCACGGGTCCACTACTGAAGTAGTCGCGGCGTTCAGCCGCTCCAGCCATCGTGGCGGAGCGCCGCGTCGATCGTTGCGTCGGCCTCGGTGAAGAGCCGGGCTGGCGAACCGGCACCGAGGCCCAGCGCGTAGGCGGCGTTTCCGAGTGTCCGGTAGGCGAGCCAGCTCTCCGACGTTGTTGGAAGGGCCCAAGCTGAGGGAAGGAGCGACAGGAACAGCGATGTGTAAGGAGCGATCTTGAGAATCTCCTTATTGGTAGCGAGCGAAGGGAGCGCTGGGAGCACTCTCCGCCCGCCTGCTCTCACGTAGATGAGGAAGCTGGCAGCGCTGGCGTAGAGCTGGATGGCTGACCATGCTGCTTCTAGCCTCTTGGCACCGCTGGCGAGGCTTAGCAAATAGCCGCTCGACCATACTGCGGCGGTGCCAGGAGCATCGGCATTGGGCAAGGGCGTGACTTTCCAGTCTGGAGACCGCTCGTCGAGACCTAGGTCGGCGAGCAGGGATTGAGAGTAGACCAGCACGTTCAAGCGCGAAGTCAACACAGGAGGAAGGGCACCGGGAGCTTGCGGAGGCCGCCCATCAGCGAGAAACTGCTGGACCCAGCCGAGTGTCGTTGTTTCAGCGGAGGCGGACGATACGTAGCGATGGGTCTGCTCCTGGTACCAGCGGGCCCCAAAAGGTATGCCCCATGTGTAGGGGTGATTTTCACCTCCGAAGGGAGAGTAACCCCAGAGCGATCCGTTACCGGAAGGTCGCGGCTTACCGCCTGCTGCCACGAGTTGCTGCAGGGTGGTCGGGCCGGTGTTGAGGTCGAAAGGTGGGTTGCGCTCGCCCGCATAGAAGCTGATTTTAGCCCAGACGGCCCGCGCGTCCGCACCAAACGGTAGACCATACAGCTGGCGGTCGAGAGTAGATTCGGCCCAGCTGGCTGGGTAGAACTGCGTGGCACTGATGCTATTCTTGCGCGCCAGTGTCGATACATCTGTCAGCAACTGGCGCCAGCTCAAGCTGCCTGCAAAATACCGCGGTACGCAGACGATATCTGGAGGTTGTTGTGCGGCCACCGCCGCTGCCAGCACTTGCTCGAGGTCGTGTTGTGGCGTTGAAGCGATGGATGATGCGGCAAGCCCTATACCTTTTTGCTCACGTAGGCTCTGCCACACGGCCGCGTGCGCAGTGCGCTCTTTACCGAGATCTGGGATCGAATACCAGAACGTGAGAGTGCCGTTTTTCCCTGGAGTCACTGGAGTCGGCGTAGCGGCGGCGCGGACGAGTGTCGGACCGGTATCCACAAATGCGGTGGGAACGGGTGTGGGACCAGTGGAGTAGTCTCCATTGCGGCGGCCGAAGAACCGGTCGAGAACGGGGAGGGCGATGTGCGCTGCGGCACCGCCAACGGCTAGTCCTGATGCAGCGATGCCGGCAAGCACTGCCCGGCGCACGCGCTTCTGCGCCGGGGTCATGGGGGTCCGTCTTGAGCTGCTCATGGGGAGCCGGCATTTTTTGAGGGGGCGGTTTCAAATTTGAAGTGCAACACTGCTGTTTAACTGCCTGATTTGTTGCGCCATTACTTCGGCTGGTGTTCGGAATCCCAAGGATTTCCTTGGGCGATTATTGAGTTCCTCCGCCACCTGCGTCAAGTGCCGCTGCGAATATCCCGATAAATCCGTTCCCTTGGGGAAATACTGGCGTAACAGACCATTGGTATTCTCATTGGTCGGGCGCTGCCAGGGACTATGCGGGTCAGCCTTGCGCTCCAGCTCCTCGTGCCGCGCCATCTCCTTGCCCTGGTCATAGGTGAGGGTATGCAAGACGGATTTGGGCAAGCTGCGCAGGCGTCTGGTGAACCCCTCCAGGGCCGCGTCGGCATCGGTGCCCTCCATCCTGGCCAGAAGCACAAAACGGCTGCTGCGTTCCACCAGGGTGCCAATGGCGCTGCCGTTGTATGCCCCCTTGATGAAGTCACCTTCCCAGTGGCCCGGTATCTCGCGGTCCTGGGCCTCCTCCGGACGTTCCCGGATGGAACGCATATTCCGCAGTTGCCCCCGCCGGTCTTGTCCACGGCTCCTGGGCTTGCGCTTCGAGTGGCCTTTGCGCAGCGCCGCTACCAGCGCCCTGCGCAGCTCGCCCACCGGATAGGCATAAATGAACTGGTAGATGGTCTCATGGGAGACGTGCCACTGCTTGTCCTCGGGATAGCCCATCCGCGACCTCCCGGCCACCTGCTCTGGTGACCACTTCCTTACCCCCATTCGCTCACCTCCGCCATCCTTGGACCGGAGGTGTTGCACTTCATTCTAGAGCGCGCCCTGGAGCGCCGCCCACTCTTCGTGCGTGGCCTGCGCCGTGAGACCACGCCAGAGGTGCTCGATGCCGCGCATCGAGAGATGGTCTGGCCGGCCCTGTTGGCGCAACCAGGCCGCGCGCTGGCTCGTGAAGACGTACCCGCTTTCCGGATCCCGGCTATCGGAGGTGCCGGCCGGCGCGTGTAAGTAGGCCAAGAGTGCTCGGCGGGCCTGGTTGTGCAGGTCGATGGTGCGCGTCTTGCCGCCTTTGGCGTCGACCAACCGCAGCGCACCGGCGCGCTGGTTGAGGTCGCAGTCGGCGCTGCGCAGCGCGGCGATCTCGCTGATGCGCAGGCCGGCCCAATAGGCCAGGCTGACGACGGCCTCCAGCACGTGCATGCCTGGTCCGATGCCGGTGAAGGCGGTGAAGGCACGACGATAGTCGCCGGCAGCGGGTGCGATCTTGGCCGCTTGCGTGTCCCAGTCAGCGAAGTGGTTGAACTGGTAGAGTAGCTCCTGGCTGCCGAAGGCAAAGTAGTCCTCGCCCAGCCCTGCCAGCCAGGGGTCGAGGATAAGGCCTGCCTCGACGAAGGCGCGCAGGGGAGCGACGCGGTCGGAGAAGGAAACAGCGACCATATCTGGCCAACAAGATGATATCAACGGCATAAACTCTATATATTAGTGAGGAAAGGCGGATCATATGTGGCGCTCCCGTGTCCTTTTTGCCCTCCTATTTGCGTCCATTATCTCACTTGCCGCGTGTAGTCAGAGTGCTACGGGCAGCACGCCGCCCCAGTTCATCGAGGCAAGTAGGCTCAAGAACTATCATTCGCTTCAAGAGCTGAACAGCGAGGCGGTGGCGGTCGCTCGCGTCACCGCGACCAATACACGCTCGGTTGAACCGATTGGTACCATTCCCTACACGGTCACCGTGGTAAGGGTGGACCAATTTCTGCGTGGATCCGTGAATGGACCGTCGATCAAGCTGCGGCAGATGGGGAGTCTGAGCGGCAATGTCAGGTTGACGGACTCAGCCCCACTGGTACAGTCCGGTAGCTCTTACGTCGTGTTCCTCCAACGCTTCACTTTCGGGCCAGGCCGGGACACGGACCAGTACATCCCTGTTGGTGGCAGTCCAGGGTTGTACCTTGACCAGAACGGCACGCTGAAGCGTCTAGATCCCGAATCACCAGATCTTCCCGCGACGCTTTCGGAGGCTGAATTGCAACAGCAGATTGTGACAAAATAGGGCTTACAAGGGACCGAGCGCACTAGTTCTGCGGACAAGGTGCGGTTCGAGCCGTGGCTTTTCGATGGCGGGGCAGGCGAACGATGACCGGCTGGCGCGGACGCTTGATGCCCTGGTCCCGCACCGCGACGAGCTGTGGCAGGAGGTGGTCCTGCGGGCGATCGTGACGTTTGACCTGGACCGGTCGCAACTCTGCTATGACCTCACCTCCATCAGCTTCTTTGGCGCCTACGAGGAGGCGGAGCTCATGACCTATGGCTACAGCCGGGATCACCGTCCCGACTGCCAGCAGGTGGAGATCGCCGCGACGGTGACGGCAGCGGGTGGCGTGCCCATCGACTACCAGATGTTGGCCGGTACCGTCGCGGACGGCACCACCACACTGGACTCGCCATCGCGCACGAGATCGCGCGGGCCGGCGTCGAGTTCAGGAACAATTCACAGTGCAAGCCACTGCTGCCCAGGTCGCCGCGCTGTATGCTACGCTCAGCAAGCGCTGATCAGCCCAAGCTCGGCGGGGCTGCCCCTAAGGAAGCACAGGTTGGGTGGTCCCCAGTTCGTCTCCGTTTCCATGCCCGAGTAGGTGCGCAGTAGACCGTTTCCATTTTCAGCGATCTCGTAGGGAACGTAGCCGGCCTCCTCGAGAAGATGCAAGACGTCAGCGGGTTTGCTACCGCCGCCGAAGCTGCTGAGCTCACAGATGACGGCGTCCGGCCGGACGTCTTGCAGGACCCGCGCAGCGCCGGTTAGGACGTCCCGCTCGCCGCCTTCGACATCTATCTTGATGAGTCGGACGTGATCGATGCCATGCGCGGAGCAATAGGCGTCGAGCGTCGTTGTCGGCACAACGAGCTTTTCGGCAGTCGACAGGTGATCTAGGGGGAGTAAGGAAGAGAGCCCGCTGTTCTCCTGGTTTGTGCTCAAGAAGAACTCGGCCCGGCCTGCAGTGGACGCAACTGCGCACGTGTTGACCGTCAGCCGCTCGCCCCAGCCGTTGAGAACTCGGGACTGTTCGAGAAACCGGGAGAGGGACGGGTTCGGCTCGAAGGCGTGGACGCGGGCCTGAAGTGCAGCAGCGGTGCAGGAATAGAAACCGATGTTCGCGCCAATATCGATGAAGACATCGTTAGGTCGAAGCAGTTTCCTCACCAGCGCCGTTGTGCCAGGTTCGAACAGGCCTGTGAAGTACAGACGGTAGTGATAATAGTCTTGCAGGGACAGAGCCAAGCGAGCGCCGGTTGGTAGCATGGCCACTCTTGAAATGGCCGAAGGCGACCAGCGAAGCGATACTTCCCTTAGACGAAATGCCAGCGCTCCTGTGATTCGGGAGTCGGGCCAGCGGTGGCCGGCCCACACCGTGGCGCCTTCCAAAAATGACCAGAGCGGTGGGACGAGCAAGCCGATGTGCAGCCCGTAGTCGACCACGCACTTCAATGCCTCCTCGAGAGTGTCCAGTCCCGTCCGGGTCGTCATATACACCCCTTCTTGCTGAGAACGGCTTCCAATCGTGATACGCCAAACTGTTCGGCAGGGGTCATGAAATGCTCCGGAGCCTCACCTCTGGTGAAGCAGTTTGTCGTAAATACCGGCGATCGATGGGCTGCGCGCGGCGCGTTCGGCTAACAGATCCCGCCCTCTTGCTCCCATCCCCAGCGCCGCGTCGGGCGCCGAAAGCAATCGCTCCAGCGCCTGGGCCAGAGCAGCGGCGTTCCGGATCGGCACCACCACACCGGACTCGCCATCGCGCACGAGATCGCGCGCGCCGACGTTCTCGCTCACAACAACGGGTACTCCGTAGCTCATCGCCTCGGCCACAACGAGTCCAAATCCGTCCTCAATCGACGGCAAGACGAACACCGTAGCCGCTTCGAAGAGGGGCGAAGGATCCTGCACAAAACCGGTCAACTTCACACTACCGGGTAGAGGATGGCTACGCAGATAGGGCTGGATGTCAGCTCCTACATCGCCGCAGAGCCAGAGTTCTGCCGAGGGATGGCGCAGCAACTCCCAAGCCTGGAGGAGGTAATGTACGCCCTTACGGAGACAGACCTGGCCGACGAACAGCACGCGCAGAGGACTGGCCGGTGCGCGCTCGCTGCTAGCACGGGCACGAAAGCTGTAGCGCGGAGGATGCAGGAAGACCTTCCCAGCCGCCATACCGCGCGCTAGAAACGAGTCCCGCGCCGCCGTTGACCAGACCAGGACAGCGTCGGCCGCTGCATACTCCGCCTCGTGTCGCTTGAGGCTCCACGGATGATGCTCCGGACGCTCGGTGTAGCCAAACTCCCGCCGCTCCCGGTTGAGCAGCGCGTTCTGCTCGGCGGCGTGGGACGTGGCGATCTCGATGATGCAGAAAGCGCCGAACGCACGCGCACGCTCAAGTGAGCGGGATGACCCCCTGGCCCAACCGTGGAAGACAGCCGAACCGGTCATCAGTCGTGCCGCCAGTGCGTCGTGCAGCGTGTCACGCACAAAGCCACCCCAATCCTGTTTGAAGTTGGGCATGCGGTACACGATCGGTGCGAAGCCCGGCATGGTAGAGCGCTGGCGCCACGCGCCCTGCACCGGCCGCGCAAAAGAGGGAGCCAGTACTTCTCCGCGCCATCCGTCACGGATCAAAGTAGACACGTCGACGTGGGCCGCTGCCGACA
Organism: Chloroflexota bacterium; assembly: GCA_023381555.1. Lineage (GTDB taxonomy): Bacteria > Chloroflexota > UBA4733 > UBA4733 > UBA4733 > JAMDCW01. The sequence goes on along the minus strand of JAMCRV010000091.1, from coordinate 32,963 downwards.
TGCTCTTGCCGCCGAGCTTGCTGAGGAATGAGTACGTGAGCGTACGCTCACCACCGGCCGCCATCAGGCAGCTTCCCTTTCCATTATCACGCCATAGCCGATGCGTATACCCGGATCAGCGCGCCCGCGAAGGCGTCCAAGCTGAAGCGCTGCGCCACGTCCCGCTGTGCGGCTCGGGCGATCTGGCTGGCTTGCGCGGGTTGCTGAATGCAGCGCACGACGGCCGCGGCGATTGCGTCTCCCGAGTGGGGAGAGATGAGAAAGCCCGTCTCTCCATCTCGTATGACCTCGCTCGGCCCGCCGACGTTGGTTGCGATGACCACCTTGCCGGCAGCCATCGCCTCGATGACGACCAGGCCGAATGGCTCTTGCCACGACGGGACGAGGACGTAGTCCGCTATGTGCAAGACGGCCGGCACGTCCTTCCGTTCCGGAGTTTGCCGCCACAGTAGGCATCAAAGTCGCGGCCGATATAGGCGCCTTGCCCGATCTCAAGCCGCCCTGACCGCTCAAAGACGATGTGGGCCCCTGATCCCAAATACACCAGGTCTCCGGCGGCCCGTCCCGGATGCCTGAAACGGAACGCCAAGAACCGCAGCAGGCCCACCAAATTATCAGCAGATAGCCGGTATTCCCTATGGCGCAACTGGCGGCACCCCCTTTGACGGCGTGGGAGTGCCTACAACAGATCGATAGAACGCCGCACGCCGGTGTGCCAGATGGCGCGTATCGTAATTCTCGGTCGCGCGCCGTCGTGCCGCATCCCCCAGACTCCGGCGCAGCGCATCATCTTGCAGGACACCCGCGAGCTGCGCCGCGAGTTGTTCAGCATCTCCTTCGCGGTGGATGAGTCCTGCATCGCCAATAACCGCCGGGATCTCACCGCTATCTGATCCAAGAACCGGCATGCCGGTTGCCATCGCCTCCACCAGAACCCGTCCGAATTGCTCTTTCCAGGTTAGGGTCGTCCGCGACGGCAACACGAGGACGTCAACTTCGTTCATAAACACTGCCATTCTACTTGACGGCTGATGACCAAACAAATGCACGCGTCCTTCGGTGTGCAGTCTCGCGATGATCTGTTGGAGCTCCGCCCCAAGGGGGCCGTCACCGGCAAGATAGAGATGGGGCCCGGGAGCCAGGCGCGCGAACGCGTCAACCAGCACGTCCACGCCCTTGGCACGGACCAACCGGCCGGCAAAGCCCACTCTGAGTTGTTCGTACGGCAGTGCCATTTGCCTGCGTGGACCTGGTGTAAAAAGCGCCGTATCTACCCCAAGATCCTGCGTTATCACCGTCCTCCCTTTGAACCCCTTCCGCCGGAGAACGGAGGCGGCACCCTCGCTATGTGCGATAGCGCCGGAAGAATGCCTCAGCACAAAGCGCTCGATCGCAGAGAACGGGAGTGGATATTGCCGGTAGATGTTCTGATAGGTGCTGAAAATAGAGGGAATCCCATACAGCATGCCGCTAAAAGAAGAGAGAAACGAATGAACGGTGTAGAACTCATCGAAGTGTAAAATGTCCGGTCGCAAGCGTCGTAGAGCCGGATAGCAACTCGGCATAGACCACAAGGCGTGCTTCCCAAGGAAGAGCGACGGCAGCAACTGGATATCGACTCTCGGGTGATGTGTCATAAGGGACTCAAGTGGCATGCTTGGCCACCCAGCCGGGCTGAGCAGCGTGATGCGGATATCCGGTGCCTCTGCCACACAGGCCAGCTGCTCCTGAAATGTCCGCAATGTATAACTTTTCGAAGCGATGACGACGTGAATCACCGCTGTTATCCCCCCTCCTTTGTTCGCTGTTCCCGAGAAGAGATGACAGCCCGCTTCATGTCGTCCGCGATCTGTTCTGCCTGCCGCCGCCAGTCGTAGCGCTCGATATTGCTGAGACCGCGATGGGCCATGTCGCGCCGCATATTTTTATTTAGGAGCAGCGCTGCCACGGTTTCGGCTGCCACCTCGATATCGGCTGGAACGGCTATCCCGGATCCGACGCTGTGACAAAGATCCTGGACGCCGGGGGTGCTGAAGGACACCCAGGGGATGCCCATCGCGGTATAGTCCAGCGCTTTTGTGAGCATCTGGAACTCAGCGTAGTTGCTGGCAGTATCGAATGTACCGAGACCGACATGCACGTCGCGCAACCGATTGACCATCAAGGGCACAGATAATGCACCGGTGATTTCTATGCTGTCGGTAATGCCCAGACGGTCGGCCTCCGCGAGCAACTGCTGCCTGCCAGCACCATCTCCAATGATCAGCAACTTGCAGTCAGACACCTTCGCCCGCACGCGGGCGTAAATTGCTGCCATTTGCTCAAGTCCTCGATGCCCGTTCAGCGCCCCAACATAACAAATTGTTGGTGCGCAATTCCCACTCTCTAGCGCCTGACCAAGAGGCCGATACCGGTCGAGGTTAAGGCCATTGGGTCTGATGAGCACGCGGTTGTCGGCGATACTGTACGTACGCGAGAGGTAGCAACGCGAACTCTGGTTCGTCGCCTCGATGTGGCTTAGCCGGGGCAGCAATGCACGGTTATTCACCAGATCGAAGAAGCGGTCCTTCATACCAACTGGGCGATAAATGTCATGAACGCGCGCAACGACTGGAATATTGAGCGGATGAGCTGCCATATAGGCGGCCCATCCAAGGCAGTTCCAGGGAACGTAGTGGACAAAAACGACATCAGGGCGGTCGGTCCGGCAGATGTGACGAATAGTATGGTAGAAGCGCGGCGCGGAAACGATCCAGACACCACGGCGGCTGGCAAACAGGAGAGGCACGCGAGCAACTCTACCCAATCCATCATCTCCGCTGTCGGCAGTCGCCTCGCGCATCCATTGCAGTCTGGGGTGTGGCTTTGGAGCGACTAACGTGACGCGGTGGCCAAGGTTAATCCACTGCCCTCTAAGCGAGCGCACGAGGTTTACGGCGGCGCCGACGTATGGCGTATATCCTGGAGCGACCTGGAGAATATGCACATTATCGCATTCTACGGTGGACCTTAGCGTAGGCAATACGGAAGCCCTCAACACTAGCCGTCCTCATAATGGTCACGACCCTAGCAGACTCTCGCTAGAGTTTGCGCGCAGGGCGCATTCAATCTCGACGCACACCCGTTCTACATCTCCTTGAGTTAATAGCGCGCCGCTGGGCAGGCTCAATCCGGTACGCGCAATGCGTTCGCTCACTGGCAGCCGCAGATCCTGGTGGTACGGCGGCATGTGATGGATCGGGTGAAAAACCGGCCGCGAGTCAATGCCCCGCTCACGCAATCGTCTGGCAAGCTCGTTGGGAGTCATTGCCAACTCCTCGCCTAGGGTCACGGAGAACATCCACCAGGAGCTCGCTGCCCATTCCTGCTCCCGCTGGGGCTCCACGCCGGGAATGCCGGCTAATATTCTGCGGTACGCCTGTGCATTGGAAATCTTCGCGCCGAGCAGGTCGTCAATACGGGTAAGCTGCGCTACACCTAGCGCTGCCTGCAGGTTTGTCAATCGGAAGTTGAAGCCGATCCACGGATGCCAGTAGCGTCGATCGGGATCCATCCCGTGATCGCGCAAGACTCTGGCTCGTTGATATAGATCCGGATCATCTGTGACCAGCATGCCGCCCTCTCCCGTGGTAATCATTTTGTTACCATAGAAGCTGAAGACACTAGCATGGCCGATCGTTCCTACCTTACGTTGCTTATAGCATGCACCAAGGGCTTCCGCTGCATCTTCCACCACGAGGAGGTTATGATGCGCGGCCAGAGCACAGATATCGTCCATATCTGCGGGGTGGCCGTAAAGATGCACTGGGATGATTGCCTTCGTACGCGACGTCAGCAGCGGTGCAGCATCAGCGGCGCGCATGCACCAGGTGCTGGAATCGACATCACACAGCACAGGCGTGGCGCCGACATAGCGCACTGCGTTGGCGGTCGCGATGAATGTCAGGGTTGGTACGATAACCTCGTCGCCCGGACCAACGCCGAGCGCTGCAAGAGCCAGATGCAACGCCGCAGTGCCGTTGCACGTGGATACGGCAAACCGTGCGCCCAGGTACTCGGCCAGGCTCTGTTCAAAGCGGTCGACGAACGGGCCCTTCGATGACACCCAGCCGCTACGCACCGCGTCGGTGACGTACTGCAACTCCAGATGGGACAGCGATGGTTCCGCAATCGGCATAAACTTATCATTACTCACGAGACACGCACTTCCTTCGATGTGACCAATTCGATGAGCCTTGTCAGCTTCATTGCGAAGACGGGTAGACCATTTCGCTGTCTGGCAGCGCCGGCTGCCCGCGCACTCATACTGCGGAGCAACGCCGGGTCGCCAAGCAACCGAGCGATCGCACCAGCTACCTCGTCGACGCTGTGCGGATCAACCAACAGCCCAGTCTCACCGTCGACGATTGACTCGGCAGAGCCATCCAACTTGCTGGTAATGGCCGCCCTACCCGAGGCTTGCGCTTCAAGCACAGCCAGCGGCACACCCTCGCCGGCCGCCTGCTTCCCCTCTCGGAACCTGCTCACCAGGACAAACAGATCACAAGCGTGGTAGACAGCCGGCAACTCACCGTCATCCAGTCGTCCGGTAAACACCACGCGTTCACGCAGTCCAAGGGAGACTGCGAGCGCTTCCAGGCGCGGACGATCATCGCCATCGCCGACAATCACATACTGCAGCGAAGGAAAGGTGTCGACCAACTGCGCCATTGCCCGCAACACTACGTCGTGACCCTTGGATCGCCCGGCCTTGAGGCGTGATACTGTGAGCAGCACCGGACCATGCTTGAGACCGAGCTGCCGGCGATATGCCGGGTCGTACTCACGCGGTTGATACCGATCGCAATCGACGGGGTCCTGAATCACCGCGATAGGCGGCAGGTGGCGATACTGGGCCTGCAGGTAGCGTTGCGTGAAGACGCAATCGGACATGATGGCCGTCGCGCGCAGCAAAGGGACGCGGAATTTGGCTGGCAAGGGGCGCCATACTTCCAGTCCATAGACGTTGATGATGTACGGGACGCGCCACCGTGCGGCCATGGCGAGAGCGAATGGGCCCATAGGCAGGTAATCGGCAATCACCAGATCGGGGGGCGAGCAACGAGCTTGGGCAAGCAAGTCCAGCATGAAGCGGCGACGTGAGCCATGCGCGCTCGTCAGTTCCTTGGGAAGCGGCTGGTCGAAGTAGTCGTGTTGCTGGGGCGCGAAGAGCGACACCGCTGTCAGCCGCACCGGCGGCACCATTCGTTCGAGAATACTCGCTTCGTACCGAGAGTAGCGTTGCACGCCACCAAGGCCGAACAGATCAACGGCGCAATAGAGTATGTTCACTGCCAGACTACTATTTCCACCAGCGAGCGCAACGTCATCTCCCGTTCCAGAACTTGCTCCGCCACCCATCTAACGGCATATATGCAGAGTCGAGACAGCGCTGTTTCCTACTGCCAGTTATAAGGCAGCACATCCACCACTTGTCACGGAATGGCATAGCTATTGTAGCCGAATGCACTGCATCGCGGCGGATCGCTCCACTGGACAGCAACTGAGCAGCGCAAGAACTTGTGGCGCACATGAAGTCGAGCCTGGACTGACACCATATGATGATGTGATACAGTTGCGGTTTGATCCGACAGGAAGACGCTTGGGAACGTTGGCTCACGATGAGCATTGATATCTACTGCAGCAGTGGTACTTAAATAGCTGTGTACGCCGCGTCGGGCCGACGATACAGGTTCGAACGCCCTGCTATTTGCTTGAACTTAGTCCGAGCTTGAGCCAGGCGGCGCCGAGCGCATCTTCTTGTCGCTGGCGTAGCTCTATCCTGACGCGCTGATCTACACGTCTCTCTACGATCCAAAGAACACTGATCACGATATTCCGGGCGAGCGCGTACGGACTTCCTTTCTGCAGCCATTCTACCCCGGCAAGCGCTACTACCAACTGCTGCTGCCCTTCTTCCCCCTGGCCTTCCGGCTCATGCGGCCAGAAGCCGCTGTCGTGCTCTCCAGCGCCAGCGCCTTCGCCAAGGGAGTCAGGGTAAGGCCGGACGCGGTTCACGTCTGCTACTGTTATACGCCGCCACGCTTCGCCTGGCGCACCGCCGCCTACGCCCGTCAACAGGGCTGGGGCCTGGTAGCGCGCACTGTCCTGGAGATGAACGCGGCACTGCTCCGTCGCTGGGACCGGGCCGCTGCATCAGGGGTCGTAGAGGTGCGGGCCGCCAACGCATCGGTGGTCTTATGCCAAGGGCTAGAGGAGCAACTAGGACCGCCCGCGGTTCGAGGCCACACTCATCTACAATCCGCCTCGTTGGACGAAACAGGGTTTGGGGGCGGATTGGAGGGTCGGTGTGTCCAGATCGTGCGGGGTGTTGCTGCACATTACCAGCCTCCCCAGTCGCTGGGGGATCGGCGACCTCGGTCCCAGCGCATTCCAGTTTGTTGACTTCCTGAAGGTGGCACAGCACCACCTCTGGCAGGTGTTGCCGATCAACCCCGTCGACGAATTCAACTCGCCGTATCAAGGCCTTTCGGCCTTCGCCGGAAACCCGCTGTTCATCAGTCCAGATCTCCTCGCGGAACAGGGGCTGCTCCGTCCCGAGGATCTCAAGGATGGCAAGCCGTTCCCGTTACGCAGTGTCGATTTCGACGAAGTGAAGCGCTGGAAACATTTCGTCTTCGAACGAGCCTTCGAGCACTTCGAACAGGATGCATCATCGCAGGATAGAACAGAGCTGGAGGAGTTTGAAGCGGCCGGGTCAGACTGGCTCCACGACTACGCTCTATTTGCGGCACTACTCGAAGCTCAAGACGGGCGCTTGTGGACGGCGTGGCCGGCGCCTCTGGCAGGACGCGATCCGGAAGTATTGAAAGTTGCCGGAGAACAACTCAGCTACCGGGTCCGGTACCACCGCTTCGTACAGTATCTCTTTGCCCAACAATGGCAGCGTCTGCATACCTATGCAAGAGTACACGGTGTACGACTGATCGGAGACATCCCAATCTACGTCGCTCAACAGAGCGCTGATACATGGAGTCACCCTGATCTCTTTGCGTTAGATGCAGGCGGGAATCCGACTGAGGTAGCAGGGGTGCCACCTGATCTGTTCAGTGCTACAGGTCAGCGCTGGGGCAATCCAGTATATCGTTGGGATCAGCTGGCTGCGGACGGCTATGCTTGGTGGATCGAGCGTGCGCGGCACACGCTTCGTCACGTTGATCAGATCCGCATCGACCATTTTCGCGGATTCGTCTCATACTTTGCCATTCCTGCATCTTCGCCTACGGCGGAACAGGGGAGTTGGAGGGAAGGTCCGGGGCCGGCACTCTTCCACGCCATCGCGGATGCACTCGGACACCTGCCCTTCCTGGCTGAGGACCTCGGCATCATCACGCCAGACGTGATTGCCCTTCGCGATCAGTTTGGCTTCCCTGGTATGCGGGTCATCCAGTTTGCCTTTGGTGGGCCGGATAATGACCACCTTCCACACCGCCACCTTGCCAACACCGTGGTATACACGGGGACACACGACAACGACACGGCCGCGGGGTGGGTGCAGTCGCTCTCCCCTAGCGAAGACGCTTTCGCGCGGCGCTACGTCGGCCCGGCCTGGGACGGCGACCCCATTGGTGCGGCCATAAGGCTAGCCTACGGCTCTGTAGCGAACACCGCCATCATTCCACTGCAGGATCATCTCCGGCTAGGCTCAAGAGCCAGGATGAACTACCCAGGCCGGATTATCGGGTGGTGGCGCTGGCGCTGCACTGAACGGGATCTGCGCCCTGAGGTCGCGGCCGCACTCGAAGAGCTCTCTGTCACCTACGATCGAGCCGGACGGGAAGATCAGACGGAGACGGCACCTGTTACAGAATCTTGACCGAATCTCAGCTCGACTTTGGCCATTTGGGGAGTGGCCGGGCGGTCGGGTCGGCTCGTCAAAACTCTTGCCGGAGGAAGACGATGCCGACCCGACCACAGACGTGGCGAGGGCGCGCAGCAGCGGACTGCTCAGGATGTGTGTGATGTCCGCAGTGACCAGACGCGCAGCAGCCTGTGCTTTGTCACAACCGATTGGACTTTGTCTAGCCCCAAGCGGCAAATTCCTCTGTCCAAAGCTTCATGGCAATTTTCGCGCTAACCCTCCTCATACAGTCTCCTTGCTTCCAGAGGGATCTGTCCAACGCAAAATGGCAAACTTGTCCAGAATGAGCTGTCAAGTCACACGCAAGACGCTCTTTCCGCTCCAAACGCCGCCGTGCCAGCGTCCAGCCACGTGAACCGCTGTTCGATAGCAGCCACGATGCAACGCTGCTAACTGCTCGTTCAGCGCTCGCACGATCTCCGGCAGAGCCAGTTGCCAGTGAGGCTCAATGGCGGCTGGGCGATCGCCCCGGCGAGTTGTTTCACTTCCCGGTAGCGTAGCGCCGCTGGGTGATTCCCTCTGGTGCCGGAGGCGGGAGTCGAACCCGCACGCCTCATCGGCCTCGGATTTTAAGTCCGCTGCGTCTGCCATTTCGCCACTCCGGCCCTGAAGCTGGGCCGAGTATACCGCGTGGTACCCTTCCCCCTGTGGCGTTCGTGAAGCGAGCGCCAGATGCAGCCACTGCGGGAGGAACCTGTGACCGAGACGATTTTTGTCGGCGTGGCTTGGCCCTATGCCAACGGGCGCTTGCACTTGGGCCACGTCGTCGGGGCGATGCTGGCGCCGGACATCTTTGCGCGCTTCCATCGCATGCGCGGGAGCCAAGTTCTCATGGTCTCAGGTAGCGACACGCACGGAACCCCTATCACGCTCGTCGCTGATCGTGAAGGCGTGAGCCCCGCCGTCATCGCCGAGCGCTACCATCGCTTCTTTCTGGAAGACCTCCACAGTCTCGGCATCAGCTTTGATCTCTTCACCCACACAGAGACTCCTACTCACCACCGCGTGGTTCAAGACATGTTCCTGCGACTGCTGGAACGCGACTACATCTACAAGGCGACGACGACCGCACCCTATGACCCAGTCGTGTCGCGGTTCTTGCCCGATCGCTATGTCGAAGGGACCTGCCCTCATTGCGGCTATACAGAGGCGCGCGGCGATCAGTGTGACAACTGCGGTCGAGTTCTCGATCCGGCTGATCTCATCGAGCTACACAGTAGGTTGTCGGGGGCAGTCCCCGAGTTTCGCGAAACAGAGCACTTCTATTTGCGGCTGTCGGCATTTACGAGCCGCCTGACGAGCTGGGTCGCTCCGAAGACGTATTGGAGGCCGGAGGTGTATGGCTTCGCCACCGGTCTATTGCGGGAGGGGCTCAAGGACCGGCCGGTCACCCGCGATATCGAATGGGGTGTGCCGATCCCATTGCCGGGTTATGAGCAGAAGCGAATTTACGTGTGGTTTGATGCCTTCATCGGCTACCTGTCAGCCAGCGTTGAATGGGCGCAGAATCGAGGCGAACCTGACGCCTGGAAGCCCTTCTGGGAGAGCACGGAGGTGCGTGCCTACTACTTTCTCGGAAAAGACAATATCTTCTTCCACACGATCATGTGGCCCGCAGTCCTCATGGGATATGGCGGTCTGGTTCTTCCCTATGACATCCCAGCGAATCAGTACATGACTATGAGCGGGACGAAGATGTCGAAGAGCCGGGGGGTGGTGATGCCCTTACACGAGTACGTACCGAAGTACCAGGCCGATGCCGTGCGCTACGCGCTCACAGCGATGATGCCTGAGACCCACGATACGGACCTCTCGCACGAAGACTTCGTCCGGCTGACGAACGATGAGATGGTGGCGACGTACGGCAACTTCGTACACCGTGTCCTCACGTTCACGAAGCGTCACTTTGACGGGATCGTGCCGCCGTTGGAGGGAACGAACAAACTCGACCAGGACACGCTCGATGCCATCCCGGCAACCTTCGCCGATGTCGGGCGGCAGATCGCGCGCTGCCAGTTTCGCGACAGCTTGCGGAGCGTCATGCAGCTCGCAGCCCGCGGCAATCGCTACCTGGATGAGTGTGCTCCTTGGCACACCATTCGCAGTGATCGTCTGCGCACGGGCAGCACTCTGCACGTGTGCGTGCAGATGATTGCGGCACTCTCTACTCTGATGACCCCGTTCTTGCCATTCTCATCAGAGCAGTTGCGACGGCAGCTTGGGATTGAGGTCAAAGGCACGCAGCCGCAATGGGAGATACCTCGGTTGAGTGTGGGACATCAACTCGGTCAGCCAGTGCCACTCTTCCAAAAGATTGTAGAGGACAGTGGAGAGGAATCAGCGCGGTGACCGTACCCCGACCCGATCCGAATCGCTACATCAAAGATGCTCCGCCACGCGTCTTTGATGTGCACGTACACTTTCCCGGCTCGGGCCCAGGAGGCAGTTCAGCGCTTGCTGAGGAGTTCATGATCGATATGCTGGCGTACACGGCCGGCATCTTGAACATCCAGAAGATCGCCTTGCTCTCTCCCCCAGGGCAGAATCGCGAGGCGCCGCTGCGTGCCCGCGACCGCTATCCTGACCTCTTTCTACCCATGGCCTGGGTCGTTCTCGATGAGGATGAACCCGAGCTCATCCACCAGCTCAAGACTCAGGGATATGTGGGGCTCAAGTTTCATTCGTCACTCCGGCCCTACGACGCAGCTGAATACTTTCCCATCTATCAGGCAGCCGAAGAGGAAGGCCTCGTGTGCTTGTTTCACACGGGAATTGCTGGCGGCATGGTCGATTGGCTACTCTTTCCACCCCGACACCCTCTTCCCCCAAACGATTGGGAGCGCCAGTGGAAAGATCGCCGGCGCGGCAAGACCTACAGCGCCAATGGGCTACGACCGGCCTTGCTCGACACTATTGCCCAAGCCTTCCCTGACCTCATCATTATCGGCGCCCACCTGGGGTACGGGTTCTACGATGAAGCGACAGCAGTGGCACGCTGGCGCGGTAACGTGTCCTTCGACATCTCGGGGGGCAGCGTCGTACGTCGCCACATCCTCGAGCGCGGGCTGATACGCAAGGAGATCCTCCCGCTCAAGCTTTGTTTTGGAAGCGATTGCGGTATCCCACACATCAGTCGCGAGCTCAGCGCTTGGATGGATGCGTTCAACGCCATCGGCTTGACACCCGAGGAGCAAGACCAAATCTTCTTTGGAACGGCAGCGCGTCTCTTCGGTATTGAGTAGGCAGTGACGACCAGGACATCACCATCCACACTCAACTACACACGGCACACGGCGGGTCACAGCAACGTGATTTCGCGGATACGCTCTGCTGTATCTCGCATGGTTTCACCATCACTGCGCTCAGATGGACTGACTTCGCTCGTGAGATAGTCGTCATACCTCACCGCACGGAGCTCAGCCATGACGCGAGGAAAGTTGCAGTCACCGCTTAGAAGCTGGCAGAAGCGTCCTCCGCCACGCTCACGCTTGAAATCCTTGACGTGTACCTTCTTGATCCTCCGACCGATGATTTCGACCCACTGCTCAGCGTAGCCGTAGAGCAGCATGTTGGCCGTATCGAGATAGCAGCCGATCAACGGGTGATTGACCTCGTCGAGCAGTTGTGCAAACTCACGTGGAGACAGCAAGAACTTGTTCCACACGTTCTCCAGGCCAATGCTGACACCTGTGCGCTCGCATGCTGGGATGAGGTCACGAAGGGCCTGGACGACCCATTCCCACGCCTGGTCGTATCGGGTTTCAGCGCGCAGTTGACCCGGATGCATGAGTACGGTCGAAGCTCCAAGGGTTGCCACCGTCTCCAATGCGAGGGCATAGTTCCTGACAGACCGCTGACGGACCTCTGGATCGAAGCTGAGGAGGGGTGTCTGCGCTAACGCGGGACCACCCATTACGCTGGGTATCTCGAGCTGGGCTTGCTCCACGGTCCGGCGCACTGCGAAGAGTGATTCCGAGTTCAGGCCCAAGCTGAGTGGATCCGCGCGATCGATACCGAGCGCCAGCTCGACGCCTTCATAGCCGGAAGAGTGGGCGGCTGCAAGCTTTTCTTCGAAGGTATGCCCTTCGTCGATGACACCATAGCAAACTCCTGCTTTCATCGTATAATCGCTCCTTTGCCAGCTCGTCTCCCTATCTATAGGCCAGCCAGGTCTCCCGCCGGCCCACATGGATGTCTTCCCCAGTGCTCCGAAGTGCGTACATCTGGACCACCAGTCTTCCCACTGGACTCCGATCAATACTCTACTCTCTTCGGGAAAGAGCTCGGACGAATTGGGACGGGAGAACAAACGGCCAAGGTCGTTCTCCCTAGTCTGGCGCCGGAGGTCCTAGCACTCCTCGATGGAAAGGGAGTTTAGACCTCACGCTGCCAGCGGACCTTGCTCAAGAAAAAACGGGAGGAAGCGGTTATCCGCCTCCTCCCATTAGTAGTAGGCTGGAAAGGCTCTAGTGAGCGCAGCTGTGCGCCTGGCCGCTCTGACCATCTACGCGAAAGGACTGACCACACCCACAGGAGCCCGTCGCATTCGGATTGTTCACGACGAACCCAGCACCCATCATGCTTTCCACATAATGGATCTCAGAGCCATTGACGTACGGCACGCTGTCTGAGTCGACAACAATCTTCACACCACGGTCGGAGCTCACGTCATCGTCTGCCATGATCTCGTCATCGAGAGTCATGCCATAACTGAATCCCGAGCACCCACCGCTGGTCACGAAGAGCCGCAGCGCCAAGTCTGGGCGCTCGTCGCGAGACGCAAGCTCTCGAACCTTGTCTGCTGCTTCCGGGGTAATGGTGATCATTCGTGTGACCTCCGAGCACTGCTGAACTACGCCGCGGTAAGTTTCCGTAAGCATACCATACATTAGTGAGTAGCCAGGGAAACTGGGAGGATACGTGCCGCGATCTCACAGGGTAGTCAAGTGGCTGGTCTTCTTTGCGGCAGTGAATCTGGTTTGTGCCTTGCCAGTCACGTACTTCTGGCCACTTGTGACGCCAGACACTGCGGCACGTTGGTCGATTCGCCTGGGTGACTTTTCAGAAGTGCACTTTCCGATGCACTTCTTCGTGGTGTCGAGCTATCAGCACGGCCACATCCCGCTCTGGGCGGCTGCCGTCAATGCCGGCCAGCCAGCTGACGCGGATATCCAATTCGATAGCTTCTACCCACCCACCCTCCTCCTTGCGGTCCTCCTTGGAGGGCAGCGGCTGCTCACACCGCGAATGTTGGTGGTCGATGAACTCGCTCACATCGCATTCGCAGGAGCCGGCACGCTGATCTTTCTTCTGGCCTTGACCAGAGATCGCGCTTCATCACTGCCGTGGATCGCCCGCCTCGCTGGCGCCACCTTGGCCGCTGTCGCATTCGAGCTGAGTGGATATCTCACGACCTATCCTCTCCAGGATACAGATATCCTCCAGGTTTCAGCCTGGCTGCCTTGGACCCTCCTCTTCGTAGACTTGTCATTGGATTCCAGTGCTACCTGGATTCTCGGTCTGCTCGCACTGTGTTTCGGTCTCGCGATCCTCGGTGGTCATCCCCAGGCTTTGCTGTACACAGGCTATGCTGCAGCGCTCTGGCTTGTCATTGGCTCTCTTCGCACTAAGGGGCCGTGGAGTGTCAAGCTAGCTAGCGTCGCCAGACCAGGGTTAGGACTTGCGCTTGGTATCGCTCTGGGGGCGGTCCAGCTGCTTCCGACTCTACAAATGGTACCTCTGACGGTCCGTCACAAAGAGCCGTACTCGTTTCTGGCTGGCGGTTTCAGGATGCATGAGCTACTTGGGACGGTGCTCAACTCCGGTTTCGGAGCAGCTGCACCGGCATACGTCGGGGCATCCGTCGTGCTTATGAGTCTCGGTGCAGTTTTCGCCTGGCACTGGCGACCCTGGCCAATGCTCGTCATTCTTGGTGCGTTTGGTCTGCTCATGAGCCTGGGTGGACACGGACCGCTCTATCCAGTGGCGTATCACGTGTTCCCAGGGTTCAACCTCGTACGTGATCAGGAGCGCTCGATCCTCCTCGTGTCCTTTGCCGCTGCTTGTCTTGCGGGTCTCGGGATGTGCGCCCTGTGGGAGCTGCTGGCCAGCGCTAGCAGAACGTCCGTCTCATTGTTCCTCATCTCCGCTCTCGTCCTGGCCGGCCTCTTTCTTGCGCAGCTGATGGCGAAAGTGCCCATTCTCCGTGAGTCATCCCAACAGGCAGCACTCTTGGGTGTGCGCCGTTTGTCAGCCTTCGTGATCATCAGCGTCCTCATCATTGGTCTCGGGATGCTTCTGGGGCGGCGCGGCCGGTTCGTACTGGTGGCCCTGATAGGGATCGCCATTGTGGAGCTCTTTACAGCGCATCGCTACTGGGGATTGGTACCCGGAGATCTGCAACCGTATCCAGAGCTTACGATTATCTCTCTGATGCAGCACGGCAAGAATGGTCCCTTTCGCGTCAGTACTGAGGGAACGTTGCCTGCCGATGGCAATGAAGGCCTCATCTACGGGCTCGAGGACGTGATCGGCAGCACGCCTCTGGAGCTCTCCTCATTCGCCGCGATGAATGCCGCCCAGCCCCAAGGATTACTCGACGGCACTCGGCGTCAGATGCTACTGAATGTGCGCTATATCGTGACGAAGCGGACCTTCCCTGCAGGTGCGCCGCTGACCCTTCTAGGCTCGGACGGCCCACTGCACCTCTACCGGCTGGCACCAGTGATCAGCCTGCCTCGGGCGTGGCTCGTGCATCAGGTTGCGGTTGGCTCCGGACAAGACGTGTGGCGCATTCTCGGACGGAGTAACGTTGGCCAGATGGCGGTAGTCAATTCGCCACTGCCGCTGCCTCTCGGACAGCCTGGTAATGAGACGGTGAAAGTTCACGAGTCGAGCCCAACACATCTGACCGCTGAGGTTTCCACCGCCGGCGAAGGGCTGTTGGTGTGGAGTCAGATTTACTACCCAGGCTGGCACGTCACGGTGGATGGGAGGCGGGCCCGGTTGCTCCCGGTTGATGGAGCGTTATCTGGTGTGGAGATCGGGCCGGGACGCCATACCATCTCCTTGACGTACCGGCCCAGAATCCTGCTCTATGGTGGCATGATCACATTCACGGCACTTGCCATTGCCACGGTTCTCCTTGTGGCGCCCCTGCTCAGAGTGTGGAGAAGTAGCACCACTGTCCAGTCGGGTGGGTATGGATCAGCGTGATGACGCACTGCTAGCTCTGCGGGTACACTCGCCACGGTTGTGACGTGGTGGTTGATTCGCGCTGAGGAGAAGCAGCAGGCGTGGTACACGTAGCCGGTAGAGTCGAACAGCTTCCACCCTATCTCTTCGTTCAGATTCGTCAGAAGGAGCGGGAAGCCAGGTCCCGAGGCATCGACGTGATCAGCCTAGGTGTCGGAGACCCTGACCATCCGACTCCTGGGCACATCATCGATGCGCTCAATGGAGCGGCCCGCGACCCGGCTATGCACGTGTATCCACCCGATGAAGAGCGTGGAATGACGTCGTTCCGCCAGGCGGTCGCGCAGTGGTACGCGAAGCGGTTTGCGGTCTCGCTGGACCCTGATCGCGAAGTGCTGGCCCTCATTGGTAGTAAGGAAGGAAACCACCACCTTGCGCTCGCGTATCTCAATCCAGGAGACGTCGCGTTGATTCCGGATCCCGCGTATCCTGCTTACGTTGCGAGCGCTATCTTTGCAGGTGCTCAGATTATCCGGATACCTCTCTCTGCAACGACAGGATGGCTTCCTGCACTGAGGGATATCCCGACCGACCAGGCTCGCCGGGCCAAGATTCTCTGGCTCAACTATCCTAACAACCCAACCACGGCTATGGCTCCATCATCCTTTTGGCAGGAGGTGGCGGAGTGGTCACGCTCGAACGACACGATCGTCGTCAACGATTGCCCGTACAGTGAGATCGCCTTTGGTGAGCAGCCGGCGAGTCTGCTTTGCTCGGGCGCTCTGGATGCACCTCTCGTTGAATTCAACTCGCTCTCTAAGCCCTACAATATGACGGGGTGGCGCATTGGCATGGCGGTCGGCAACGCTGATATCATCGCCGCACTGCGTAAGGTCAAAGAAAACACCGATTCGGGTATCTTTGGAGCGGTGCAGCGGGCGGGGATCGCAGCCCTTACGGGACCGCAGGACAACATCCACCGTATGGTCGAGATCTATCGTAGGCGTCGCGATCTCGTTGTCGAGACCTGGCGCAATCTCCGTCTACCGATCGATGAGCCACAAGCTACGTTCTACGTCTGGGCGCCGATTCCCGCGGGGATGCGGTCAATCGACTTTGCCAGCCTCTTGCTCGAAAAGACCGGTGTCGTCGTGACTCCCGGTGTCGGTTATGGCTCACAGGGAGATAATTACGTACGCATGTCGTTGACGATCGATGACCTGCGCTTGGAGGAGGCTATGGAACGCATCCGTTCTTTGGGACAGTGGAAGTGAAGCCATTGCAGTTACGCATCGGTCTCTTGGGACTGGGGACTGTAGGGGGCGGTGTCGCTGAGTTCGTCATCACGCGCGCGGAGCGGGTCACGCGCCTGTTCGATTGCCACCTTGAGCTAGCGCGAGCGCTGGTGAGGGATCGTACAAAGCCTCGACCAGTGGAGATTCCGAGTTCAGTGCTCACTACCGATCCACAAGACGTGCTTGGCGATCCGACGATTGACGTCGTTGTCGAAGTCATGGGTGGAGAGGAACCAGCGCTCACCTACATGGGCGCAGCGCTCCAGGCAGGCAAGCACCTCGTGACCGCTAACAAAGAGGTGATGGCAAAACACGGACGCCGCTTACTCGAGCTCGCTGCTCAACACAACGTCGATGTGTACTACGAGGCGAGTGTCGGCGGTGGGCTGCCACTTATTGGACCATTCAAGCGCGACTTTGTCGCGAACCACATCTCGTCAGTGAGAGCCATCATCAATGGCACCACGAACTACATCCTCACCAGGATGTCCCAAGAAGGCATCGACTTTCGCGACGCTCTGGCGGAGGCCCAGCGCCTGGGATACGCTGAGGCTGACCCATTCAACGATATCTCCGGCCTGGATGCGGCCTATAAGCTTGCGATCCTCTCATCACTGGCGTTCCATACCGAGGTAACGCCTGACCAGATCTACCATCAAGGCATCGATACGTTGACCGCACGTGACTTCCGCTATGCGCGTGAGTTAGGATACGCCATCAAGCTGCTAGCGATTGCTCGTGAGCACCCTTCCGGCATCGAGGCACGAGTGCACCCAACCCTCGTTCCGCATCAGCAGTTGCTCTCGGAGGTCAACGGAGTCTACAACGCGGTCGAGATCGAGGGTGACCTCGTTGGACAGGTACTGCTCTACGGACGCGGAGCAGGCCGCTTCCCCACGGCCAGTGCTGTAGCCGGCGACCTGATCGACCTCGCCCGCAATATTCGGAAGGGGGTCAACAACCGTACACAGGCTCGCATCGAAGCTGGTAACCGCGTGCTATCGATCCAGGAACTGGATACGCGTTACTATTTCCGCCTGACAGTCTCGGATGAACCCGGCGTCCTCGCTGAGATTGCCACGGTGTTTGGCTCTCTGGCCATCAGCATCGCCGCGTTCATTCAACAGGAGAGCGACTCGGAGCGGAGGACGGCAGAGATCGTTCTCCTCACCCACCGCGCGCGTGAAGCCTCGGTGCAGGAAGCGGTGAGACGCTTGCGAGTGCTTCCACGTGTCCGGGAGATTGGCTCGCTTCTGCGCATCGAGGATGGCCGGAGCGATCGCGACGCTTGACCGCGCGAGTGGGACGGTAAGCCTCGAGCGCCAGCCATCGACGTGTCGGCGTCGGAAGCCCAGATCGCCAGATCGCTGGCGGGGAACGCCTACCGGGGTCGGGAGAACGAGGGTACCGCGGTTAGCATACTCCCGTGTCACTGACAGCGTGGGTGCTGTCGCTGGTGCGGTGGTACTACGCCGCCTACTTCAAGAAAAGCTCCACGACCGGAACGAGAACACCGGGGCGTTGAATCGGAAGCTCAAGACGGAGCGTCGAATTCCCTGAAGTACCGTTCTCACTCACCTCTGTCATCTTGATCTCTGAGGCATCGTTGAGGAGCTGAGCGTAGGAAACCTTGCCCCCCAGACCGTTCAAGTGCAGGTGCCGGAAAGGCCAGGAAAATACGTGGAGGTACAAGCGCATTCCGCGCTGGGTGAGCCGGCAGTCTTGTGGCGCACTGTACGCGCTTTGTGTACATCCGTAGATTGCCCGGCTGTGTAAGCGCATCCACTCTCCAATGGCGGCAAGCGTCGTCACCGCCCGAGCATCAAACTCTCCCCTCGCTGTGGGACCCACGTTGAGGAGCATGTTTCCACCCTTGGACACCGCATCGATCAGCATGCGTACGAGTAAGTCTGGAGACTTCCAATCAAGGTTGTCACGGTCATACCCCCAACTTCCGTTGAGAGTCTGGCAGGCTTCCCAGACGACGGGCCTGCCCTCGTGCGTCACCCAACCCTGCGGCTGCACCTGCTCGGGTGTGTAGAAGTCGCCGTCAGTTTCACTCCGGTTGTTGATGAGAATGTGCGGTTGCAGCTCACGGATCATGGCAACCAGCTTTTCCGACTGCCAGTCGTCTTTGCCCTTGCCCTTAGACCAGCCCCAGTCTCGCTGAGAATAGGAGAAGTCGAGCCACAGAACGTCAACTTTGCCATAGTTCGAGAGAAGCTCGCGAACCTGTCCGTGGAGGTAGGTCGCGTACTTTGTAATATCGCGGTGAGCGTTCTTGGCTCGAAACTCCACATCGTCTCGCTGTGGATGTAGTCCATCTACAGGGAACTCGGGATGGTGCCAGTCTATGAGAGAGTGGTAGAAACCGATACGGAATCCCTCAGCACGGAACGCCTCGACGTACTCCCGGACGAGATCGCGACCGGCTAGCGTGTTGGTCGCTTTGTAGTCGGTGAGCGCTGAATCCCAGAGACAGAACCCATCGTGATGCTTCGTGGTGAGCACCGCGTAACGCATACCGGCAGCTTTCGCGATCCGGGCCCACGCTCGGGGGTCGTACAGATCTGGATCAAAATGACTGAAGTAGCGCTGGTACTGCTCGTCAGAGATACGCTCACGATTCTTCACCCACTCGTGACGTGCAGGTAGTGCGTAGATACCCCAATGGATGAAGAGGCCAAACCGATCTTGGACAAACCAGCTACTGTCACCAGTAGTCGACGCTGGCACTGGCACCGCACTCACGCAACCTTCCTCTCTCCGGTTCAATGTTTGCAGGAGAGAGCATGGCAGGTGGACCCAGCGGCGTCAACGTGAGGAGGCGACGGGCGGAATCGAACCGCCGATAGGGGTTTTGCAGACCCCTGCCTTAACCACTTGGCCACGTCGCCCAATGTTGGGGAGTGTAACACGAAGGACGAAGAACCACCCTGGGCGAAGCGGCCGCAGGGATGGCGCGATGGGCATCGTGTGGTAACCTTACAAAAGATCAGAACAAGAGAAGAGTTGAACCTTCGGGGCAGGGTGAGGCGCGCAGCGTCAATTCCCGATCGGCGGTAGAGCCCGCGAGCGCACGCAAGGGTGCGCAGGATCCGGTGAGACTCCGGAGCCGACGGTATAGTCCGGATGCAAGAAGGTGATGTTGTAGGCGCACTGCCGCTCGTGGTCGTGGGCGTACACCTGGTGAGCTAGGTCGTGCGGCGCTGCCTGCAAGCACTCGCGTGCCCCGATGTGTAGACTAGGGGTGGTGAGTGACGTCAAAGCCAATGCTTCTCGCTCTTGAGTACGCTGAGCTTGCGCGAGGCCGGACTGCGCCGCGCCCACCGGTCGGAGCGGTCATCGTCCGCGACGGTAGCGTCGTGGGAGCGGGATTCACTCAGCCTCGGAGCGGTCCACACGCCGAAGTGGTTGCGCTGCAGGCGGCAGGAGACCGTGCCCAAGAAGCAACGCTCTACGTCACCCTCGAGCCTTGCTCGCATTACGGGCGCACCCCACCGTGCGCGGACGCAGTCATCGCTGCTGGTATTCGACGAGTCGTCGCGAGTCAGCAGGATCCCAACCCGCTGGTTTGTGGGCAAGGCTTTCACAAGCTGCGCGAAAGCGGCGTCGCTGTGGAGATCGGCGATGGCGCCGAGGAGGCTCTGCAGCAACTGGCGCCTTTCTTCACAGCCGTGACCCGCGACAGGCCGCTCGTGACGGCAAAGTGGGCCATGTCCGCAGATGGCAAGATCGCTACTCGCGCTGGTGATTCCCGCTGGATCAGTAGCGAGGCGTCACGAGCGGTTGTTCACGAGATTCGTGATGTCGTAGACGCGATTGTCGTGGGCGTCTCGACGGTGATTGCTGATGATCCTCAGCTTACTGTCCGGCTTCCAGATCATCTCAGTCGACGAGAGCCGCGCCTCCACCGTCCCCTGAGGGTAGTGCTCGATAGTCACGGGCGCCTTCCGCTTTGCAGTGGGATCCTCACCGACGATCACGTGGACAGGACGGTTGTCCTCGCAACGAGTGCTGTACCTATGGAGCGGGCCGCCGCGATCGCGCAGCGCGGCGCCCTTCTCATCCAAGTTCCCGCATCACCAAGGGGACAGGTAGACCCGTCTGCCGTATTGCAACAACTGCTGGCATTGGACTGTCACCACGTGCTCGTAGAGGGAGGTGGAAGAGTCCTAGGGAGCTTCTTCGATCACCGCTTGGTTGATGAGGCTGTGATCTTCGTCGCTCCGCGTGTAATCGGTGGCGGAGAAGCGCCCGGTCCCGTCGCTGGCACTGGAGTGTCGGCACTCACAGCGGCGGCCCGCATCGACTGGTCCTCGCCAGCTGCCGTGGGTCAGGATGCCGTACTGCGAGGACGCGTCTCTTTCCCATCTTCGACCGACGCTTGATCGTGTTTGTGACAGGAGCGGCAAGGATGTTCACTGGCATCATCGAAGAGGTTGGCTTGGTGCGGTGCATCGGTGCTACTGCGCTTGATATCGTGTGTCCCAGTGTGCGTGAGACACTGGCACTAGGGGACAGCGTCGCGGTCAATGGGGCTTGTCTCACCGTGGCGAGACTGCGGCCCGACGGCTTTGGATGCGACGTGATGCCGGAAACGTGGCGACGGACGAACCTCGGGCAGCTAGCCAGCACATCACCAGTCAACTTGGAGCGTGCCGTTACTCTGCAAAAGCCGCTCGGCGGCCACATAGTTCAGGGGCACGTCGATGGAGTAGGCACCGTTGCCGCCTTGTTCCTTGAAGGCGATGCCCTGCTTGTGGACATCTCCTGTCCACAGCATCTCCAGCGCTACCTTGTTGAGAAGGGCTTCATCGCAGTGGACGGCGCTAGCCTCACTATTGTGTCCCTTCTCCCGGATGGTTTCCGTGTGTCGCTCGTTCGATTCACGATCGACCACACCATATTCGGGCAGTGGCAACCGGGAGTCGCGGTCAACCTCGAAGTTGACATTCTTGCAAAGTATGCCGAGCGATTGCTGGCGCCATTCCGAGAATCCGTCAACGTTGGACGCGATCCGTAGGAATCGCGACGTTCTTGGGAGTGACCAAGAGGAAGGGCTTACAGTGATGTCAGAGCAGAGTTCTGGGGTGGTCGAGGTGCTTGCGCACCTGCGTCAAGGGAAGGTCGTCTTAGTGACAGACGATCACGATCGCGAACATGAAGTTGATCTGTTGGTGGCTGCCGAGTTCGCCACCTCTGAAGCCATCAACTTCATGGTGATGTTTGGCCGCGGACTCGTGTGTGTCGCCCTGCCCCAGCAACGGCTCGCTCAACTAGGACTCGAGCCGATGGTGCCACCAGGTGTGGCGACCGAGAGGCACGGCACAGCCTTTACGATCAGTGTTGACGCTCGGGAGGGAACGACCACGGGCATCTCCACCCAGGATCGTGCCCGGACGGCTCGCTGTCTCGTGGAAGAAAGTGCACGGCCGGAGGACCTACTGCGGCCTGGGCACGTGTTCCCACTCGCGGCAGATCCTCGTGGTGTACTGGGGCGCCGCGGCCACACCGAGGCTGCCGTGGACCTCACTCGACTCGCCGGGCTGACTCCTGGAGGAGTGATTTGCGAGGTCTTGGACGGAGCAGGGCAATCTCTGCGTGGTAGAGGTATCGATCGCTTCGCAGACCAGCACAAACTCGCCGTAGTTTCCATTGCCGATCTTGTCGAGTATCGGTGGCAGCACGACACCGTCGTTGAGCGCGGGGCTACTGCGCAACTCCCAACGGAGTTTGGCGAGTTTCGGGTAACAGACTTTCGCCTGACTGCAGACGGCAGCGATCACGTGGCGCTGATTTACGGAGACGTGCCCACTGTTGGTCCAACCTTGGTGCGGGTGCATTCCGAATGTCTGACAGGGGATGCGCTCCATTCCCTCCGGTGTGACTGTGGTGAACAGCTTCATCAGTCACTCCAGGCCATCGCCGCCGCTGGAGCTGGCGTACTGCTTTACCTGCGTCAAGAAGGGAGGGGGATCGGACTCGCAGCGAAGCTCCAAGCGTATGCACTCCAGGACAGTGGTCTCGATACTTTCGAGGCTAACCTAGCCCTTGGATTTCCACCGGATGCCCGGCACTACGGAGTGGCTGCCCAAATACTCCGCAGCCTTGGGGTCGAGCGTGTCCGGCTCCTCACGAACAACCCTGACAAAGTCGATGCCCTACGACGACTAGGTCTTGCTGTCGTGGAGCGGGTCCCGGTGATCGCGTCGCCACGTCCGGAACGCGCGCGGTACCTGGCTACCAAACGTGAGCGTATGAGCCACTTGCTTCCCACGGTCCACACGTTTCCTGGCCCGAACTCCCACGTGTCACAGGAAGAAAGAGAGCTCCTTGATGCCTCGTGTGCTTGAAGGGTCCCTCATCGGAACAGGTCTAAGGGTTGGAGTTGTAGTGGCTCGCTTCAACGAGCTCATCACGAGAGAGCTCCTTGGTGGCTGCCTGCACGCTCTGCAACGCCACGGCGTACACGACGAAGGCATCACCGTTGCTTGGGTACCGGGTTCCTTCGAACTGGGAACCGTTGCCATGCGCTTGGCACGTTCGGGTGACTATGATGCGATTGTGTGTTTGGGCTGCATCATCCGCGGTGCCACCACCCACTACGATCACGTGGCATCCGCGGCGACTTCGGCGATTCAGCAGGTCGGCATCCAGACGGGTGTACCGTGTATCTTCGGCGTCATCACGACAGAGAATCATGAACAGGCCTTCGACCGTGCTGGCATCAAGCTCGGGAACAAGGGGGTGGAAGCGGCCAGCGCTGCGATTGAGATGGCGTCGTTGGTCAAGCAGCTGGGCTCAGTCCCAGTGAAGCGGTGAGCTTCTGCAAGTCCGTGCGCGGCATAGCCGTGAGCTTCAGGCGACAAACTTCGGCTGGCGTCTTCAGGTCGAACCATTCGTTCGCCGTCACTGCTTTTGGAACACCAGAACGTACTCGTGCTTGAAGATGAAGAATCCACCGACGAGAGCGCGGTAGCGCCACAGCTGTTCCTGACTGCGCTTCGCGCGAGTGGTGTCGAAGTTCTTGACGACGATGCTCTTGAGGAGATAGCCGCGCTTCATTATCTCGGACATGCAGTAGAAACCCAGAGGGATCCACTCGCCCTTTGCGTACTTGTCCCCGATTACCACCACGAGGAATCGGCCGGTCTCAAGCCATGGTGTAGTGTTGTCGACGACCTGGCCAAACATCCTCAGGAACGCCTCGGTTGACTCCGCGTTTGACAGGTCGCGGGCATCGTCGGAGAACTCGATGATGTCGTGGTAGGGCGGGTGCATAATGAGCAACTGCACCCGCCTCTGCCCGTGCTGAGCGAGCAACGTGCCGATATCGGCCGCTCGGCTATCGGCGACGACCACCTCACTGGTTATTCCTTGCGGATTCGGCTCCGCGGCAACTAGCCGCTTCGCGGCTTCCGCCACATGCGGGCTCAACTCGATTCCAACGCCGTTGCGGCTCAGGTGGCGGCATTCAATCAGCGTGGTTCCGCTACCGGTGAACGTATCCAGGACCCACTCGCCCTTCTTCGTGTACCGCCGCATCATCTGTTGCGGGATCTGCGGCACGAAGTTGCCCCAGTACCAGCCGGCGTGCGCGCCGGACGTGTCCCTGCGGTCGATGATCCACAGACTATCCGTGACGATGTCGTCGTACTCCTTCCAGCGGAGCAGGTTGATGTCGTTGATTGCGCTTGTCCGCGTCTTGACCAGCCCGGACTCGAGTCGACGGAGGTAGTACTTGGCGCGGTCGAGCGTCAATGCGTCGAGCATCTGATCAATCTCGAAGACCAGTGTGTCCCGCCGCAGGTTCACTGCGTCGTCCGGGTCCATTGGGAGAAAGAGGTCACCGTTCTTCGCAGGGCGCTGCACGATCCGCTCACGCAACGCGCAAGCCTTGTTCTTGAACACGGCCGGAGTCTCGGCGGACGTCAGCTCACTCAAGCACTGCAAGAGGGCCGTCTTACTCAGTGCCAACGTGTCGCGCGGTAGGGGCTCGCGCTCCGGAATGTCGAATGAAGGACGCTGCTGAGGCTCGAAGCCGGCCAAGGGACCGTTGCGCACTTCCGCTTCATCCCGGGCGTGCGCTGAGGTGCAATCGTCCGTCTCCAAGGTTCTCCCTCGCCGCTTCGCCGGCGGCACGCCTCCCGGCACGCCGAATTCGGTCACGATCATCCCCGATCTCTACCTGCTCACCGCGTCCAAGAAGTGCCCACTGGCACATCGTATCTCGTTTGGAAACCCGCGTGCGCAACCGCGCCCCAAGGATCTTGATCGGCGTAGTGGCAACCACAAGAACCGGCGCTATTGTCTCACAAACCCGGTTATTAGAAGTACTCCTGGGTAGGTGGAACAGGGGTCGGCGTCGGTGCCCCGGAGTGACCGACTGGGGGCGCTGCTACGACCTGGAACACCAGCGCGCGCCCACCGCGGTTCACTGTCACACGCAGAGTCTGACCGGGGCGCGCAACGCGCCGGAACGCTTGTCTGGCCGCACTCGGCGATGCCACAGGCACAGTGCCGATGGCGATGAGCGTATCGCCGCGCCGTATCCCGGCGCGCTGCGCGGTGCTCCCGGCCTCGATGTCAACGATCCGCATCTGACGGTCGACGACTACGCCGAGCACAGGCGCTGGCTCAAGAGCATCCACCGCTACAGACGAAGAGACGCTCGTCGACATCTGACTGCCTTGTACGACGCCACCGCAGCCGGCGAGCAGGAGACCACTGGTCAGCCCGAGAATTCCCCAGAGAGACACTCAGCAGACCTCTCGCGTAGCCCTACCTCGCGATCTGGTGCAACCGGTAGTACGACTTCCCGCTGCTGGCCGCGAACGTCTGACCGCAGCGGACGCAGCGATACCGCCGCTCCCGCCGGCTGTGGAGACGGATGTTGCCCTGCCCCACCTGACCGCGCAGCGGGCACGCCATATTGTAGCAGCATTGCTGGCCGGGTTCCGGGGTGCCCTCTGGGCCCTTCCCTGTTGCGGCATGTGTTGGCATCTCTACAGATGCCTGATGGAATCCGACTCCGCCAACAACCAACCGCCAGCCACGGTTCATGGAGGGCTACCCAGCGGCGAATGACAGCTTCGTTATCAGACAAACTCCACGACCATCGGCAAGTCGTCGGAAATGTCGACCAGGCGCGTGGTATGCAGATGCCGGTGCATGCCGAATCCCTCTATCGCCCGGAAGACCGTTGCGCCGGCCAGGCCCTCCTGGCGCGCCAATGCCGCTAACGCCTCGTACAGCGAGCCGTGTCCACAATGCACCGACTCGTGGATGTAGATGCGCAGCCATAACCCCAGGCTTGCTGATTTCATCTTGCTCTCCCTTGGATCGGATGCTCCGGCTCAAGAAGTCGCTGTCTTCTCCATCATGTTACAAGGCCCGGATGATCAGAATCGCCAGCACCAGCAAGAAGATGTAGGCGATGTACTGATTGACGTTGCCGGACTGGATGACCCGCGCTCGACCGACCAGCCAGGATACTGCGCCGAGCAAGGGGCGATACAATTCGGGTTCGAGAGGTGGCGGCACTGTTTGCTGATAGACGATCCGACCTACCTGATAATGCGCGGCAAGTTCTCGCGGCTCATACTGCACGCGCGAGCGGAAGATCCCTTGGAAGATGAGACGAATCGGGTTGGCATAGGCCTGTGGCGTGTATTGCATATTCGCCCGGAAGGTCGGAATGCCACCCGCCCAGACCGGCCCACGGCGACGTCTGCCTTGTGGTCGGATCGCTCGTAGCACCAGCAGGAGCAGGGCCAGCAACAGCAGCTCCGCCAACACGAGATAGGAGGGGGCGGTGATCGTGTTGAACTTGGGCGAGGCAATCAGTACCAGGCCGTTGACGGGCAGACCGCGGAAGAGGGTACCGCCCAGACCGACGAGCGCTTGGTAAGCGCCAGCTTTTCCGGAAAAGAGTGGGGGGACGATAGCATTAGCGACACTGATGCCGAAGAGTGGCGTCGTGACTTGATTGAGCACCGGCAAAATGAAGGTCGGTAGAGTACCGAGTAAGAAACAAGCCACCGCTAGGAAGGCCATGGCGGCCCGCATGCTGTGACCTACCTCCGTCGCATGCGCCGCCGCCCTTGTGCGAGGCAGACCGAGAAAGCCGGTTCCGACGGCCCGGACAAAGGCGGTGACGGCAATGCCAGCCGTGAGCGCAATCGCCGCCGCTCCCGCCACAACGACCATGCGTGCGCTGACAGCCGGCAGTGCCGAGGTGCGCAGCAAAGACTCTAGCAGCATCCACTCACTGACGTAGCCGTTGAACGGTGGCACCGCTGCGATGGCGAGCGCACCGACCAGAAAGCAGAGCGTAGTCCAGGGCATCAGCCGCACCAGCCCGCCGAGCTGCCCCAGATCACGTGTGCCGGTCGAACGATGTACTGCCCCGGCGCCTAAGAACAGCAGCGTCTTGTAGGTGGCGTGGTTCAGCACGTGATAGAGGGCGGCAATCATCACGATCGCTGCGTAGGTGGGCAAAGCGGCCGAACGGAAGGCCAGCGCTGCGCCAAGACCGACACAGATTAGCCCGATATTCTCAATGCTGGAGTAGGCGAGGATACGCTTGAGGTCGCATTCGACCGTGGCGAAAAGGATGCCGACCACCGCTGTGATCGCGCCGACGAGGAGGAGCAGCAGCCCCCACCAGCCCGGTCCGACGCCGAGCAGGTCAAACGTCACGCGAATAATGCCATAGATGCCGAGCTTGATGATGACGGCCGACAGTAATGCTGAGAGGTTGCTGGGCGCTGCCGGATGCGCTTCCGGCAACCAGAGCTGGAGAGGCAGAATGCCCGCCTTGGCACCGAACCCACCGAGCGCTAGGACGAACACCAGGTCACGGGCACCTGGCGATAATTGGGCCGCTCCAGCCCGCAGGTCGGCAAAGTCGAAGCCGCCACCGGCCTGGGCGAGCAAGAGAAAGGCCGCCACGATGCCGAAGGTGCCGATCTCACTCACGGCCAACATCAGGAAGGCGGCATGAGCGATCTCAGCGTCATCGTGCTCGAAAGTCACCAGCAGGTAGCTCAGGTAGGCCATCACCTCCCAGGCCATCAAGAGCAGTACAGCATCGGCGGCCGTGACGATGAGGATGAGCGCCGCCAGTAAGACGAACCATAGGACGGTAAAAGCGCGTAGATAGCGGAAGGCTGGAGCACCTCCGAGATAGTCCCACGAATAGAGGCCGATTGGTGCGGTGACCAGACCGATGATCACCAGAAAGAAGCCGCCCAGACGGTCTGGTTGCACGATCAGTGGTCCAAACGGCAGCGGGCTGGCGATACCGAACTCCGGCAGTGGGGTGCCCGCCAGCAAGGCGGCCCCGCTTACTATGAGTAGCACCCCGACGGCCATCGTTGTGATGACGAACACCGGGATGCTCAGACGCCGGCGCGGCACCAATAGGCAGAGCAGGGCGCCGGCGGCGCAGAGGCCCAGCGCTGTCCAGAGCGCGACGGCAGCGACGGCGACACTCATGCTTATGCCTTCCCATCAGCGTGGTGAGCCAATATCTGCCGGTGCAGCCGCTGTTCCGCCCGGCCCAACGTCAGCAAAAGGCCGTGGATGAGCGCAAGCGGCGTGGGCGGGCAGCCGGGAATATAGGTGTCCACCGGTAATATCGCAGAGAGCCGGCCTAGCGTCAGGCAACTGCGACCAAAGATGCCGCCGTCGCAGGCGCACGCACCAGTGGCCACTACCAATCGAGGCTCCGGCATCGCCGCGTAGGTGCGCTGTAAGGGATCGACCATGGCCCGGGTGATGGCTCCGGTCACGAGCAACAGGTCGGCGTGGCGCGGCGTAGTGGTGAAGAAGATGCCGAGGCGATGGATGTCATAGTAAGGACTGGTGAGCAGCTTGATCTCGGATTCACAGCCATTGCACGATCCGGCGTCGACGTGCCGTATGTGCAAGGAGCGACCGAACAGATGTTGGATCTGCCGGCGCAGGGCGGTCGACGGTTCGGTGATGCTGGAGTCGGGCTCATCCAACAGCTCAAATGTGACCATCACTGCTTACCTCCATTTCCAGCGGAACAATCGTCTGCGCATCCTGGGGCGAGCGGACGGCCAGCTCGCCGTCCGACTGCATGTGCAGGGCACCTGTCGGACAGGCTTGGACACAGAGGCCGCACATGATGCAGGGCAGCAGGTCGAGCACCAATCGCCGGTCCAGCCCGTTCGGCACCGTCTCCAGTCGCAAGGCGCGGGGCAGGCAGACCTCGACGCAGACCGTGCAGCCGTCATCGATCCGGCAGCGTTCGCCGTCGAGTTGGGGACGGCCACGGAAACCCTGCGGTGGCGGATCTGGTCGTGTGGGATACGGCGTGGTGACGATGCCCGTCCGCCACCCGCGTAGCAACCAGCCAAGTTCCATACTCCCTCCCTCCTATCGGACCGGCATTCGACGCACCCTAGCGATCAGCGCCGGCAAAGGACAGACCGAAGCTCTGCTCGATCACCGGGAAATCGGTCAGGATGTTGTGACCGGGCACGGCGGCAGGGAAGGTCTGCCAGTTGGCAAAGGAGCCGGTGCGCACGCGATAGCGGCGCGCCTGCCTCTGCTCACCGAATGACAGCCAATGCACCCCCTCCCCGCGTGGCGATTCCACCCAGCCCAGCGCGCTGACGCCTGGCCGCACCATACAGGCTTCCGGCGGCACCCGCACCGCACTGCTGGGCAGGCTGCCCAAAATCTGGTCAATCAAGCGGAAGGACTGGCGGACCTCTTCCAGTCGCAGCCGGGCCCGGGCCAGCGCATCGCCGTCCGTTTCCAGCGGCACGGCGAAATCCAGCTCGGCGTAGGCCGCGTAGGGATGATCGCGCCGGAGGTCGCGGTCCACGCCGGCTGCCCGCCCGACCGGGCCGACTGCCCCCCACGCTAGCGCCAACTCAGGCGGCAAGGTACCCGTCCGCTCCAGGCGGTCGATATGGGAGTTGGAGCGAAACAGCAACTCTTCCAGGACCGTAAAAGTCCGGCGCTGAAAGCGCAACTCCTCGTCTATGACCTGCCGCTCAGTGTCAGTCAGGTCGCGGCTCAACCCGCCCGGGACGTTAAGGCCAAAGAGATAGCGATGACCGGCCAGGCGCGCGTTGAGGCGCAGCAACCGCTCCTTGAGCACGTCGAACTGCGCCTGCCCCACCACCAGGCCGGTGGCCTGACAGAGATCGGCCTGGTAGCCGTGATGGTTGTAGAGCCGCTCCAGTTCCGCAAACAATGTGCGCAGATAGCGCGCCCGCGGCGGGGCCTCAATGCCGGCCGCCCGCTCCACAGCCTCGCAAAGCGCCAGGCTATGGGCGAAGGCGCTGGTGCCGGAGATGCGCTCGGCGATGAGCGGCAAATGCAGCAAGCTGCAGCCTTCGGCGCGCTTCTCGATGCCACGATGCTTGTAGAAGAGCTGCAAGCGCATATCGACTAGCTCTTCCCCCGCCGTACGCAGTAGATAATGCCCGGACTCCACCACGCCTGAGCGCACTGGCCCTAACGGATAGTCGACGATGCCGTCCGGCGCGGAGGCCAGTTCCACCGGATGGGGAGCAACCGCTGGTATCTTATCCTGCCAGGAAAAGCCGCCGCCGTGCGGGTAGACACCCTCCGGCCAGTCGTCTGGTAAGCGCAGATGCAGTGGTCCTGGATGGCCGCTGGGTATAATGCCACACTCCTCCGCCACCTCCCGTTCGTACCAGAGCGTCGCCGGGCAGACCTCGACCAGTGATGTGTAGTGGGGAGAATCTCCAGTCACGGGAACCACCAGATGTAGCCAGCCGTGCTCGCTATCCAGCGCGAAGAGTAGGCGCAACTGCCGCTCACCGCCCATTTCCACACCGAACATGTCGGTAAAGTGGTTGCGCGGATTGGCGCAGAGCGCCTCGACGGTCGTAGTCAGATTCGCCGGAGTGAGGACGACCTCCCATTCGTTAGGGTGCAGCAGGCGCACCTGCCGCGCCCAATCCAGAATGGACATCCCTCACCCTCCCAGCACGTGCGCTGCCTGTTGCAGCAAGTCCCGCAAGGGCACCGGCATGACGAGGCCCAATCCCACGACGATCACCAGGCAACACGCCATGGCCACCAGCCCCAAGGGGTTCACATAGCCGCGCGACTGCTCTGCCGGTGGCGGTCCAAAGGCCATGCGGTTGATGGCACCCATAAACCCGATAAAGATTACAACCAGGGCAAGCAGCACTACTAACGCCGCAGCCGCTTTCCCAGCCCGAAAGCCAGCTGAGAGAATCGTCAGTTCGCTGGCAAAGATACCGAATGGTGGGGCGCCGGTGAGCGCTAGGGCCCCCACCATGAGGAAGCTGCCGGACACAGGCATAAGCCGGATGACCCCGCTCACCTTCTCGATGCGTTTCGTCTCGAAGCGTAACAAGAGGTGGCCGCTGGCAAAGAACATGAGCGACTTGGTGATGGCGTGATTGAGTAGTTGCAGCAAGGCGCCATAGAGGCCCAGCGAGCCACCAAAAGCGATACCTGAGGCGATAATCCCCATGTGCTCCACGCTGGAATAGGCAAGCAGGCGCTTATAATCCTGCTGCTGGAGCACGAACAGGGTGGCGATCAGCAGCGAAAAGAGCCCGAAGGCCAGTAGTAACGTCGATGGATAGACCATGCCGAGGGACGGCGTCGCCAGTGCGTAGTAACGGAGAATAGCATACATGGCGCAGTTGAGCAGCACGCCGGACAACATGGCGCTGATCGGGCTCGGCGCCTCGCCGTGGGCGTCGGGCAGCCAGGTATGCATCGGCGCCAGACCGGCTTTAGTGCCGAAGCCGACCACGATGAACAGGAAGGCCAGTTGCATGGCCTTCGGATCAAGCTGAGGGGCGGCCGGGAGCAGTACCGACCAGGTGAGATCGTAGCCCGTGCCCAGGATGCGTACCGCCGAATAGTACACGAGAATCGTACCGAACAAGGCCAGAGCGATGCCCACCGAGCCGACGATCACATACTTCCAGGCCGCCTCCAGTGCCTCGCGGGTGCCATAGAAACTCACCAGGAAGAGGGAGACGAGCGTCGTCGCTTCGATAGCGATCCACAGGATACCCAAGCTGTTGCTAGCCGGCACCACCAGCATGCTGAACAGGAAGAGGTTGAACAGGACGTAGTACCGGCGGAAGCGGGTGCGCGTCTGCTCCTCGCTATCGCCAGGTTCTGGACGGATATCCGCCCGTATGTAGCCAATTGAATAGAGGGCGGCGGTCGCTCCAACGAAGCCGACGACCAGGATGGTGAGAGCGCTGAGCGCATCGACGTAGAGCCAGCCACCGGCACCGGAGAGGTGTCCGTAGCTGGTCACGGCGTGCGCTACGAGGCCGCTGAGCACGAGGGTAAGTGAGCTGGCGACCAGCGTCGCCGCCTCGCACCACCAGGCCCGTCGGCCGAAGAAGCTGATCAACGCGCCAAGCAAGGGCAGGAGAAGGAGCGTATCAAGCAGCATGCATCACCCCCGTAGCTCCCGCAGATCGGCTGTATCAACGGTGAGTCCCTCCTGCTGGATGAGCGTCACGAGAACGCTCATAACGAGGACAGCCACCAGGATGTCGAAGAGGATGCCGAACTCCACGATCAATGGCATGCCGTAGGCGATGGCGATAGCGCCGGAGAAGAGGCCGTTCTCGATTGTCAGCAGACCAACCACTTGAGCTACCGCCCGCCGGCGGGCGCTGAGGAGAAATAACCCGATCAGCACCAGGGCGACGGAGACGGCGATCGGCGGCTCATCTAGAAAGGTGCCTGGCGCCACCACCGATGGCGACGTGAAGAAGGCCACGAAGACCAGCACCACACCGATCAGCAAGGCTGTCGGCAGGTTGACGTAGGGTCGTTCCTCTCGCCGCAAGTGGACGCGGAGCTGCCGGGTAAGGCCGAGAAGGATACTGGGAATCATCACGGCCTTGAAGAGGATAGTGAAGAAAGCGACCGCGTAGAGTTCAACTCTCCCCGTAAAGTAGCCGATGACCATAGCAATGAAGGCCAACGCGATGGACTGCACCGCATACGCCCGAATGTACTGATCCAGATGGCGGGAGGCGATCATGGCAAAGGCCGTGAGCAGCAGGAAGAAGCCCAGGAGCTGCAGCAGTTGTGTCGCCACAGGCGACGCGACCGGCATTAGATCTTCCCTCCTTGGCCTGTGAGGTAGAACGCCACCAGCGCCAGCACGGCCAGGACGAAGGCCGCACCGAGGTATTCGGGAATACGGAAGAAGCGCCATTTTGCCACGGTGGACTCGATCGTGACGACCAGTAGACAGATCAGGAGCATCTTGGCCAGCAGGCTCAGCACTGCAATAACGACGGCCAGCACGCTCGTCCCTTCCTCCGGCACGAGTCCCCAGGGCAAGGTGAGGACGTCGAGCAGAATCGTCAACAGCACGAAGAACTTCATGTTGCCGCCCCACTCCATCAAGGCCAGGTCACGACCGGAGTATTCAAGGGTGCGGGCATGGTCAATCATCGACAACTCGAAGCTACTTGCCGGATTATCCACTGGGATCCGGCCTGCCTCCGCCAGGATCACCATGA
>JAMCRV010000037.1 GCA_023381555.1 Chloroflexota bacterium | reverse complement strand
CACGCCGAAGGATCCCCCTGCCTTGACTGCGAGATACTTGAAGCCAGTCGCCTTCTCAAAAGCGGGACCTATGACCTGCTCGTTCGCCTCAACGAGCGACCCGGCATAGGCAACCCTGGCTGTGCCGCGCTGAGGCGCGTTCGACGTGCTAGAGGCGCTTGTTGCTGCACCAGACAATGATGCCGGTGGAGAACCAGTGCTTGATGTGGCAGTCGCTGACGCCTGTGAGGACGCCGTGGCGGCAAGCGAAACGCTGGCCGCCTTCCCCCCGCACGCCGCGAGCGTGAGGCAGAGCAATAGACTGAGCGTGCGTCCAGCGCGAGCGCCTAGACGCACCAGTCGCAGCGGCAGCCAGCGGCGTACCGTGAAGTGAACCTTTTCCATGCCGGACGTGTGCAAGCTCGACCCTCCACTCCTCTGAGACGATTACTGTTGGCTCACAGATTGCGCTCATCTCTCACGGCACGGTCTTCGCGCCCACCTTTCCCGCCAGGTCTGGGTCCCACTTGGAGGTACCTTTCTCCTTCGCGGGGTGCGGGAACGGAGCCTCTACTCTGTCCTGTCTGCATCTCTTCAGCACGCTGCCGGCAGCTCGGTGACGACAGCGCCGGTTTTTGCGGTGTCATAGCCACCCAGGGCAGCAAGCTCACGTCGAAATGGGGCACTCACGGCGGTGTCGAGCAGCGACATCACGGCTGGTGAGTGGAAAGCCCCGGCCGGAATAACGAGGTCGTAGCGCTCTCGCTGCAGGGTGACAAAGCCCAGACCGAGTGCGAGCGCTGCGGCCCGGATACTGGGACCAGCGTCAGCAGTGCCTAAGGCTATGGCTTCGGCCACGGAGAAGTGACTTCTCACCACGTGGCCATAGCCGCGAATCACGTCTGACGGCACACCGCCTTCGCACAGCCAGGCGTCAAGAAGGTGTCGCGCCCCGGAGTCTTGCTCCCGGTTGACAATAGTCACATCTGGGCGAGCAAGGTCGCTTGCTCGCCGGATTCGACGGGGGTTTCCGGGAGCGACGACGATTCCGGCCTCCCATTCCGAGAATGTCACGATGATCACGCGGCTCCCGGCAAGCTCTCGCTGGACGCAAGGCACGTTGAAGTCGCCTGAGGCGGCATCGCGGAGATGGGTTCCTGCAACGTGCGCCATTCCACGCTTCAGCGATCGCAGTGAGGCGAGGCTATTCTCCTCTACCCACACTCCGTGGAAGGTGGGGTGACGGCGAGCGAGGTGCGCGCCGAGCAGCGCTAGCGCTGGGTCACAACCGGAAACGACCACCGCGTGCTCCACGGTGGCGGGATCCACAAGCAAGTCCACTTCGGCGCTGCGACCGTGGACAGCCGCCAATCCGCCGGCGGCAATGGTGAGAGCCGTGCGGCCGGACAGCGGTACCGCGAGGACGCGCTGGCCAACGCGGGCCACCTGCACGCGCAGCAGCGACTCTTGACAGTGGTCACCTCCGTCAAGCAGCTCGGCGCGGATCCTTCGCGGATTGTCAGGCAGGGTGAAGAGGGCTTCGACGGTGCACGAGAGGGCTCTCGCAAGCCGTAACGCAACCGCAGTGTTTGGGACGTAACGGCCGGTCTCGATAGCGTGAATTGCCTGGCGGGTGATGCTGCACTGCTCGGCGAGTGCCTGCTGGCTCAGTCCGTGGGCAAGGCGGCGCTGGCGAACCTGGTTGCTGACATCTGCCGTAGGTTGCTCAGCGCTCACGCGAACCCTCCCGACTGAATGTACCTTATACCGGACAGTATGTCACATATTGTTGCGTCTCCAGGTCTACGCCGTGCGTCGCTGTGGACTGCGTGGTCGCCCAGACCATAAGAAACTCAGGAAGACGGTGGAGGAAAAGCTTGGTGCACCGGGCTTTTTCCAGCGACCCGACCCGCGGCAAACAGCGAAGCGCTACCATAGGCACGGCAGCTCAAATGAATGAGAATGCCCGGGAGCGCGCGCAGGTGCGGCCCGGCGAGCAGACCTGCCCCGGTGCGGCGCTTGGGTAGTGGACGGGCAGGTCACCGCGTCCGTAGACGTGTCATCGTGCGGGCTCGGGCTCCTTTGGCGGCTGCACCGGCAGTGCCACGGTGAACGTCGATCCCACGCCAGGCTTGCTGTGCACGGCGATGGTGCCACGATGGAGCTCGACGAGAGAGCGGGTGATCGCCAAGCCTAGACCAGATCCCTGCACGGGCGACGTGTCTTTTTTACGTATGCGGTAGAACTTCGTAAACAAGAGAGCCTGCTCTTCTGCGGACATGCCGATGCCGGTATCTGCTACCGTGACGTGGACCACTCCCGCGCCGGTTTCGGCTACCAGCGTGATGCGGCCCCCCACAGGCGTATAGTTGTTCGCATTTGCCAGAAGATTGCTGAACACTTGAGCCAGGCGATCGGCATCCCCCCACACGCGCGGAAGGGTCTCGGGAATGCTCACAGAGAATCCCTGCTGCTTCGCGGCGAACCGCGGTCGCACGGATGCAGCGATGCGTTCCAAGACCACTGGTAGGTCGACCCAGTTGGGTCGCAAGTCCAGCTTTCCGAGCTCGAGCCGGGAGAGATCGACAAGATCATTCACGAACGTCGTCATTCGCTGCGCATTGTTCTGGATGATCTCGAGGAATTCTCTCTGCTCCGCCAGCGTCGTCGACTCCGTCAGCAGCAGGTTCGCGTAGCCCTTTATCGAAGTGAGTGGAGTTCTGAACTCGTGCGACACTTCTGCGAGGAACTCGCGCTCGCGCCGGTCAAGCTCGCGCTCTCGGGTGACATCGCGAAAGATGTGGAGGCGGCCAAGGAGGACGCCATCGCTTCGCTGCACGGGAACGGAGTGGAGCTGGAGAATGCGGGCCTTCGGCTTGACCTGGATGAGATCCTGGGTGGCATCCCCGGCACTGCCGGCCACTCGCATGATAAGGCGGCCAAGATCCTGCGGGTTGGCATAGAGTGGCTCGACGAGGGGACGCAGCTCTTCGAAGCTCTTCCCTACTATTTCTGGCGCTTTAATACCGAACACTTCGGTGAAGCTGCGATTGATCATGAGGGCGGTGCGCTCGGGGGAGATGAGCACCATCGCATCAACGGCAGCATCGAGAATGGCCCGAAGCTCGTCGTAGGCCCGGTCTCGTTCCGACAGCACTGCGTTGCGAATGGCATCCTGCTCACGAAGCATGATCGTGCAGACTTCAGCGATGAATCCGGTGGCCAGTGCCGCAAGACAGGAATCCACCCGCTGCTGCAAGAACAGGCGATCTGTCGTCGGGAGGCCGGCGAGCAAGGCGCCGGCGAGTATGTTCAGGGTCCGTTCCAGCGCGTCAGGATGGACGTAATGAAGACTGGCGACA
Source organism: Chloroflexota bacterium (assembly GCA_023381555.1). Lineage (GTDB taxonomy): Bacteria > Chloroflexota > UBA4733 > UBA4733 > UBA4733 > JAMDCW01. The sequence goes on along the minus strand of JAMCRV010000037.1, from coordinate 17,731 downwards.
GCTGCGCCGATAGTCCGGCACTCGTTCCTGTCCGGCTCATCAGCGAGCACAGCGTGGATAGTCCGCCGTGCGAGGATGCTGAGGTGGGCCTGTACCTCGGGCACACTGGAAGCGACGAAGCCTGTGTGGGCAAGCGACTGCTGCCACTGCACAGCCACATCTTCGCAGCGCTGGGACAAAAGTGTGTAGAGCGCCTGAACCTGCCCCATCTGCGTGGTGGAAGTTAAGATGTCACGCTCGGTAACCGGGGATGCGGTTGAGGTTGTCTTGCTACGCCCGCACAACTGGATGCCCTCTCTGGATGATCAAGATAGAGGTCCTCTGGGCTCTCTGGGTGCCAGAGTGGGGTACGCACGACACCAGGCTCCACGAGGTCCATTCCTTCAAACCAGCGCACCAGGTAGTCTTGGAGCCGTGACGTGACGGGATTCGAACTGTGCCGGTAGAGACGGATGAGTGCTGCGTGGGCATCTGCGGGCGTTCCCTCCCCGGTGCTGTGCGAAATGACCAGATAGCTTCCCGGGGACAGTGCGGATCTGAGTGTTTTGACGATGCGGTCGGTCATCGCATCGTCACTGACGAAGTGCAGAACGAACACGAGCAGCACGGCGAACGGGCGGCTGAAGTCGATGAGCTGCTGGGCACGCACTTGCTCGAGCAATGCTTCGGGCTGGCGGATGTCGGCCCGAATGGCGTGTGCGTTGGTGTTGTCGTGCAACAGGGCCGTACTGTGAGCGATGGCTACCGGATCGATATCCACGTAGAGCACGCGAGCATTGGGATCGGCGGCTTGAGCGACCTCGTGCACGTTCCCAACGGTGGGGATGCCAGAGCCTAGGTCGAGGAACTGATCGATTCCGTGCGCCACGAGATAGCGAACTACTCGCCGCAGGAAGGCTCGATTGGCGCGCATGATGAGCGGGAACTGGGGATAGATACTGATGGCCCGCTCGGCAGTTTTGCGGTCGCTATCGAAGTTGTGTGCTCCGCCCAAAAAGTAGTCGTACATCCGAGCAGCACTCGGCCTGTCTATCGGAACCTGGTCAGGTGTCCGCTCTCGGTCCGCCATTGGTATCCTTCACACCCCTCCTACAACGGGCACCCGCCTATTGTCACGACCGGCAGCTCCGACTCTCGATTCGATCGCATCGCTTTACCTCTCCGTCATTGTACGGGTCCGTAGTTCGAGGCGTGCAGCTTCCCGTCACGCGACAAACAAGGCTGACGCCACGGTTGGGCGCTCTGGGAAGGGCGCACGGTTGGCGGCCCTAAGCCCCCGCCCGAGATACCGGCCCAAGCGTGGGCGCGTCAACCACTTTCTGCTCGATGAGCCACGCCATTGCTTCGCGAATTCCTTCCAGTGATGTGTAGCGCGGCGTGTAGGTGATCAGGCGTTGCGCCTTGGCGATGCTGGCACAAGGGCTGTGAGCGATGTGGCTCCAGGTGGCTTCGGCCTGTTGGGCGGTCACGTCCCGGCGCCACTCGTCCCAGGGAAGATAGCGCAGATTGGCTTCCCGGCCGAACCAGCGAGCAACGGCCTCTGCGTAGCCGCGAAGCGTGATTGCAGCCGGGGATGCGACGTGAAAGCTCTCGCCGGCTGACTGGGAACGGAACTGGAGCGCAGCTTGGAAGGCTTGCGCTACGTCATCGGCATGCACGTGGTGCAAGGTTGCGAGGCCGAGATCAGGAAGCACCACTTCTTCTCCCACGGCGAGCTTGTGAAACACTGCGGTATCCGAGTTTCCCTGAGGGTTCACCGGTACCCACCCTGGCCCCACGATGTGACCAGGGTGGAGAATGGTCGCCGGAAAGCCATGGCGCCGCGCCTGATCCAGCAGGTAGGCCTCGATCGCAGCTTTGCGCACACCGTAATCCCCAAAGGGTCGCCGCGGCTGGCCCTCCGACGTCGGAGCTTCCACGGTAGGGCCGTGAACCCAGAGCGTGCCGCAGTGCACGAAGTGCTGAATGTCACCGCGCAGCGCCTCCACTGCCAAGCGCGCGCTTTCTTCCGTGAAACAAATGAGATCGAGAACGGCGTCGGGATGCAGCGCTCGTAGACGCGCCCCAAAGCTGCCCTCCCGCTCCTCCTGCTCGCGATCGCAGCGTTCGAGACGCACCCACTGCCAAGCGCCGTCTCGGCGGTAAGGCCGGCGCTGGCCGCGGCTCAGCGCGATGACGTCGTGGCCATCTTCTACTAGCCTTGGTACCAAGTAGGTACCGATGTGACCTGTCGCCCCTATCACAACGATGCGCATGTGCCTACATCTCCCACTCTTCCGGATCATAGCATCATAATACACCACTAACCTACACGTGGCAGACTGGGCCAGCGCGCGGATTCATTGGGGTTAGCTGGCATAGGCAGCGTATGGGCCGCGCCGGCGTCTCTCCATGGTGTCACGTGCGCAGTCTCTCTTTTTCCACCATGGGGGAGCATGAGGCGTTTGCCCATCGACCGGGAGAGCGCGAAAGGACTCGTCGGAGTCCGCAAGGACTTGAGGCAAGCTGCGCTCTGAATGCTTGACCTTGACTCTAGAGCCGGAGGGAGAGGTCGCGGTTAACAAACGGGCACAGGCATGAAGCCATCACGATCGCGTGAGCGTATGCTCGCCAAAGATACGGGCAGACAGGTCAGGATCCGGCATGTCTGGGTCCAGCGGGAAGATGGGGCGCTGCACACGCCGGTAGGTCAAGCTGAGAATGTCTTGATCCACTGCACCCGGAGTGAGTGCAAGCAGGGCGTGACGAGCGACGCGGCGCAGGTCGGGCTCGAGGTAGCCGATTTTGACAGCCGTGATGTGGTGCTCCTGAGGATCGAGCCCCAGCTCTGTCATTTCCCGTACAAAGTGGAAGGGCTTGCGGCGTGACGTGATGATGACGTGAACACCACCGATCCGGAGCACGGCAATGTCGCCGGCGATGGGATCGGCGGGGAAGAGCGTCTCAACCGTGCCCCGCACCTCGAGTGGCTGGGCGTGCACAGGGTCAAGCTTTCCTCCCAGAGATACGCGTACTTGAGCGCCATCTCCGGCCTGCTGGCAGAGAGCGACCGCCGCCGGATCGACGATGCTCGCGTAAATTGCGCTGCGCTCGCCCGAAGCGAGCCGGGGGGAAGCGAGCATGCGACTAATGAAGTAGGGCACATCACCCACTCCACCTGCTGTTGGATTGTCGCCGGAATCACTAATGACAACTCCGGTTTGATTCAGTGAGAGCGCCTGCTCGATGCACCAGCCGGCCGGTCCGGCCGTTACTACGAAGTCGAAGTCACGCCGAGCATCCCAGTAGCGCTTGGCGATTTTCGTGGCTTCACGCCCAATCGTTGCTGCATCCGTTCCGGTGACGACGACCGTGGCACTGCTGCGAGGCTCATCGGCCCATACGTATCCCACCCAGAGAGAGGCGTCGATGACGCCGGGAGTGGGGTCCGATTCTTTCAGACCAGCGTAGACACTGCGACCGGGCTCAACGAGCGTGCTGGTGCGCTCGCCCGGAAGAATGACAGGGATACGCACCCAGGCACGGAGTGGGTGGATGTGGCCATCAAGGCATGAAAGCAGGTTGGTGCACGCACGCTCGCGTGTTTCCATGACATCGTCGTGCGGTGCCAGCCGGTAAGCCGTAAAGAGATCGACATTCTCTACCAGACAGGCCGATACATTGCCGTGGAGGTCCATTCCTGCAGAAATGAGACAGTCCGGTCCCACCACCGCACGAAGCGCTGCGGCAAGATCTCCTTCGACATCATCCATGCCAAGTACGGACATTGCACCGTGGATGTCAAGGTAGAAGCCGTCGAGTGGCAGGGAGGCGTGGACGCGCTCGAGAAGCTCGCGCTTCATCGCATCATAGTCGGCGCGGACGGCTGGTCCGCCGGGAATAGCGCGCGCGTGCAGGCAAGGCAGCCAGGTCACATCGGTACGACTGTGAAAGTCCCACTGTGGCATGAACGGGTAGCGAGGCGCTAAGTCGCTGCCACGGAGGATAGTGAAATCTGCCAGGGTGCTGGGATTGGGCGAAAACGTGCTGCTCTCAATGGCAATGCCGCCGATACCGATGCGAAAGTGCCGCTCGTGAGCGCTTGAACTGCCCACCGTTCATCTTCCTCTCTCATACTGATCAACCCAATTCTTGGCTGCGACATAGTCTCCTATAATGAACTGCCGATTCAACCACGAAGCTCCTTGGTCGGGCCACGATCGGACGAGTAGGCGTCACGTCGCAGTCCTACTGTCTGGGTCAGAGCTGCCGTGCATCCCGGCATTCCCTGGCCGCGGCTGTCTCTTGCGCTCAGTGTTGACCTATCGCGTCAGGCTCATCTTGCCGGATCATCCCCCACCGTAGGTGCCGGCTATGTGTACAGTCTTGCTGCCCGGCACACGGACCGAGAGAGGCGGAAGATACCAGTGCTGTTGATAGCCTAAGCTCGATGGGGTCGCTCTGATGACGTAGTCTCCGGGCGATAGATGAAATTGTACGCTGTGGGTTCCTGTAGTCACTGACGCCGCAGCAACCAGTCCCGAAGGAGAATAGACCCCTACTGCTGACACGAGTTGTGTATTGGGGAAGGTCAGTGTGAGCTCTGCTGGTTGGAAGATTGTCTGAAGGGCGTGGGTGATGATGATCAGGCTCACGAGTAGACACAGTACGGCTGCCCGCTGCCACACGCCACGCCGTTGTGCAGTGAACAAGAGGAGTCGCCAGCACATGTTCCAGAGTGGTCCCTTGCGCTCTATAGCACTCTATAGCATAGGATATGCGTCGCTCGCGTCTCCAGTTCCCGTAGAGAGCGGCGGGCGCTGGAGCAGAGGCTCGCGTTTTACCGCGCGATGGACACTGGGCCACCGGACGCGGCGAGGATCTGCGGCAGTACTCGGGTCACTGCATCCAAGAGATCACTGGCGACATAGTCTGGCCTCTCCTCGGGAACGGCCGTCGCGATCGCTTCCGCGGAAGCAATGCCGGTGAGCACGGCCACGGTTGGGAATCCTGCCGACCTCCCGGCGCGGATGTCTGTCTTCAGATTGTCACCGATAACAACAGGGATGCTTGATGGAGGGGCGCACTCGAGTAAGAGCTCGTACATGAGCGGTGAGGGCTTGCCGGCGTTCGTTGCCTTTCTCCCGATGGAGGCTTCGACTGCGGCGACGATTGCCCCCGAGCCCGGAAGCCAGCGATCTTCCCAAGGGTAGGCCCCGTCGAGGTCAGTTGCTACAAATGGCACACCTTGCAGACCTACTGCTTGTGCGTGTGTCAGTTTTCTGTAGCTGAGGTGGAGGTCCAATCCCACGACAAGGCTGTCGGCTGTCATCTCATCGTCAGACGGCACCGGGGTCAAGCCAGCATCGCGCAGCTGCCGCGCTACTTCCTCGCTTCCGAGAACGTATGGCCGTCTGGTGGCGGGCCAGTGACGGTGGAGGAGCCGGGCGCTCGCTATCGCCGCTGTCATGACAGTGTCCGGCTCAGCGGAGAATCCCATTGAATGCAAGCGGTCGAGAATCTGCTCGTGCGGTGCCCAGCCATTGTTTGTCGCAAAAAGCAGGGTGTAGCCCTGTGTGCTGGCGATATCGAGAGCCTGCGGAACACCAGGAAGCACTGTTGAGCCACGGTAGAGCACTCCATCCATATCCAAGAGGAGTGACACGGGTCTGGAGTGTGGGCTCAGAGAGGACCCTGTCGTCAAAACCGACCACCATCTTGACACAATTGACAGAGATACATCCGGTTCACGAAACTCTGGATGCTCCGAGACGTGTCACGGTACAGTATGGGCACGCGAGGTCGCAATCGTCGTTGGTGGAAAGTCACACTTCCAAGAAAGATCACAGAAAGCTGCGGCGGCCAGCACGAACTCGGAAACAGCCAGGGACGTGCAGCGTTCCTCTCGCTGTTTCCAATCTCTACGCATAGACTGTACCTTTCGAACCCCACTGAATGCTCTGATCTACTGCGGTGCTGTCTCAGTGAAGAGGATGCCGCGGATGAGGTGAAGCGCGTCATTGACTACTCGTAGTCTCGCTTGCTCCCATGAAGCGTTGTAGGTACGCCTGGTGGAACGCTGAATATCACCGTCGTCGACAGCAACGCTGACTCCGACGATCGGAGGATCTTGCTGGAGTACCGTGACGCGCACGGCCATCCCGATGCTGGGCCCTTGCCCCCATTGGCGAGCGCCGCGGGCGAGATCAGTCAGATCTTCAGCCCCGTTGCCGGCAGACGCCGAGAGAACGCGTGCCTCGTTGAGGAGATGGGCAGGCAGGACGGGCAGAAGCTCTGCCGCCACCGAGCCTGCCGTTCCGACCTCTACGATCCCCAGCTTGAGGTCGCGTTCAGCAAGGAGTCGCGTTGTTGCTGCAGCGAGGCTCTCATCATCTACACCGTAGAGTGCCGGGCCGAAGATGCAGCGAATTTGCTCTTCCATAGGGCCAATGACCTGTTCAGCCTCGGTAGTGGTGCGTGCCTTGGTCGTGAGGCGTACGTGGATCCCATCGCGCTTGGCATACGTAGCGACGGTTGGTGCAAGTGAGTGAGTCAGCTCACCCAGCATTTCTTCAACCGTTGACTCGCCTATCCCGACGACTTTGAGGGTGCGCGAATAGATGACCATACCGCCGGTGTAGGCCTGAAGCCGGGGCTTGACTTCGTTGGTCCACATCCTAGTCATCTCGCTCGGGACACCGGGCATTGCGACGATGATGTGCCCATCCCGATCGACCCACCAGCCCGGAGCCGTGCCGACTGGGTTTGGGATCGCTCGTGCCGACTGGATGAGCGTCGCCTGTTTGACGTTGCGTTCCGGCATGGCGACATTGCGACGTGCGAAGAAGGCGCGAAGCTCACACTCGAGCTCAGGTTGCACCACCATTGGCTCGTCGAGCAGCGCGGAGATGGCCTCGCGAGTGAGATCATCCTCTGTCGGTCCGAGACCACCGGTAACGACGATGATCTCCGAACGCTGCCATCCCCGTCTGAATGCTTCTGTGAGACGTACGAGGTTGTCACCTACTGCGGATACGTAGTAGGTGTCGATGCCAAGCGTAGCCAGCTCGCGGCCAAGGAATGCTGCGTTGGTATCGACGATTGACCCAAGTAAGAGCTCGGTACCAACGGAAAGAATTTCACCTCTCATCCCGCAGCTGGCCCGCCTTCTAGTCCGGGCTTGGTCATCCGCTCGGCATCGAGAGCTTCAGTGAGCTGTGCCGCCGTTAGGGTAGTTCGTTCCTGGGCCACTTCGCGTACTGTCCGGCCAGTCTTGTAGGCCTCCTTCGCAATAGCCGCCGCCGCATCGTAGCCGATCAGAGGCGCCAGCCCAGTGCAGATGGATAAGCCGCGCTCAACGAGTTCCGGGCCACGTGCCGTTGCTGTGATCCCGACAACGCACTGCTTCACGAAGTTGCTGGTAGCAGTCGCCAGCAGATCAATGCTCTGCAGCAAGTTGTAAGCAGCAACAGGCATCATCACGTTGAGCTCGAAGTTGCCGGACTGTCCTGCGATCTCCACTGTGACGTGGTTTCCCAACACCTGCGCACACACCATCGTGAGCGCTTCAGCGATGACCGGATTGACTTTTCCAGGCATGATTGAGGAGCCGGGCTGCACCTCCGGAAGAATGATCTCAGCAAAGCCGGCGCGAGGTCCGCAACTCAGGAAACGAACGTCGTTTGCGATCTTGAGAAGGCTTGCTGCGACCGTGCTCAAAACACCGCTCGCCTCGACCACGGCATCAATCGTAGACTGGGCTTGGAAGTGATTAGCCGTCTCCCGGACCGGTGTCTGGGTTTCCGACTCTAGTCTGGCACAGACACGTTGAGCAAACTCAGGGTGCGTGTTGACACCAGTGCCCACCGCAGTTCCACCGAGAGGTACCTCCGAAAGCTCTGCAACGGCGTGGTCCAGACGGCGCAAGGCGCGCTCTGCCTGTCCGGCATAGCCAAGAAACTCCTGCCCTAAGCGGATCGGTGTTGCGTCTTGGAGGTGGGTGCGACCTGTCTTGAGAATGGGCCAGAATTCCTCAGCCTTCGCCTCCATTGCTGCTTGCAGCTCCTGGAGGGCAGGTGCCAGCCGCTGGCGGATGGAGAGAATCGCAGCGATCTGAATGGAGGTTGGGATCACGTCATTGGAAGACTGCCCACAGTTGACGTGGTCATTGGGGTGAACCGGCGATCGGGAACCGATCTCGCCGCCGAGCAGCTCGATTGCTCGATTGGCGATAACTTCGTTGGCGTTCATGTTGGTGGACGTGCCAGAGCCGGTTTGAAAGACATCCACCACGAACTGATCATCCCACTTGCCCTCTGCCACCTCCTGTGCAGCGGTCGCAATGGCATCGGCGAGGCGCTGGTCAAGTAGTCCGAGCTCGGCATTGACGAGCGCAGCATTCTTCTTGATCATCCCGATGGCATAGATGAAGGTACGCGGGAAGCGTAGGTTGCTAATGGGAAAGTTCCGTAGGGCCCGCATCGTGGAGGCGCCATAGTAGGCGCCTGCAGGCACTGGCAGTTCCCCCATAGAATCCCGTTCGACACGCGCCGGCGGGTGCGTTGTGATCACTCCGTTCACTCCCTTTCACGAAGGGTGCATTTGAAGTCCTTGACACTCTAGTGTACTTGCTCGCTTCACGCCCATCGGGAGATGACTGCCCCGTCCGCCCTATGCACTGTTGCACTAAACTCAGGTTGACACCGTGAGTGAGGGGATGTACCGTCTTGGGCGTACGTGTGCGGCTCGCATAAGGAGAGGGTTGATGCTCATGATCCAAGGAATCGGACATGCGGCTTTCCGGGTGCGTGATATCGGGGCATCGTTGCATTTCTATTGCGACATCCTTGGCTTCAAGCATGCTTTCGACATGGATCGCGATGGCAAGCCTTGGATTACCTATCTCTATATCAACAACGGTCAGTTCATCGAACTCTTCCCTGCGGGCGAGTCCGGGGAGGATTTCACGAATAAGGGAAGCTATCGTCATTTGCAGCTCGAGGTCGACAGTCTTCAAGAGACGATCCGCGGGCTTGAAGCTCGTGGACTGCCCACGTCAGGAGAGACGCCGCGACAGGGCCGCGATGGCAACTGGCAGTACTGGGTCACCGACCCTGACGGCAACCGTATCGAACTCATGCAAGTGGAGGAGAACAGTCTTCAACGGCAAGCAATGGCTCGTCTTGCAGCAGAGTGATGCAGTGGGCGAGTCTCGCGGGCATAACCTTATCATCGTCATCGCCGTCTTGTCGGTGAGGGCCTGCTAAATCCTTCCACGGGGCCTGTTGCGAAAGGCGAGGCCCTCACCTCCTGCCCCTCCCCCAAGCTTGGGGGAGGGGTGGCGAGCCTTGGCGAGCCGGGGTGAGGGTCTCCTTCGCAACGCCATTCTGGTTTGATTTAGTAGTAGAGGGAGATCGATGTGGAGGTCATCTACGCCTTTCGTCGCTCTACCTTGGCACTACAGATTACTCCGCCTTTCCATTCGCCGCGAACGGAAGCACTGGCTCCCTGGCTCGAGGAAGTGCGGCAGGTAGGCTTTGAAGGACTGGAGCCGGGTCTTGACGCTACGACAGGGCCAGCCTGGCGTGACGCGGCACTCTCACTACGTCATACGCTTGAGGTGGAGAGATACCATTGTGTTGCGGTGCGTGTCAGCGGTAAGTCTAGTCAGCCCGCGTGCGCAGTGGAGGACTATCTCACGAGATAGCGCTGGGAAAGTCGGGCGTTGTCGCCCCCTGGTCTACTAATATTGTGATTATCAGGGTATAGGTCGGGTACCTGGCCCGGGGTAGCGAAGGAGTCAGCATGGGCCCTCGCATCTCTCGCTCGCGACTGCTTCCGGTGGTTGCTCTGTCTGTTGCGACAATGCTGGTCGCTGCCTGTGGCAAGAGTTCGGCAGTGACGCCAGGGGCAACGCCGACGATCAACATCGTCATCAGCGGAATCGCCACCCCGGGTGCAACGACGACCTCATCCTCACAAGCGGCCGGCCAAGCCTCTAGTACAACAGCACAGACGCTGACGATCTCCACGACTACGTCTTCGGCCGCCGCTACGACGAGTATCAATGTCACGGATGCCGCAAGTGGCCAGTCGCTCGTGGTGGCTGGTACAGGCGGAGCCAATCTGAGAATCCGGGCCACCCCTAATGGAAAGGAAATCGCCGCTGTTCCACAGGGGACCAAGCTCATTGCCTTGGGGACACCGCCGCAACAAGCGGGGAACTACACCTGGATCCAAATCCGGACCCTGACTGGGATGACCGGGTGGGTAGCGTCTCAATATGTGACCGCTGGGAGCTAACTTTTCTCTACCCTCTTTTCCTCTCCGGCAGTGGGAAATCGCCTTGCTGAAAGCGCGGCTGTCCCTAATTCAGGGATAGGTCACGGGACCCTCCGTCCCCAGGCCGCCGTCCATAACACATACCAATCTTCGCGTGATAGTGTGACTGATACTGCCCCTACGGCTTCTCGAATGTGAGCGGGGCTGGCGCTTCCGACGAGTGGCACGATCCCTGCTGGGTGGCGCAGCAGCCAAGCGAGCGCCACCTGTGTTGGCGTCGCAGCGTACTTGTGGGCGACCTCATCCAGCTGCTGCACCAGTTTACTCATCCGCTCATCTGACGTAGGAACCTCACGCTTCCCGGTGAGGAAACCCCTGGCGAGGGGGCTGTAGGCGAGGGGTGTCAGGCCGAGGGCCATACATTGGTCGAGGGTACCGTCGCCTCCGTCCCATCCTTCATAGATAGACTGCAAGCGCCCCAGGCTGATGGAAATCTGATTACTGACGAGCGGCGCATCGAGATAGCGCTGCAGGGCGCGAATCTGCTCGGGATAGTAGTTGCTGACACCGACGTGGAGCACGATTCCCCGGCGCAGAAGGTCATTGAGAGCTCGGGCGGTCTCTGCAGGGTGGGCTAGCGGATCAGGTCGGTGAAGCTGCAGCAGGTCTATGTAGTCGATGCCCATTCGCTTCAACGAACGCTCGACGCATTCAGCTATGTATGGAGCATCAAGCTGATAGAAGTCTGGGCGGATACCACACTTCGTGGCAATCACGATGCGGTCCCGTGAGCCAGGTACCGCTTGCAAACAGTCCTTGAAGACTTCCTCACAGGTTCCCCCACCGTAGATATCAGCGTGATCAAAGAAGTTGATGCCAGCCTCCAAGGCCGCTTCAAAAGCCGTGATCGCTCTCGCTCGGTGCGAGGGACCAAACTCCTGAGGATTCCAAGTGCCGGTCAATCCCATGCATCCGAGCGCGATGCGAGTCACGAGTGGACCGTTCGTTCCTACGCGCTGAAGGGGAAGGGCACTGCTCTGGGTCATCACGATTCCTTTCCCGCACTGATCTGTCGTGAGAATGAGAATGTGCGCTGCGCTTCTCGCAGTCGGAGGCTAGCACACGCCTTCTCTCCCGGAAGGCATCTTCCCTGGACGTAGACGGCAGACGGATGGAGGGCCATCGATACCTTCGTGCAAGGGGCCGCTGGCGTGATCGTACGTCGCTGTAGCGCCAGCGCAATGCTAATGGGCGCGGCCGGCCACCTCATGACGGTGTCAGCCGCGCTACCGCTCTCGCTGCGCGTCGAGGAGAGCTGCGAAGGCCTACGAACAGTCCGCCTGCAAGGAGGGCCAGAGATACCGCGGACCAGAGGAGCGCCCAAAACAAGGGCGGGAGACCGGTGAGCTGGGAAGCGACCAGTGCATCGCTGTGAGCCTTCGTGGCGGCCGAAAGAGCGAGCAAGTAGCGCAAGTCCTCGAGAACCTGGAGATTCAGTTGAAGCGCAAGGATGCCGAGTAGCACTACGAAAACGCGATCGCTGAGAAACCGCACAGCGGCATACAGCACAGCCCCAACGCAGACGAGATAGAGCCAGGCAGCGAGGTTGTGATTCCAGAGGATGCCAGCTACTCCCAGAACGATGAAGAGGGCCACCGTAGCGATGCGGGCGAGGTTGGGTCGGGGAAGCAACGCCAGGAAGACTCCGCCGGTGAGCGCACTTCCGACGTACCCTGCGCTTGCGATAAGGAGAGGATTCCCGCCGGTGGTGAGTGTATAGCCGTTGCCGGTGAAGCCAAGGATACTGATCGCCTTGACGTGCCCTCCGGTTAGAACAGCGACAACGGCGTGCCAGGTCTCGTGAACGAAAGCTACGAACGGGCGTAGCGGTAGTAGCACTAGTGAGGCTCCTGGAACGAGCCACAACACGAAAGAGATTGCAACGGCCAAGAGCAGGACGACACCTGTTGAGACGGTGGCGACTGATGAGCGGTGTGACACGACGCTGCTATTGCCCTGTAGGGGTAGTTTCGACATGGAGTTGCTCCGATTCTGCGTAGACACAGTGTAACGGTAGGCAGAGTAGTAGTGGCTGCAGGCGATCATTTTTGCTCATTTTGGTCGACACGAAGCACGCTGGTATGCTTGTGCTGGACGGAAACTGGACCGTTCGGGCACCGAAACGGGGCACTGGGCCGCTAGACGGCGCCCGAGGCTCAAGAAAGGAAAGCCCAATGGCAGTAACTGTTGGCCGGGCTGGCTCTGCCGCTATCGATCAGATCACCGAAGCGTTGGGACCACGGAGAGACCTCCTCACTTACGAGGCCAAGGTGCCCGCATTGAGTCTTCACATCCCTGGCCCCGATTTTGTCGACACCAACTTCGGACCCTCGGACCGATCTCCCCAGGTTCTGCGCAGCTTGAGCCAGATCTTCCATACGGGCCGGCTCGCCGGAACTGGCTATGTCTCTATTCTTCCTGTCGACCAGGGAATCGAGCACTCTGCAGGAGCATCGTTCGCTCCAAACCCTGCCTACTTCGATCCTGAAAACATCGTCAAGCTGGCCATTGAAGGCGGGTGCAACGCTGTGGCCTCGACCTTTGGCGTGTTGGGAGCAATCAGCCGGAAGTACGCTCATCGCATTCCTTTCATTGTCAAAATCAACCACAATGAGTTCCTTAGCTATCCAAACCGCTACGACCAGATCATGTTTGGCAATGTGCGCCAGGCATGGGAGCTTGGTGCCACTGCAGTAGGTGCAACTATTTATTTTGGATCGGCTGAGTCGACGCGACAGCTCCAGGAAGTATCGGCCGCGTTCCATGAGGCTCACAGCCTCGGTATGGCGACTGTACTGTGGTGCTATCTCCGGAATAGCGCCTTTAAACAGGGAGACACAGACTATCACGTTGCTGCCGACCTTACTGGGCAGGCCAACCACTTGGGCGTCACCATCGAAGCAGACATCATCAAGCAGAAGCTTCCTGAAAATAACGGCGGCTACACCGCGTTGAAGTTCGGACGGACGAGCAGCAAGGTCTATACAGACCTTACGTCCGATAATCCGATTGATCTGACGCGCTATCAGGTGTTGAACTGCTACGCCGGGAGGGCCGGGCTGATCAACTCTGGTGGCGCATCGTCCGGAGAGAGTGACTTTGCCGAGGCCGTATTCACGGCAGTCGTAAATAAACGGGCAGGCGGAATGGGCCTCATTTCTGGACGGAAAGCATTCCAGCGGCCAATGGCAGATGGAGTCAAGATCTTGCACGCAATTCAGGATGTGTATCTCTGCAAAGACGTGACTATTGCCTAGCATGGGCTTGTAGCGATAGGCGTACCGCTACGTGACGGCCGGCACAAAACCCAGAGCGCTAGGGCTGCGCCGGCCGTCTTAATGCTCATTTGGTTCGCTGCCCGTGCTTATACCTGCGGAATCGGATCCACCACGAGCACGCCTTGCTGGACTTCGTCCATTGGCCCCGAGGTGGGTAAATCCTTCCACGGTGGTGTTGCGAAAGGCGGGGCCCTCACCCCGGCTCACCAGGGCTCGCCACCCCTCCCCCAAGCTTGGGGGAGGGGCAGGGGGTGAGGGTCTCCTTCGCAATGCCATTCTGGTTTGATTTACACGAAGACTCTCACGTTTACCACCTCCATAAGCTATGATTGCCTAGTTTGGTGCATAGTTGCTAGTGAGAGTGCTCTTTATCGTTAGATACGTTTCGTAGCTCTCTAATCGTTTATGAGGAAGCCCATGGCACACATCTATATCGGAAATAAGAGCCAGGTAGATCCAGAGGTACTTGGTGTAGTTTCTACACTCAACGATGAGTACTGGGCGTTTGCTGAGTTCAATGCCGCTGGACGCAATGTCGATTGGTTCATTGCGAAGGCCAGTACTGATGAGCCGTCAGTGCTCATCATGACGGAGCTCAAGCGCATGAGCAGACCACTTCGTGGTGCATTTGACGGGGTCTGGGAGAGACAGGATGACGATGGCAAGTGGGAAGAAATCATTCCTGCCAACTCCTCCGACCGCAACTACTACTGGCAGGCTGTCAACGCAACGAACGCCCTGGCGCAGTGGCTGTGGAACAACCAGGCACGATTCCTTCACGATCACTCGATTGACAAGCCTCTCGACTTCCGCATCTGGCCGGACCTCCTTTTGCTTGGTCCCGAGTCGGTTCAGCACCGTCTCCCTTACAGGCCAGATTCAGGTTTTGGCATGTGGTTTCAGTCTCTCGAAAAATGGATTCAGCACGTCCGAGCCTGGCGGCCGCGACACGGTGTGACACTCTCCTTTGGGGAGCTCGAAAGTCTAGCGGAGGCGCTCGATTTGGAGCGCTGCGAGTCTCCGGTGTTCACATCTGATCCTCCCAAAACAGGGCCTGCTCCTGCTTCTATTGAGATTGAAGGCTTCTTCGACTGGCTCCTCCAGCTCGATCAACGAGTTGCCAATCTTGAGCGGGAGCTAGCCCAGCAGCAACGTCACCCTGCTGCCGATCGTAGCAAGGATTGACACGGCCCATAGCGGAAAAAGATTAGCACGAAAACCAGATAGAGGTCGCGAGTTCGTTTATCAGCACCGGACCCTCGTGAGCTTCGGGATCGGGCTCGCCGCGATCAGTGGCAGGTGACGGTAGCATCATCCGTCGTGCATCGACCTTGTCGCGCCATCTGCCCATGAACTCTACTGGAATGTGTGAGATTGAGAAGGGAGCTTATCCGTGACGAAGCTACTCTTTCACAGCGCCACCATCGTGCCACCTGTGGGATCCCCGTTCGGTGGCTGGCTGGTCTGTGACGGAGGACGTATCGGCGCTTGTGGACGGGGGCCATCTCCGTTTGCGGACACGTCGGGATTTCACATCATCGATGCGGGCGGAGGGTATCTTCTCCCCGGGTTTATCGACCTTCACGTCCACGGTGCCTTGGGACATGAGGTGATGGATGCCGACGTCGATGGTCTCCGAGTGATGGCCCGTTTCTTTGCGCGCCATGGTGTGACTGCATTTCTGCCGACCACCTGGACTGCGACACGAGAAAGCACGGTCCGGGCACTCCAGACAATACAGAAGGCGGCTGGACCTGTCCCGCAAGGAGCGAGTATTCTCGGAGCGCACTTGGAAGGACCGTATCTCAATCCGGCGCGCTGTGGAGCGCAGGACCCTCAATTCATTCGCCGTGCGGCACGAGAAGAGGCAGTGGCGCTGCTCGACCTTAATATCCTCAGACTCGTCGCGCTCGCACCAGAGTTCGAAGAGAATCACTGGCTCATCCAAGAGTGCGCACGGCGAGGTGTCACGGTGTCGCTGGCCCACACCGCCGCGACGTACGAGCAGGCCCTTGTGGCGTTCGATTCGGGTGCAACGCAAACGACCCATACCTTCAATGCAATGACAGGTCTGGCCCATCGAGAGCCAGGGGTAGTTGGCGCTGCTCTCGCACGCCACGATGTGCGCTGTGAGGTGATAGCAGACCTCGTTCACGTCCACCCGGTGCCGCTGGGTATCCTGATCGCTCAGAAGGGACCGCACAGTACACTCCTCATCACCGATGCCGTTCGAGCAGCAGGCCTCCCTGACGGGAGCTACACGATCGATCACCGCACGGTGACCGTGCGAGATGGATCGGTGCGGCTTCCGGATGGCACCCTCGCGGGATCCATCCTGACCATGGATCGAGCTCTGCGCAATGTGAGGGATGTCACAGGCTGGGACGTCGAGCGCCTGTGGCCTATAGCAAGCCTCACCCCAGCGCGAGCCATTGGGGTGTCGTCGCGCAAGGGGAGCATAGAGCTGGGGAAGGATGCCGACCTTGTGCTTCTGGACGACTCGTGGGAGGTGACACTTACCGTCTGTGCAGGCGAAGTGGTCTACCAGCGTCAGGGATAGCTGCCTACCTTCACCACCGGGTCCGTCACTGGCCGCACCACTCGCAAACGTCGAAGCAAGAAAACTGGCGACTTCAGCTCGGGGGCGAGTCGTAGCAGTGTCGAGACACGTGACAATCGACCATATCGAGGAGCTCTGCGAGGTCAAAGGGCTTCTGGAGCACTCCCACGACGCCAAGTTCATCGACCATATGTTCGTTGCCCCGTTCCGCGGTGAGGATCAGGATCGGGGCCCGGTGGCCACCAGTGTGCCGGTACTCCGCGATGAATGATTCACCGTCCATCACAGGCATGCGTAGATCGAGCAAGATGAGGCACGGAGGGCTCGTCAGTGCGATTCTCAAAGCGGCCACACCGTGCTCAGCTACATCGACACGGTAACCCTCGTCAGAGAGAATCGCTTCGAGCATCGCGCGGATACTCGGCTGGTCGTCTACAACCAGAACGCGGCGATGCGAGCACATCATCCGTCTCTACTACCATCCAGACTCACTCGCCTCTTGTTAAGACGGAGCTACAGGACTTCCCGAGAGCAGAGAGTGTGCCAATACGACCAGTCAACTGTATTGACAAGACAACTGCGTCACGTTACCGGACCTGTGACGGAGGTATCTACCACCACGACCATCTAAGAGAACTGATCGAAGAGTCGGTTGAGCACCTCGCTGCTATCCGCATCTTCTGCTCGCAAACGCTCAACGTGGCGGTCCAAGCTCTCCAATCCCTCCTCTTTATAGAAGAGGCCGAGATAGAGGGGATCAGACTGTAGGGCCAGTTCCAACGCGGCTGAGCGATTCGATGGATCGTGTCCGGCGGGAATCTGCTCGGTGGCTTCTCGGAAAAACTTGAACGTGTTGACCTCGTTGAATGTCGGGCAGGGACTGTACACGTCGATCACGGACATGCCGGGATGATCAATGCCCTGAACGATGAGTTCGGCGAGCTCTTTGGGCTTTCCAGAGAACCCGCGGGCGACGAAGGTCGCTCCCGAGATCATGGCGAGAGTCAAGGGATTGAGCGGCCGGTCGATACTGCCTTTCGGAGTGCTCTTGGTAATGAATCCTACGTTGCTGGTGGGAGATGTCTGTCCCTTGGTAAGACCGTAGATCTCATTGTCCATGATGACGTACGTGATATCGATATTCCTACGCATCCCGTGAATGAAGTGCCCGCCACCGATAGCGAAGGCGTCGCCATCACCACCGACAACCAGCACTTTCAACTTTGGATTTGCCAGCTTGACACCGGTAGCGATAGGGATAGCGCGGCCGTGTACTCCGTGGAAGCCGTAAGTGCCGATGAAAAAAGGAAAGCGGCTCGAGCAGCCAATCCCGGAGACAATCACTACGTCCTCGGTCTTGTAACCCTTGACGCGGAGTGTATTGAGCACAGCGTTGAGCACACCGAAGTCGCCGCATCCAGGGCACCACGTAGGTTTCGCAGAACTCTTGTAATCGTCGATGGCCTTCGGCTGCTTCAGCGTCTGAGAGGGAGTGACTTCACGCATTTATCGCAACCTTTCCGAGGATTGCTCGTACGAGCTGTTCGACTTTGAACGGCTGACCACCATAGGT
>JAMCRV010000090.1:3100-4503 GCA_023381555.1 Chloroflexota bacterium | reverse complement strand
GGCATCCGGAGCTCAAACTGGCGCTGGCAGGACCAACGATCTGGACCTATCGCGCGGCTGAAGAAGCAATCGCTGAGACCGGCGCCGGCGACGCTGTCGTGCGGCTTGGTTACGTGGCAGAGAGGCACCTCGCAGCGCTCTACAGCGCCGCCGAGGCCTTCGTGTTTCCTTCTCTCTACGAGGGGTTTGGCTTGCCGGTGCTGGAAGCGATGGCCTGCGGCTGCCCGGTTGTCGCGGCTGCAGCGACGTCGTTACCGGAAGTAGTCGGAGATGCTGCCGAGTACGTTGACCCCCATGATGCAGCGGCGATCGCCAGCGGGGTCAATCGTGTGCTCAGCGATCCAGAACGACGATCTGTACTGCGTGAGCGGGGCATCGAGCGCTCCCAGCGGTACCGCTGGGAGCGCGTGGCTACTGAGGTCGTTGATGTCTACCGCTCTCGGGCCTCGCGCTAGGGTTCGCTACCTTCCTTGTGTGGCACGCCGGGGTGATTTCCCCACTCGTTCCAAGAACCGTCGTAGTTGGCCAGTGCGTTCACAGGCACGCCGCGCAGGGCAAGCGCGAAGAGCACGCTTGTCGCTGCGACTCCGCCATTACAGTAGGCAAGAATGCGCTCGGCTCCTTGCACGCGGGTGCGGCTCAGTACGGTGTCGAGGGCCTCGTCGGTGCGGAAGGTCCCGGTCTTCTCGTCGATGAGGTCCTCGCGCGGGATGCTGATGGCTCCAGGGATGTGGCCGCCAAAGGTGCCTCGCCGGATGACCCCAGTGTACTGACCACCATCACGAGCATCGAGGATACGCACGGCCGGCGCGTTGAGCAAGTGCTGCACCTCTTCGAGATCGACGCGCAGGTAGGGTTGCGGCCTCGGCGTAAACCGGGCGCGGGGGTAGGACGGGACTTCGGTAGACTCGGGCCGTCCTTCGCGCTGCCACTTGGGGAAGCCACCATCGAGCACGCGCACGCTGTGATTGCCGTAGAGCTGCAGCAGCCACCAGAAGCGTGTAGCGAACTGAAAGGCCGGATGATCGTCATAGGCCACGATCACATGGTCGTCACCTATCCCCACAGATTCGAGGAATGCTTGCAGTTGCTTAGCAGTTGCCGCCTGGACAGGAACGGGATCGGTTGGATCTATGATGTCGCGTGTCCAGTCAACGTAGATTGCTCCGGGAATGTGCCCAGCAAGATACCGTTCGCGGGCACCTTGATACTGGCTCACTTGGTTGCCCTGCTCATCCGTCCGCGTGGTCACAAGTCCTCGCATATCCACGACGCGGAGGGATGGATCGTTCAAATGGGCCGCAAGCCAGTCTGTGGTGGTGAGTATCGTGTCGCGTTGCTGTTCGTCTCCCAATGGCATTGCCGTGCTTTCTTCCTATTCCGTTTTCCACCTAGCATTACTT
>JAMCRV010000090.1:0-3024 GCA_023381555.1 Chloroflexota bacterium | reverse complement strand
CACCCCAATCGCGCTGTCCGCCACCAAAAGGAAAGTAGGCGAAGCGCGGTCGAGTCTCATCGGCTTCTGACGTCCATCGCTCTGGGTCAAATACCAAGGGGTCCGGCCACCAGCGCGGATCGCGATGCACGATGTAGGAGAATGTGGAGAACACCGTGTTCTTGGGGATGTGGTAAGGGCCGATGTCGTGCTCTTCGATGAGCGTCTTGCTGGTTCCGTATGCCGGAGGATAGAGCCGCAGCGTTTCTTTGAATATCTTCTCGGTGTACACCAGGTGAGGAATGTCTTCCACAGTTGGAGCACGGCCACCGAGGACGCGATCAAGTTCCTCGTGGAAGCGTGCTTCGATCTCGGGGTGCTGCGACAGCGTGTACCAGCACCAAGTGAGGGCGTTCGCTGTGGTTTCATGCCCGGCTAGGAAAAGCGTCACAGCTTCATCGCGAATCTGCTGATCGGGCATGCTAACGCCCTTTTCGTCCCGGCTCAGCAACAGCGCGGAGAAGAGATCACCGTGATCCTTGCCGGAGAGACGGCGCTCGTGGAGCAGGCGATAGATGATGGTGTTGAGTCTGTGCTGGACCTCTCGGAATCGCAAGGATGCCGGTGATGGGAAGCGGTGCCACAACTGGCCTAGGAGCTGCACAGAGCGTAGCGACGCATAGTGGTTGATCACGGTGGTGGCAGCTCCGATCTCGTCGGTGGCCGTCCTGATATCTGTGTCAAAGAGCGTTTTGCCGACGATGCGCAGTGTGAGCTGCATCATCGCCTCGGCGATGTCGAGTTGCTGGCCAGAGTGCCACTTTGCAGCCATTTCTGCGGCGTATCCGGCCATGATCTGCGCATAGGCAGCGATGCGCAGGCGGTGAAAGGCTGGCTGCATCAGGCGGCGCTGGTACAAGTGCAGTAGATTCTCACTAGTCAGCAGACCCTGCCCGAGCGCGAAGCCGAGTGCAGCGTGGCTTGGTCCTTGGTGGAACTTCCAACTGCTGGTGACTAGCATGTCCTTGATGTGGTCGGGATGACCGACGTGGATGCCCCGATAAGGCCCCCACGAGACCGTGGCGATGTCGGGAAAATCCCGAGCAACGCGTGTTGCAAAGCCAAGGGGGTCGCGACGGTAGTCGAACAAGCTTCCCCACAAAGGATGGCCAGGGACGAGCGGAGGATAGTGAGCTTTTGCCATAGTCAGCACCTCTGTGTAGGCGGGGAATAAGAGCGATTTCTCATGTTCAGTGTACGTGAGCAGAGAAAAGCGCCCCTAAGTAACGCTACCGAGGTTTGCCCACACCTCTAGCTTGGTGCGCACGCGCTCGATGATGCTGTCAGTAAACTCAGTGGTAAGAGCATGACCGTTCAGGTCGGCCGTTCGCACTCCCTCGCGTACAGCCTCGAATACTGCCTCATAGATAGCTCGTGATGCGCGGTGAGGATCGTCCCCGGGCAAGTAGGAGAGCAAGGAGGCCGCAGCCAGAATCATCGCCATAGGGTTTGCGATGTTCTTGCCTTGGAGGGTGGGAGCCGTCCCGTGGGGGGCTTCTGCAACGACGCACTTCGGTTGTAAGTCGTCATCAAAGCTGAGGATCAGTGATTCTGATCCAGCAATTGATCCGAACATTTGCAGCACCAGGTCGCTGAGACAGTCTCCGTCGCGGTTGAGTGCCGGGATCACCAAAGCCTCGCCGCTGCCGTTCAACAACAGGGCGTAGGTGGCATCGATGAGCTGGGGCTCGTAGCGTACGTCTGGGTAGCGCTGGTGGGCTGCGTCAAGCTCTTCCTTGAGCGTGCCCTCATAGATGCGGCTCACGGTGTATTTTGGTCCCCCAAAAACCTTGGCCCGAGTTCGGCACGCGTAGAGGAAAGAAAACTCCGCGACCATTGCGCACGTTCGCCGGCTGATCTTCTCGGTGCGGTAGCTGATCTCATCCCCGTCGGCCTGCTCGCGCCACTCCTTCGCGTTATAGGCATCGTCCACGGCCATGCGCACAACGGCGATGGGTGCGTGAACGCCTGCGATTGGGGTGACTCCAGGGATTCGCCTTCCTGTTCTTAGGATGACTTTGCCATCGATAGCCTCGCGAAGTATGGCATTGGGGCTACCGACGTCATCCTTGCCTTCAGGGGTGATTGTGGCGGCCTTCAAGCCGAAGTGGGATTCGCGGAGGGCGACAGCTGCTTCAAGAACGACGCCATTGCGCGTTTGACGGCGTGTTGGTAGGCTGAGGTCGAAGCGACGGACGTCGAGATCGATACTGATGACTGACGGTTGGAGCACGCGCAATGCCTCGTTGAGCAGTTCCTGACCCGTTTGATCGCCTTCGAGCACGATGATCGGTGCCGCCATGACATCTCCTGTCCGCTCTCGCCTGTGTCACAACCAGTCAATGATAGCCCGAGCTGGTATCCCGACAGAACTAGAGAGTTCTCAATACGTGCGAACTTGCCGGCCGGGGGCCGTCATCCCAACTCTTGCCTGGCGCTGACGCCAGACTGGATTGCAGAGCTCGTGCCGAGTAGAAACGGTGGCGACACCTTCGAAGAGACGGTAGGCCGAAGTGGCTTCTTCGGCCGCTGTCTAGTCGACGAAGGGCGGGAAGATGGCCGCCCGACTCTCTGTAGTCAGTCGAGCCCCATACTCGCTGACCTCGAACGCTTCGGCGTAGCGAATGGAGCGCCCACGTTCTTCGCCGTAGCGCTCCACGAGTTGTTGTCGGAACCGATCGGCGAGTGCCCCATCTCGGCTGGCGCGCCGGCGTATCAACCAGTCTCGCCGCGCGTTATCCGTTCCAGGAACTTCGTTCGCATAGCCCCCGTTGAAAGGCAACCACTCGTACATCTGTGAAGTATGGCAGTGGAGCATATCCCACTTTAACGCTACTGTCTCGTCGATGCCGACCACGACGTCGGGCCGGAACGGGACCGGTCTCTGGAAGTCATCGCGGACATAGCAGATCACGGGGTTCTGAGGGAGGTGCTGTACGTGAGCCACGATATTCGGCACAGTGATCATGTAGGCGGCGTCTTGGA
>JAMCRV010000005.1 GCA_023381555.1 Chloroflexota bacterium | reverse complement strand
TGACAGGCTCGGGGAACTTGATGGACTCGAGGATGACTTGATGCTCGGGGTCGCAGAGGGTGTCGCCGGTGAACGTGTTCCGGAGACCCACTGCCGCGACGATGTCGCCCGCATAAGCTTCAGTGATGTCCTCACGGTGATTGGCGTGCATGAGCAAGAGACGGCCAATACGCTCGCGTGTTTCTTTGGTGCTGTTGTAGACGTATGAGCTGCTCGTAAGCTTGCCGCGATAAATCCGGAAGTATGTGAGCCGGCCCACGAATTGGTCGCTGACGACCTTGAATGCTAAGGCGGCAAAGGAGCCTTGTTCGTCGGGCGGCACTTCCTCAGTTTCTTGTGAACGAGGGCGTGTTGCGGTGAGTGCGGGAACATCTACCGGCGAGGGCAGGTAAGCGAGGATGGCGTCCAGCATTGGCTGCACCCCTTTGTTCTTCAATGCCGCCCCGCACAAGACGGGTACTAATCGAGCAGCCAGGGTTGCCTTGCGAAGGGCTGCCTGGACCTCCTCATTGCTGATGGGCTCTTCAGACAGATACTTCATCTCTAGGTCGGGATCGGTCTCTGCGACGCGCTCCACGAGTTTCTCGTGCCAAGCCCGGACTTCATCAGCGTATTCCTCGGGTACGGCACTCTCGTGGATATCGTTACCAAGGTCGTCGTTGTAGAAGATAGCTCTCGCTGCGATGAGATCGATGATGCCGCGAAAGTTGGCTTCACGGCCCATTGGTAGCTGAATCGGCACGGGTACGGCGTTGAGTCGATCGCGGATCATCTCGACGCAGCGGTAGAAATCCGCGCCCATCCGGTCCATCTTGTTAACGAAGACGACGCGAGGAACCTTGTACTTGTCGGCCTGGCGCCAGACCGTCTCCGACTGCGGCTCTACACCTGCAACGGCGTCGAGGACGACTACTCCGCCATCGAGCACTCGGAGAGACCGCTCGACTTCAACAGTGAAGTCGACGTGTCCTGGAGTGTCGATAATGTTGATGCGGTGGTCCTTCCAAAAGCAAGTCGTGGCTGCGGCCGTAATGGTGATGCCACGCTCTCGCTCTTGCTCCATCCAGTCCATCGTGGCCGCACCCTCGTGCACTTCGCCCAGCTTGTGGATCTTGCGAGTGTAGAATAAGATGCGTTCAGTCGTCGTCGTTTTCCCGGCATCGATGTGTGCAATTATGCCGATATTCCTCGTGCGTTCGAGTGGCACTTCGCGAGCCATGATCTTCTCTCCGGTCGTGTTCGCTGCACTGGTACCACCGACAGGCAAGCCAGCCGCGAGCCGTAACCTCTCACAAGGGGTGCTACCAGTGTTCTTCGGAAGTTGGAGTTGTTACAAGCGGAAGTGGCTGAAGGCGCGATTGCTCTCCGCCATGCGGTGCACATCTTCTTTGCGTTTGATCGTCGCCCCTTGCCCGTGGGAAGCATCGAGAAGCTCAGCAGCAAGCTTCTCCTCCATACTTCGTCCCGGCCGTTTTCGCGCTGAGGCAATCAACCAGCGAATAGCAAGAGCTTGCTTGCGCTCGGCGCGAATCTCAACCGGCACCTGATAGGTCGCACCACCAACGCGGCGTGGCTTCACTTCCAGCACCGGGGTGGCATTGCGCAGCGCCGACTCGAACGTTTCCAGAGCGCTGCGGTGGGTCTGCTGCTCGATACGATCCAAAGAACTGTAGACGATGTGCTCAGCAACAGACTTCTTGCCATTGAGCATCACCTTATTGATGAACTTTTGCAAGATATGGTTGCCATAGCGGGCGTCTGGAGGCGTTGGATGGTGTTCTACAGCACCACGGCGAGTCATTGCGTATTCTCCACTTTCGACATCGGACGAGCTTGCCTCGTGAAAAGGGTGGCATGAACGGCCATCATCATGAGGGCTCGGTTAGACCTATCGACCAGACCGTGCCCCGCGACCGGAGGCAGCAGCGGTCTGCGCACCCACCTCTCGCTTTGCGCCATACTTGGAGCGGCCTTGTTTGCGATTCTGAACACCCTTGGTATCCAGGGCGCCACGAATGATGTGGTAGCGCACGCCCGGCAGATCTTTGACACGGCCGCCACGAATGAGCACAACGGAGTGTTCCTGAAGGGTGTGACCGATTCCCGGAATGTACGCTGTGACTTCGATGCCGTTCGTGAGACGGACACGAGCGATCTTGCGCACTGCCGAGTTGGGCTTCTTTGGCGTCATTGTGCGCACCTGCAGACAGACTCCACGCTTCTGGGGCGCCCCAGGGATACGCGTTGACCGCCCAGACAGTGAGTTTCGAACCCATCCGAGGGCGGGAGCCTTCGTCTTCTTGGCCACGCGCTTGCGCCCCTGGCGGATAAGCTGGCGAATCGTTGGCAAACCCGCTCTCCTCCACGTTCTTCGTCGTCGTAGTTGACTATCAACCACTTTTTTACTGAGGCACTTACCCCACCGGGCAACGCCACCGAAAAATCGACAGTTGTTTATGCTAGCAGCGGGGCACCTTGAGGGTCAAGAGCCCTGCCACTTGAGCTAATCGACGCGATGCGCCGTTCGCAAGCAGCGCGTGCAAACATTCAGGCGCATCGGCATTCCCTGAACGACCAACGTTGCACGTTGTACGTTCGGTTTGAACGCCCGTGACTTCTTCGTTGCTCGACGGAACCACTTTCCCGTGTTTTGGAAGCGAATCGTCCGGCCGATGTGCACCGTCTTGCCGCACACTTCACAGGTGCTTGCCATCGCCCACTCCTTTGACCCTCGTCCCAGTGCGCGGCTACAATGCGCAAGTGCTGAGCATACCACAACCGCTAATTTTCCGGCAGTGCTCACGCATGCTCGGAAGCTTTGGTTTACTCGTCAGTGCACTCGAGAGATGCAGCAGAGAATGGAACAGTTAGGAACCGGGTCGTCGGGTTCCCATCTTGATGGCTCTGGTTGGGCTGCACTGCTTCGTGCGGGCCTGCTCTGGCTGGCGGCACATGAGTCGCGCATCAACCACCTGAATGTGTTCCCGGTTCCGGATGGAGATACAGGTTCGAACATGCGTCTCACCCTTGAGGCGGCTGTGCGCGCGATCGATCATTCTCCTGACTCGTTGTCAGATGTCGCGACCCGTGCGGCTGATGCAGCATTGATGGGAGCGAGAGGCAATTCAGGTGTCATTCTCTCGCTCGTGCTCGAGGGTCTGCGTCAAGGGCTTGCTCCATGCCAGCAAGCGAGCGTTCGGGAATTCGCGTCGGCGTGGGAAGCTGCCCAACGTGCGGCTTATGGGGGTGTCGCGCAGCCACGCGAAGGAACGATGCTGACGGCTGTACGCGCTGTGGCAGCAGCGTGGGATGAACAGGTGTCAGCAGGTGCATCGTTTGCCGAAGCCTTCGCCGTTGCGGTCGCCGCGGCTGACGCCGCTGTCGTGGAGACACCATTGCTCTTGCCCGTGCTTCGAGATAATGGTGTTGTAGATGCAGGTGCAGCGGGCTTTGCGCTCATCCTCGGTGGCATGCTCCGGCACTTGCGGGGCGAGTCCTTGATCAGCAATGGTGACCCTGACCGGCAAGGTGACCCGCTCTTGACAGTCACGGGGATCGACCGGGCGGCAGCGGCCCTCGACGATCGCGGTTACTGTACCTCCTACCTTGTCAGTGGTGTCCCGGATGACCCGGTTGCGTTCCGTGCTGATCTGGAACGGCTCGGGACGTCCTTAGTTGTCGCTTCTACCCTATCGGCCACGAAGGTTCATCTCCATACGGAACATCCTGGCCACGCACTCGAGTTGGGGTTGCATCTTGGGGAGCTGCGTCGCGTCGAGGTAGTGAACATGCGGGACCAGGTTGCTGAAGTTCGCCATGAAGTGGCGTTGCGTACGGAAGCTGCGGATGAGCGCGAGTACACTCTGGTGGCTGTGGTTCCTACCGCCGAGATTGGGCGCGTCTTCGAGAGCTACGGTGCGATCGCAGTGTGCACGGGCGGATTCATGAATCCAAGTGTGGAGGATCTGCTCAAAGCTGTCGAGTCAGCACGTGCCAAGACAGTCTACCTTCTTCCCAATAACAGTAACGTCTTCGCAGCAGCAGATCGCGTGCGAGAACGCAGCAGCGCTCGTGTGGTGGTCATTCCCACACGGAGCATTTCGCAGGGCGTCGCCGCGGTCATCGCCTTCCTTGCGGATCGCTCGCCTGATAGGAATGTCGAGGCGATGACCGCGGCGAGTGGGCGTGTTGTCACTGTGGAGATCACAATGAGCTCGCGGGCAACGGTAGTGGATGGCAGAGAGATCGAGGCAGGCACGCCGATTGCTCTTATTGATGGTCAGTTGACCGTGAGTGCAAGCACCGTAGAGCAAGCGGCAGTAGAAGCCCTCGTTCAGGCACGCCGAGACGAACACTCCGTGCTCACCGTCTTTGCAGGACAGGATCGTGGAGAAGAGGATGTCGAGAACCTCAGGATGGCGATCGCAGCAAATGTCCCAGACCTGGAGATCGAGGTCGTTCAAGGAGGGCAACTGGTCTATTCCTACATTATTGGGATGGAGTAGGCGAGGATGAGCCGCCCTGTCCACGTGCTGACAGATTCGGCGTCAGATCTGGACCCCGAAGACGCCGCAGCGCTGGGGTGTACCGTCATTCCCGTGCCTGTCTACTTTGGCAGTGATGCCTACGAGGACCGTGTGACGATTACTCCTGAGGTGTTCTTCCAGAGGCTGCAGTCTGAGAAGATAGTTCCTAAGACCTCACAGCCCACGCCTACCGCTATCGCTACCGCCCTT
>JAMCRV010000122.1 GCA_023381555.1 Chloroflexota bacterium | reverse complement strand
CCAGTGCCGGGCAGCCTCTTTCACGTCACCCTCGCACCAGCCAGTGAGACCAGCCGGTCGATTGCTGAGATCATTGCTATAGTCGTGGATGAGCTGCTCAAGGCGGGGATAGTGGCCTACGCGGCTGGCGCCGATGCGTGTGAGACCAGTGAATGCCTCAAAGTGACGTCGCTCCGCAAAAACGATAGCGCTTTCCTCATTCGAAATTGGTAGGAACTCAGTCACCACTGCATCAATATCCGGCTGATGCAGCAACTTGGCAGCAGCAACGCGATGGTTTCCATCGAGGACGTAGTAGTTGTAACCCAATTTGTAGGCCTCTATCGGCGGCAGTACTTCTCCTCGCTCCAGTGCCCGCACGATGTTATTGAACCGTTGGTCATCAACTCGCCGCTGGGAACGCACTGGGGGACGGAAGTCCAGTCCGAGCTCACGCGCGCGCCCGACACTACCGACGATCCGGTTGACGTCAATGGTGCGCACTCCGAGAGGCTTGGGGGCTAGCGGCCCTAGGCGACGAGCGTCTTCCTCGAAACTTAGAAGTTGTCCGGAGCTCGGCCCTGCTACCTCTCCAGTTTCCCTAACATCCGCTGCACGGACGAGGAAGACGGGACACGGTGCTGCACGAAGCACCGCCTCAGCGACACTTCCGAGGACGATACGCGCGAGCCCACCGCGACCGTGCGTGGCGAGCACAAGCAGGTCAGCCTTGAGCTTTTCAGCGAGGCTGACGATCGCTCTCGCTTCGGGCCCGAGCCCGAGACGGGTCGTAACCGTGATGCCTTCCTTAGCAACGCGCTCTTGGACTAACTTCAGATACGCGTCTGCTTCTCGTTCCTCCGCCGAAATTTCTTGTGCCTCAAAGACAGCACCGACTTCCCCCGGCTCTACAGACGTCACAGCAAGCTCAGCAACCGAATGCAAGCTCGGAACAATGCGTATCAAGGTGAGCTCAGCCCTAAATGCCTTCGCCAGAGCGACAGCGTGGGGCAGCGCCTGCTCGCTCACAGGCGACCCGTCGAGCGCAACGACCAGGTGCCGGTATTCCGTAGCTGCACCTCCATCGGTAGCCATTCGACGCTGTCCTAGCCAGTGCCCCGGCTTTATGCTACCGTTAGAGATAGACCAAGTGATCCTCAGGTGATCGATGCTGGTGCATTCCACGGAACAGGCATGCAATGACGCAATGGATTCCCGGTGTGGATGCGGATTTCGTCTGGGTGGTACCGGGCTTGGCGGTGGGGGCTCAGCCGTCGCGTCAGCAGATGCACCGGTTGAAACTTCACGGGATCGACGCTTTGCTCTCGGTTCGCGCAGAGGACGATCCTGAAGATAGCCCCTACACAGCCAAGCGCCTTGGTCTGCGCTACCAGCGAGTGGTCGTTGCTGACAGCATCCCAATTCCACTGGATGCACTTGAGGAGATCGCCTGTATTGTACACGATTGGCGCAAAGAAGGTCTCGGAGTTCTCATCCATTGCCAGGCTGGCAGGCGACGAGGCCCTATCGCCATCGCTGCGGTTCTTGTGGATGAAGGATGGTCCGTCAGCGCGGCGCTTCGGCGGATCACGCAGGCTCGGAAACAGACTGCGCCCACCCCCGATCAGGTGCTGTCTTTGCGTCGCTTCGCCATTCGGCGCTGGCATCACCGCGTGATCTACGCGCTCCACGACGTCTGGCACCTCAGCGCTTCGCGGGCCTCACCGTTACACTCCCCGGCAAATACTCTCGTCAAACAGCACTTCAAGCTTCACCGCTGAAGCTGAAGTCGACTGGGCGGCCGTCTAGCGCTTCGTTGGCAAGGCGGTCTGCTTCCCGGTTCATTGCCCGCGGGTTCCACGCGAACGTCACCTTGGGTAGTCGCGTCACGAGCGTGTCCGCTTGTTGTTTCAGAGGTACGAGCCCAGGGTCTCGCACTTTCCAGGCCCCGTTCATCTGCTGAACAACAAGCTGGCTGTCCATGAACACGACTAGCTCGTCAGCATTGAGCCGGACAGCCTCTTCCAAGGTACGAATGAGCGCAAGGTACTCAGCCCTATTGTTCGTACACAATCCAAGTCGCTGCCCGATGCGACGAATGACCGCTTTCCCATCGAGGCTCACGACGACCCCGAGCGCTGCCTCGCCCGGGTTGCCGCGGGATGCTCCATCAACCATAGCGACCAAGCGGCGACGATTGCTCCGAGCCGCATCCGGCTCCTCAATACCCTTCGAGCTCGTCACGGAAGGTAGAGCAACCGCCCGCAGTGGTCACAGTGGACGAAGCTACCGCCTCTGACGCGTGTAAAGGTCCCAGCAGAAAGCGTGAGGCGGCATGCTCCACACATATGTCCCTGAACCACGGAAACGGCCCGGCCACCCTTCTCCCGGCGTAGGCGCTCGTAGTGCTGGAGCGTATCTGCTGGGATGGGGGCAACTCTGCGAACACGTTCCGCCTCTATACCGCGACCAGCAGTAACGATGGACTGCAGTTCCTTCTTCCAGACCTTGATCTGCTCAACTCGGCCGGCTTCCAGGGCAGCGATCTCCCGGTCGAGATCAGCAAGGCGCCGGTCAGTCACCTCTACGTCTTCCAGCGTCGCCAGCAGAGCATCTTCTAGATCGTGAGTGTGATTACGATGGTGGTCGAGTTCTTGCTGCACAGCAAGATAACTGTGCTCGTCCTGAATAGATGGACTACGTAGGAGCTCCTCACGACGAGTAATCTGCTCCTGCTCAGTCGCAATCTCTCCTTCGATCCTCGCCTGTATAAGGCGATGCTCACGGAGCGCTTGCTGCACAGCAGCGCGGAGCTGCTGGCGCTCAGTGAGATGGGGATCATCAGCGATGAGGCGCTGTAACTCACGTGTTCGCGTAATCAGCTCGTCTCGTTGAGAATCCACCTCCTGCAAGGCGGCGAGATCAGCTAAAACACTCACAGCTGTGTCCTTTGGTGTTGACAACTATATCAGGGTACCTCTTCCAAGGCGGGAGCACTGCCTCTGCCCTCACCCTCGTGAGGACATCTACGTGGTGCTGATTTTCCACGCTTGCCCGGAGGGTCGGATCGCGGTCTCCAGGTAAGATGCCAGTATGGAATGGACGCACACTCGTTCCTACACGAGGCACCTCACTTCGAAAGTCTTGGGCCATCTTATAGGCACCAGCAGCAGTGCAATCACATCCAGTAGAACCATCAAGCTCATCCTCCTCTGGATGGCGTACCTCACCGCGCTCCTTGTGGCATTGGGAATCGCTACCCCTTTCTCACTTCTGCTGAGTGTTCCGCGCCTCACACTGCTCCTGCACCGTCGCACTCAGTGGGGCACTCTGGCTTGGGGAGCAGCGCTTATCAGCCTCGGATCGAGTATCGGCCTCATCGCGACAAATGACTTGATACTCACGACGACTGCACTTGCGGGAATCCTGGGGGCAGTAGCAGTCGCTTCCACGTTGTTCACTTTATTCGAGCTTGGTCTCAGGTTTGATGTGATTCTCGGACTCTTTATTGGCATCAGCGCGGTGATGGTTCTCGAAGGAACGATCCAAGTTGATGTTGAGTTTGCCAAAATCAACCACTTCAGTGCACCAATCTATGCTTGGTTTACGCATCTGCCACACGTGTCATCCGTGGGCTTCAGCCAAAATGCTACTGGTGCACTGATCGTCGCCACACTGCCGTGGGTTGGAGCCTTGTTCACACGCGCTCGTCAGCCGGCGGTGCGCAGTGTTCTCGTGTTGACGGCGGGCTGGCTCGTTTGCGCACTCGCACTCACGCTGAGCCGTGGTGCTTTTCTGGGGCTGGCGCTCAGCACCTTCGTGATGGCCTGGCTCGCTGGTGGATGCTGGCGCTGGGCCGCGCCGGTAGTTCCAGGAACGATACTACTCGTCTTGCTCTCTGGCGCCACCGGCTACGCTTTCACGCTCTCGGCCGACCCGACAGGATGGAGCAGTATTGACCGTTGGTACATTTGGCACGCTGCGCTACGAATTATTGCTGACTACCCTCTTACAGGCCCAGGAGCAGGAACGTTTCCGGTGCGCATTCCCTCGTATTCGTTTCCACCTGATACCCGCGACATTCCGCACGCCCACGATTTTGTCTTACAGACCTATCTCGACAGTGGCCTGATTGGTGTCGTAGGGCTGATCCTCGTGGTGTTCGCGACAGTAGCAACGGTGAGAGCGTTGCTCAGGCTGCGCTCGGCCGGCAGTGAAAGGTCACTCGTCATTGCGCTTGTCGGGTGTCTTGTTGGAGTGGCAGGGCAGGGCTTGGTTGACGCCTACTTCTGGGGCGATCCTCGAGTCTTCTACATCGTTACCATTCCGCTTGCGGTGTTGGCAGCTCTCGGGCGAGCGTACGACGTATCTCCCCCCTTGCTTGATCCGGTGCAACCGGCTCAGCTCGCAATGAATGGAACGTCGCACGTTGCAGGCGTGCTGGCGACACGGTTCACGAGAGGTGTCCGCGCCTGGGTCCTGATCGCTGTAGTGACCCTTGTCGTGGCGCCTCCTGCTCTTGGACTCGCGGCGACGAATGCGGGCACAATTGCTCGTAACATTGGGGAGCGATTGCCGCCGGGATCGCCGGCCGGATCGGCAAGCTTGGTGCTTGCCCAGTTCGCATTTACTGTCGCCACATCAGTCACGCCGAAGTACGGTCCGGCATGGCAGGGTGCTGCTGAAGTCGCAATTGACCGCAAGAATGTCGCCGCGGCTACGCGGCTTCTCGGACAGGCTCGGTTAGATGGCGTAAGCGACGCTCTTGTGACTCGAGACGCTCAGGACATCGATCTCATGGCACTGGCCTTCTCCGGACCAACTGTGCGTCCAAGTCACTAGCCCGCCAAAGATCACACGGCACCGCTACGAAGGAGACTTGTGCACAGCGAGATTCTCTTCCTCGACTACGGCGAGCACACGTCAGCCGCTGCTGACTGCGAACAAGGAAGATCATCGCTTTGGAGAAGATCCACCCGGAAGTCTGTCTGAATGATCCGAGTCTCTCAGGCGCCAGCGATGACCGGCTGGATGAACTCTGGTTGGCCCTCAACGGGCTGATGGCTCGCGGGAAGCCCCTCAAGACGCCGGACCACGCTGAGCCAGGCCAGCATGATGGCGATCTGCACCACTGTGCCATGGACGAAGAGATCATCAAGGAAATTGTGGATACTCAGCGTGACCAGCATGCCGAGCACTCCGATCGCCAAGGCTCGCAAGACGGGATCACGCACCTCACCAGAGGTGTGCCAGGCCAAGCGCAAGGCATTCCCAAGCCAAATGAGGTAGGTGCCTAATCCAAGGACACCTGTCTCCACAGCTTGATTCAGATAGTAGTCATGGGCGTGCTCCAGATTCTGCTGCCAGCCGGGGAGCGCATAGTGCGGATAGGCGAATCCAAAGTTGCCAATCCCGACTCCAAGCAGCCAGTGGCCTTCAAACATGTGCCAGCCCGCGATCCAGAACGCCAAACGCTGCGCCACTGAAAACGTCGCCGGTGTCGGTCTGAGCACATTGACATTGCTCACGTCGAAAGCCGCTGTGATACGACCGCTCAGTGATGCAGGAAGAATCCCCAGGACGTAAAACCAGGCGATGAGAACGAAGAGTACGACGCCCAGTCCCAACAGGATGCGCGTCGTCCGCCCGCCGCGGTCAAAGACGACCGCAAACGCGATGAGAAGTGCCAGCCACGCACTCCGTGACAGCGAAATCAGTACTGCTCCTACGAGAGCTAGCCCAGATAGAACGAGGAGCTTGCCGGCTGGCTTCTGCCAATACGCGATCGCAAGTGCGAAGACGAGAATGACAGAAAAGTTGAGGAACCCCCCATACGGGTTCGGCTGCGCGAATGTGCCGTAGGCTCTCATGAAGAGACCGTGGATCAGGAAGCTCGGTGGACCCACCCGTCGAACGAACTGATAGGCGCCAATCACTGCTTCAATGACGGCGCAGGCGGCGATGAGACTCGCCCCGACCAGAAGCTGTTTCCGCGTGGTGAACAGGTTCGTAGCCAGGACATACGTTCCGACGAGCTCAATCCACTTGACCAGCTCTTTGAATCCCCAGGCAAAAGACGACTGGCCAGGAGGCGCCGAGATGATTGACAGGAAGCTGCACACGATCCCAAAGATGAAGAGAAGCAGCAACGGCAGCAACGGCATCGCCAAGAAGCGCTGCTCACGCCGGATCACGACACGAAGCAACCAGGCGACCATGGTGAGTGAAAGCAGAACTTCGGTGCTGCTGATCGGAAATGCGCTGACGTGCACACTCTTCAGCGACTGGAACGGTACGGAGACGAGCAGCAGGAGAAGCCCAATGACGGGTCTCCAGAAGATCAGGCCAGTGACTACTATCCCCACCACCGCAACCGCGGCGTAGATAGGATTCGCTATGCCGAGAATCAGCGCTACGATGACGGAAACGCTCGCGAGAGGAATGAGAGAGCTGCTCGAAGCTCTCCTCGGTAGCACGGTGCGATTCAGCATGAGACCCAGTATAGCGAGGGCTACGCCGGTGGCGCAGAGCGCGGAGCGGGCAACAGCAGCACTGGAACACTGGATCGCGTCAAGAAGCTCGCGGTAAGACTGCCACGAAGCAATACCTGCCACGCTGGAGGCGCATGGGTCGATAATACAACCAGTGGACAGTTTCGGCTCTCAACCTCAGAACGAAGCGCATCAAGCTCTCCACCGCGGCGCAAGCTGCTGGTCGTCTGAATCCCTTGCCTCTGAGCCTCGATCGTGAGCGACCGAAGCCATTCCACCGCTCTATCTGCCTCTAGGTCCAATAAGCCGCGCGTTGCGTTCGGAAGGAGCGACGCAACTGGGGCTTGGGCTCCAGCTACGTCAGCAGTAGTGGGAACAATTGCGAGCAAATGCACCGGCAAGCACCAAGCTTGCCACAACACAGCGATGAGCTCCAGCCAGCCGTCGACCCGAGCCTGAGGATCTACGGGCAGAAGAATCTCTCCGCACCGCTGACAGCCTGTCGGTAGTTGACGTACTCGCAGTGTGAGCACGGGGATTTCGAGTACCTGTGCCAAACGCTGCGCCAGTGAGCCAACGATAGCCTTCGGAAGATCACTCGGTCCGTGACTACAGAGTCCGACGAGGTTGCACTGTTCCTGTTCCACTACGGCAACGATCGTATCCGGCACCCCCCGTGTACCTTCCTCGATCACCACGGTGCGAACACTTCCCGCAGATGATCCCCATTTTCGTACCTGCGTCTGGAGGTACGCCTCGGCAGACTGCCTGGTGCCAAGGTGAGGCTCACCGTGGACCTGAGAGGGAGGGTGCCGCTCCAGGACGTGCAGCAGCGTCAATTCACGCTCGACATCCTCCGGCAGCTGGGCAATGATAGGAAGGATGGCTTCAGACTCGGGCGAGCCATCGAGCGGGACGAGCACCTTGCGAAACATCAACAATTGTCTGTCGTTCTGAAAAAGTGACCAGCGTGCCGACCTCGAAGGGGAATTCAAAGGGAATCCAGACCATAGACTACCACAGCGCGCAAGAAACAGTAGCTAGAGCGACTCGGTCAGCAACACTACGTTGAGAGCAATAATGACCGTGGTCACGACACCAGCCGCAAGTGTCGTCCAGACCTTGTTGGCAAGTGCCGGGCCCATGATGCGCCGCGATGACGTGAAGAAGATCAAAGCAAGCAGGGGAGCCGGCAAAGTAATACTCAAGAGAACCTGGCTCAGGATTATGACCTGGGTCGGACTCATTCCAAGACCAATCACAATGAACGAGGGTAGCATCGTGACGAGGCGCCGTACCCACAGCGGAATATGAAAACCCACTAGTCCCTGCATGATGACTTGCCCTGCCATGGTTCCGACCACCGAGCTCGACAGACCCGATGCTAGCAGGGCGATCGCAAAAACGATTGCAGCTAATGAGCCAAGCAGCGGCTCAAGTGTCCGATAGGCCTGTCTCAGATCAGCTACTCCTGTGTGACCGGAGAAGTGAAACGCGGCGGCGGCGGCAATGAGCATCGCGCCATTCACGAGGCCAGCAAGGCCCATGGCAAGCACAACATCCACCACCTCAAAGTGGAGGATTCGTCGCGCATCCTGAACTGTCTGGGGCTTGATTCTCCCCGAGGTGAGCGAGGAATGTAGGTAGATGACGTGTGGCATCACTGTTGCACCAATGATCCCTACAGCGATAAAGAGGGAGGATGAAGACAAGCTAGGAGGCGCGAAAGATTGCGCGACGCCAGACCAGCTGGGGTGGCTCAAGAACGTCTCGATGACGTAGCCAATGCTGATGACGCCGATCAGAACCATGATGACCCGCTCGAGCGGTCGGGCCCCGCGCCCCTCCAGCAGCAGCAACGCATACGTCGCGATGCCAACAAGGGCAGCACAGACGATGAGCGGCAAGCCCAAAAGAATGTTGAGCCCAACACTGGCACCCACGAACTCAGCAATATCGGTAGCCATCGCCGCTAGCTCTGAGACGACCCACAGCGCCAGCGATGCTAGTAGCGGTAGGTGTTGGCGGCAGAGTTCTGGAAGGTTGCGACCAGTGGCAATGCCTAACTTCGCTGACAGTGTTTGAATAAGCATTGCCATGAGGTTGGCAAGGAGGATGACCCAGAGGAGCTCGTAGCCAAACTGCGCCCCGCCTTGAATGTTGGTTGCAAAGTTGCCTGGGTCGATGTAAGCGACCGACGCAACGAAGGCTGGACCTATGAATGGAAGCACAGCACGCAAGCCCCGCCGGTGACCGGAGAGAGCTTCTCGACCTTCTCGCTCAACTCGGGATGACTCAACAGGGGGAGTGCTGTCATCTACGTCAAGAACGGTCCCCACTCGTGGTGTCCCTCTCATATGCTCATGTACCATCCTAACTTGCGTATAGGCAAATTTCCAGTCGTATCAGGGAAGAGAAACAGCCAGCTGTTCCCCGCAGGAAGCAGGAAGACGCCCAGACTTGTGGTATTTAGCGAAATTTCACAACATGGCAGCTCACGCGGTATCTTTCCCCAAGGTCGTCTCGGTCCGACGAAGAATCTCCACCGGAGGGGGAAGAGGAAAGCACGTATGACCTATGTCATTACGGAAACCTGTGTCGATGTCAAGGACGCATCTTGCGTCGAGGTCTGTCCGGTCAACTGTATCTATAGCTCGGACGACGACCGCGTGTACTACATCCACCCTGATGAATGCATCGATTGTGGAGCGTGTGAGCCAGAGTGCCCGGTGACCGCTATCTTCAGCGAGGACGGGGTGCCCGAGAATCTTACACCCTGGACTGAAGTCAATGCGCTCTATTTTGAGGATCAAGAGGCAGCACGTAGACAAGTCGACTTGCTGAAGCCGCGGAGCTAGCAGCGCGCGTCCCCAGCAGAGGATGTTCTATGCCGGCGGGTTGAGCGCGTTGTTGAGTCCTCGTTCAGTGAGCTCTACCTTTCTGCTTGAGGCCACGTAGCAGAGCTCGTAGGAGGTGCAGCTGCAGTGTGGGTATCTCAATCAGTGGCAGAGCTTCAGGGGAGTCTACGCAGTTGCTGGAAGAGCAGTACCAGTATTGGCCTGGTACCGACCATGGGGGCGTTGCACGAGGGTCACCGCAGCCTCGTCCGCCGCGCTCGCAACGACAACGATGTCACCATCTGTAGCATCTTTGTCAACCCGACACAGTTTGGCCCTAACGAAGACTTCACACGCTATCCACGCGCACTTGAGAGGGACCTTGCCTTGCTCGAGGCGGAGAGCGTCGCTGGAGTTTTCGTGCCCACTCCTGTTGACATGTACCCCTCGGGATTCGACACTCGCATCGATGTCGGTGAACTAGGCCGGATCATCGAAGGGGCTCGCCGGCCCGGCCACTTCAGTGGGGTTGCCACTGTTGTGACGAAGTTGTTCAATCTCACCCGGCCATCTCGCGCCTACTTCGGACAGAAAGATGCGCAACAGCTGGCCGTCATCCGCCAGATCACGAGGGACCTCAACATTCCTGTGGAGGTGATAGGATGCCCGACTGTGCGTGAGCCTGATGGCTTAGCGCTGAGTTCACGCAATATGTACCTTTCCCCCTCGGAGCGGCTCGCCGCAACGGTGCTCTTTCGAGCTCTGAATGCTGGTCGAGACGCCTACCGCCAAGGAGAGCGAACCAATGCGCAGGTTCGTGATGCGGTCACAGTCGTAGTCCAAAGCGAGCGTCTTGCCGTTCTCGACTATGCCGAAGTCGTCGACCCGGACTCGTTCAGCTCCGACGACCCTTGCACCGACCGTAGCATCATCGTCATTGCAGCTCGGGTGGGAACAACCCGGCTCATCGACAACCTTACCGTGAGTGCCGAATACGAGCACCAGGGGCCGCGCACTCTGCACAGGCAGCAGCGCACAGGAACGCTGCCCTCTCAGCTCTGACTATCTTGAGCGGCGAGCAAAGTTCGAAGCCTTTCGAGCTCCTCCGAGTCGGTGTGTGCGCTGTGCTGGGCTCCCGGAAAGGCTCTCGCCGTTACCGCGTCGCGATAGGCGGCGACTGCTTCGAGCATCGTCGGGCGCAAATGTGCAAATCGATGCGCGTGACGCAAAGAAAACGGCGTGATTCCCACCATATCGTGAAAGATCTGAACTTGGCCGGAGCAAAACGGTCCTGCGCCAATGCCGATAGTCGGTACCTGAAGATCCTCTGTAATGACGCGGGCGATCTCTGCTGGGATCAGTTCCAGCACAACCATAAATGCCCCCGCAGCTTGAAGGGCCCGGGCGCTCCGTACAAGCTCTAACGCCGACTCCGTAGTACGGCCTTGCACGCGAGCGCGCGGCCCGGCCGTCTGCGGAGTGAAGCCGATGTGACCACAGACCTCGACACCGCGCTCTGACAGCACGCTGACGACCGCACTTCGTTCTGCTCCGCCTTCAAGCTTCACACCATCTGCACCAGCAGCACGTAGCCGCTGAGCCGAGTCCCAGGCGCTCTCGGGCGACTCATAGGTCCCAAACGGCAGATCAGCAAGCAGGTAGGCGCGCACGACACCGCGGCGCACGGCTCGGACGTGATGCACCATGTCTTCGAGAGTGACATCGCGTGGGCTTGCATACCCAAGGACATTGGTACCAACGCTGTCACCGACGAAGATGACGTCAATCCCGGCCTCGTCTTGGATTACCGCGGTCGGGTAGTCGTAGCACGTCAGCATAGTGATGGGCTGTCCACCACTTTTCTTGGCAAGCAAGTCTGCCGCCTTCGTCCTGTCCCCCTCCTCTAGTTGTTAGCTCCAAACCAGGCCCCGGCAGCTCTTTGCCTTGGCCTGATCTAGATACCTCACAGCTTAGCCAGCGAGATGGGTCTCCAAGAAACGCTTGCCGAGCAAGAATCCTTGTTCTCGACCCACGGAACTGTCCTCGTGCTCAATAGAGATTGGCCCGCTGTACCGAATCGTTCGCAGCCGGCCGATGAAGGTGCCCCAGTCGATGGCACCGGTCCCCGGAATTGTGTAACGCCACCATCCGCGACTGAGCCATCCCACGAACCGGCGGCGACCTTCAAGAATCTCACAGTCCTTACCGTGTACGTAGAAAATCCGGTCGGCGTAGCGACTGACGCCATCAATGTAATCCACACCCTGCCAGATGAGATGGGATGGATCGTAGTTGAGTCCGAAGTTGATATTCGGGACCGCTTCAAACATGGCATCAAAGGTATCAAAACCTTGGAGATTGGTCGCAAACCAGTTCTCCAGGGCAATCTTTACGCCTTTCGACGCCGCATACTCCACCAGAGGGCCATACACATCTGGCACATCCTCTCGAATTGTGCGGAGGCGATCCTTCCCGGCGAGGGGCATGCCGCCGCCGGCACAAACCACAGAGAGGCCCAGGGCCTGTGTAACATCCACCACAGACTTGAGATAGTTGTTGACCGCCTTCCGGCGCTCTAGATCAGGATCGAGCTGATTGGCGTAGAAGGCCAGTGCTGTAATCGCCGTATTCGCCGCGGAGCACGCCTGCTGTAGTGCAGCAAGCGCCCGGTCGTCCAGGGCCTGGACATCGCAGTGGGCACTTCTGGGAGCAACCGCAACTTCCAAAGACGAAAAACCGTGCTTCCCAGCCCAGTCAATGACCGGCAAGAGAGGCTCCCGCCCAAAAGGGGCTGTGAGAACTCCTATAGAAATTGGCAAGTGTTCATCCTTTTCTGCTTACGTGGGTGAATCATCGCGTCACTCGCTCCCATCGATGGCTGGCGCACGCTCTGTCCACGGCATCGAGGACATACTGCACGCGTAAGCCATCGCGGAAATCAGGTGCAACCGCACTTGATGAGGCTATGGCATTCAGCAAGTCAAGCACTTCATGAGTGAACGTGTGCTCCCAGCCAATGATATGTCCGGCAGGCCACCACGCAGCCATATACGGGTGCGCCCCATCGGTGATGAGGATGGTCCGAAAGCCTTGTTCCGTAGACGGAACGGTGAGATCGAGGAATTCCAGCTCATCGAGGCGTTCCAGATTGAAGCGGATACTCCCCTTGCTCCCGTTGATTTCAAAGGTGTTGGCATTCTTGTTACCGCCAGCAAAGCGCGTGACCTCGAATACGCCCATCGCACCGCTGGTGAAGCGAGCGACAAAAGCCGCTGCGTCCTCAACGGTGACCTGCCCCTTCGTAGTCCCACCGCTTGCCCCAAGACCAGAATCAGTAGCGGCGAGCAGCGGGCGTTCCTTGATGAACGTCTCAGCCATGCCAGTGACTTCGTCAAAGTCGCCGATCAGGTAGTGAGCGAGGTCGATGATGTGCGCCCCAAGATCTCCCATCGGCCCCGACCCTGCGGCGCCCTTGTCTAGGCGCCATACGAGCGGAAAGTCAGGATCCATAATCCAGTCTTGGAGATAGCGCGCCCGGAAGTGATAAATACGGCCGATCCGGCCTTCTTCAATGAGCTGACGCGCGTAAGCCACTGCTGGGACGCGGCGGTAGTTGAAGGCAACCATGTTGCGCACGCCCGCCTTCTCGACCGCCTCGACCATGCGCTCCGCCTCGGCGACCGTGTTGGCGAGTGGCTTCTCACAGAACACGTGTTTTCCGGCCTGTGCAGCGGCAATTGCAATATCCGCGTGCGCATTACCAGGCGTGACAATGTCAACAAGATCGATATCGCTTCGCCGGACGACAGCTCTCCAGTCAGTATTCACCTCCTGCCAGCCAAGCTGCTGTGCTGCCTCCGCTACAGCGGCCCGGTCGCGGCCGCACAGCACTTTCATCTCTGGTACGGCGCCAACTTGGGGAAAGAAGTGAGCAACCTGACGATAGGCGTTGCTGTGTGACTTTCCCATGAACCTGTAACCGATGAGGGCAACGTTGACGTGCTGTGCCATCTTGTCCGTCCTTTCCTCCAGCTCAACCATCCAGCGCCACCGCGGCGACCAGTGCTAAACCGGGTCCTGACGAATGACCGGCGCAGGCTTCCCTGATGCGGCAGAGCGCCATGCTGCCTCGGTCAACTCTATCGTACGCAGGCCGCAGATTGCCGGTGCGCCAATCTCATGACCGTAGGCAATTGCCTCCACCCAGTTGCGATCCGGGTCCGACTCCTCCGGCATGTCCTCAGGAGCTACCTCCTGGACACTCCGATCACCAAAAGCCGCCCAGAAGAGCTTGCCCTGGCGCAGGAATACGGATGCCTTGCTGCCAGCGATCGTGATGTCTTCCCACCAAACGGGACAGTTGCCAATGACGGAGATTGTTCCCCGTGCCCCATTGGTGAAGCGAATGGTCGCGGCTGTGTTGATGTCAACGCGGGAGTCGAAGTTCTCGCTGTATGCGGTGACTTCCTCAGCTGCGAGCCCAGTGACCCAGAGCAAGATGTCCAGGAGGTGGCTGCCGGAGTCATTCAGCTGACCGCCACCCGAGAGAGCCGGATCCTGCCGCCAAGTACCGCGTGTGCCATTGAGCCAGTTTTGGCCCTGGAGCACGGCTACGTACTGAATGTCACCCATCTCCCCAGCATCTATCTTCTGCTTCACAAAACGGAACGTACGCTCAAGGTGACGCTGATAGGAGATGCCGAATACCTTGCCGGTTGACTTGATCTTCTTCAAGAGCTTGTGCGCGTGCGCAACCTCGCACACCATCGGTTTCTCAGTCAGGACGTGGAAGCCTGTATCTAGGGCCGCCATCGCTTGTTCAAAGTGGACGGTGTGCGGGCTGTGCAGTTGAACCCCATCCATAGCCAGTCCAGCGGAGAGAAGCTCGTGGTAGTCCGTGAAACGCGGTAGCGACGCGAGCTGCGGAAAGCGCGTCACCATTCGCTCGATGCTCGCGCTCGACGGATCACAAAGGGCAACGATCT
This sequence comes from Chloroflexota bacterium, assembly GCA_023381555.1. GTDB lineage: Bacteria > Chloroflexota > UBA4733 > UBA4733 > UBA4733 > JAMDCW01. Next base: position 7,813 of record JAMCRV010000122.1, on the reverse strand, counting down.
CCGCCTCAGGGACGCTGCTGAGACGCCGTACATGCCAGTGCGCAATGCCTCCACATCCGATGAATCCGATGCGGACCTGTGGCGGGGTCTGACTTACCATCTACTGAAATGCTCCTTGCTTTCGCGATCAACATCGACAGAGCGTCGAAACAGCGGATGTAAGTATATGCATGGAGATGGCGCTACTCAACTATATTCATTCAAGCATCCACCGCAAACATCCCGACAAGGGCAGCATCGCCTGTGCGCTTTCCGATACCTCACTGTGATCACCTCGATAGCGATCATGCGGATACCTCATCCTCTGGAAAGCGACGGTTCCTAAGTCCCCGAGCGCACCGCGAAGATGAACCCAAGCAGCGCCGCCGAGCGGAGCAAGGACTTAGACCACTGCAGATTTGCCGGCACTGCTCCAGTGGACCGGCACACGGGACCCAAATTCCGCGGCGGTGAGGCAGAAGACAAGAATCTGGGCCGTAGATGCTGGCACCTTCCCCAGGTCATGAGCTAGACAAGCCCGGGAAGCAGATGAACGATGACGTGACCCTTCTCCAGATCGATGCTCTGCACAACGTCACTGATCACCGGTAGAAGTACCTCACGACCCCCTTTATCCACCACGAGCACATCATTCGCTGGCATCGTGAGGACGTCTTTGATACGCCCGAAGTCCTGACCGTCATCTGTGACCACGGAGAGGTCGATGAGCTGGTAGATGAAGAAACGCCCAGGTGGGAGGGGCGCGGCATCCTCGGCAGCGATGAACAACTCCTCGCCGCGTAGGAGCTCAGCGGAATCGCGAGTGTCGACACCTTCGAGCCGGAGGAGAGCCTCATGCCCGTGACGGCGAATGGAGCGCACAGTCGCTCTCCGCTTGGTCTCTCCAATGAAGAGGGGGCGCTTGGGAAATTGCTCTGGAAACTCCGACGCGAGGGTTACACGCACTTCACCGAGGATACCAAACGGTGACGTCACACGACCGACGAGCAGCCAGCGTGGTTGATCAGCCATGACGACGGGCCAGACTAGACGATCTCCAAGATCGCGCGTCGACGCTCTTTCGCAGCGGCCACCTTGAGCAGTGTGCGCATCGCTTTGGCGACCCGGCCCTCCTTACCGATAACCTTCCCCATGTCATCAGTAGCGACTCGCAGCTCGAAGATCACTGACGAATGTCCAGCAACGGCAGTGACAGACACCTCGTCCGGATGCTCGACCAATCCCTTCGCAAGAAACTCGATGAGCTGCTTGAGATTCGCGTCATTCGACGACAACTGCTCGTCAGTATCGACACTCACAGCAAACGCTCCTCTCCAACTCTTGCAGGCGCTACAGTCATACCGAGGGAACGGCTTGAGCGTGTGCCTCCGACCAGGGTCCTTCAACCAGACGGTGGCGCAGTCCCTTGTGGGAGAGGAGTCGCGCGACAGCCTCACTCGGTTGTGCACCACGGTTCAGCCAGACCAGCGTCTTCTCGAGGTTCACCTCAACAGTTTGGGGATCGCGGAGTGGATCGTAGAAACCAAGGATGTCTACACTGCGGCCATCCCGAGGAGCTGCTACATCAGCGACCACAATGCGATAGAAGGGGCGCTTGTGAGCCCCCAAGCGAGTCAAGCGAATCTTGAGCATGTCTACTACTTCCCAACGAGTGCATCTCGAGACGTGTCTCTCAGCAAGACACATAGTCCAGCGCAAACCGACCGTGTAGTATACGCGCAACGGGCAGCGTCTGTCAGTGCTGGGTTCTCAAAACGCTCAGGCTCCAGGAGGACCTGGATACCGGAGTCCAATCACTCCCGCTAGACTCCTGAGATCCTCCTGAGCACTGCGCACATCTGCTGAAACCGGAGCAGCCAGGATAGCTGCAGCGAGAGCCCGCAGCTTCACGATGGCAAGGGGAGTGTTCACGTCATCTTCGAGAGCCGCCAGGATCTCTGCTCGGAGCATGGGCGATCCACTGAGCGGACACCCAGATGATGTGTCTCCGCTGCGCTGCAACGCGGCACCGAATTGCTGGTCGATCTCTGTCATGAGAGGAAGATCGGCAGCCTCCCAATCCCACGCCTCGCGGTAGTGATGATTGGCGAGCGCCAGGCGAATTGCGTTTGGTGACCACTCCTTGACAAGATCACGAGCAAGCACCAAGTTTCCCAGAGATTTGGACATTTTCTCGCCGCTTAGGCGCACCATCCCAACGTGACACCAGAAGCGCACGAATGGCTTGATACCAGTGAACCGCTCGCTCTGCACTCGTTCGGCGGGATGATGCGGGAACACGAGGTCGTAGCCGCCCCCGTGAATATCTACGGTGGGGCCGAGGTAGCGGTAGTTCATCGCAGAACACTCGATGTGCCACCCTGGCCGCCCGCGTCCCCAGGGGCTCTCCCAGCTTGGCTCATCAGGAAGAGAGCTCTGCCACAAGATAAAGTCGAGTGGGTCGCGTTTATTCGGATCGGTTGGCGTATTTCCCCGCTCGTTGGCGAGCACAAGCATGTCCCCATAGGACTTCAAGTCTGACGGAGGCCCAAACTCAGGGTCCTTGCGGGCCTCGTAATAGACGTTGCCGTTAGCTGTGTAGGCCCAACCGTGCGCGACCAGCCGCTTGGTCATCTCGATAATCAGATCGATCTGTTCGCTGGCGCGCGGAAAAAAGTCTGGCATCGCGATGTTCAGAGCGTGCATATCGCTCCGGAGCTGGCTCACCTGGTCCTCTGCCAGCTTGTCCCATGTGGTACCTAGCTCACGGGCTTTACGCATCATGTCATCGTCGACGTCAGTGACGTTCTGGACGTAGACCACCCGGTGCCCGAGGAGGCGTAGCAATCGCACTATTGTGTCGTAGGTGGCGAACGTAAAGAGGTGCCCGACGTGGGTAGTGTCATAGGGAGTCACACCGCAAACATATACCCCGACCCGATCACTGATTGGGTGGAAAGGTCGCTTGCTGCCGGTATCAGTACTCGACAGTTGCATCCCGCTGTACTTCTCCTCGATGCCTGTGCGCTGGGCAGGTCTCACCTGCTGCAGCCAGTATACAGATGCCAGTACGTTGCCGGCTTGGCCACTCCACAAACCATACGGACACAAATGGGAAGCAGTATGCACATTCCACCGTGCTATTGGGTGAGTGATCAAGGCCTGCTTCCGTCCAATCTTCACCCGTGGCTCTGTAAACTTGAACGGCGCAATGATGCGGAGGGAGCGCCGGTGACGGCCGGCTCAAGATAAGGAGGGAATGGTGCCTGTCTATGAGTATCGGTGCCCGCAGTGCCGGCGCCGAATCAGCAAGCTCTTCTTGACGTTCGCCGAAGTGCAAACCCCTTCATGCCCGCAATGCAGGGTGGCAATGGTCAAGCTGGTGTCCCTCTTCTCTACACACCGGTCAGACGATGAGCGCCTCGAGGATTTCTCCGATCCCGCTACATTTGCTGACGTGGATGAGAATGATCCTCGCAGCATCGCGCGATGGGCGCGCAAGATGGGCAAGGAGCTTGGAGAGGATTTGGGTCCAGAGTTCGACGAAGCGGTCGATGCCCTCGAACGGGGTGACGAACCAATGGACAACATGGACAGCTCGGAGGCTGAGTCCCTAGGGGAAACCGCGTCTGATGCGTCGCTGGACTTCTAGGCAGCGCCGAGCCGCAACGGCATCCTTGGGTGCCACATCAGTAGCGTTCACCGCAGTCGGGGCAAGAGCACTAACGCCATCAGGAGCGGTTGCTGCCGCAGTAGTCGGCGCGCTCGTCCTGACCAGCGGCAGCAACCGCTCCGCTATCGCGCTGCTAGCATTCTTTATGACTGGGTCTGGTCTCAGCCAGATCAATCGCCGGGAGAGCGCTAACCAGGGTCAGATCGTTGAGAAAGGGAGCAGGCGCGATGCCTGGCAGGTACTCGCGAATGGTGGTACTGCGGCAATATTGGCGGCTCTCTTCGGGCAGCGCCGCAGCGAAATCGTCGAGCAGGCTATTCTCGGCAGTCTGTCTGCCAGCACTGCTGACACCTGGGCCACCGAGATCGGAGCACATTCTCCAGAGCCGCCACGCGACATCGTGCGAGGAACGCAGGTGCTCCCAGGCGCCTCTGGCGGTGTTACCGCGATGGGACTCGCCGGATCCCTGCTCGGTGCTGCAACGATCGCAGTTATTGGCTTCCGCGATCGATCCCAAGATTCCCCGCGAATGCCAGTGCAGCGTGCGCTTGGCATCTTGCTTGCGGGGATGGCTGGCTCCCTAGCCGACAGCGTGGCCGGATCAATGGTGCAGGCCCTCTATCGGTGCGAGGAGTGCAACCAGGTGACAGAGCGAGTGACCCACGGGTGTGGTCAGCCGGCGACGCTCATTCGAGGGCAGCGATGGATCAATAATGATGTCGTGAACCTCTGCGCTACCATAGTAGGAGCAGTCGTCGCCGCCCTGTGGGAGTTAGCTTCCCACGGAGATCATGCAAGAAAGGGCCAGAGTTCGCGTGAGCGTTCAACCAGTTGTCCAGAAACTCGAGCGACCATTCACGCGCATCGCGCGCCTGACGTACCTGCTGTATCTTCCAGATAGCTACGGACAGCAGCCTGACCGAGTATGGCCACTCCTCCTGTTTCTCCACGGAGCTGGGGAACGTGGAGATGACATCAATCGTGTGCGAACTTACGGTCCTCCCCAGAGGATCGAAGATGGTTTGTCTGTCCCCTGGATTGTGGTCGCACCGCAATGTCCTGCCGAACTCTGGTGGGATGCGTGGGAGATCGGCGCTCTGCTCGACGAGGTTCAGCAGCACCATCGGGTAGACCCCGATAGGATCATGGTCACGGGACTCAGTATGGGTGGGTTCGGCACTTGGCAACTGGCAGCAACTTTTCCGCGCCGGTTTGCCGCACTTGTTCCCATCTGTGGCGGCGGCGAGCCAGTATCTGTTCGGCGCTTTGCCCATGTTCCGGTGTGGGTGTTCCACGGCGCCAAGGACCCTGTAGTACCGTTGCAGCGAAGTGAAGACATGGTTACCGCTCTGCAACGAGCTGGCGCCGAACCCAAGTTCACGATCTACCCAGACGCCACGCATAATTCGTGGACGGCCGCGTACAACGATCCCGAGCTCTACGAATGGCTCGACTCCCAGCGCCGTCGTGAGCCTTAGGGTGACCGCTCCCGAGACTTGCTGGCTCAGTGCGGCAAGGACGGTCGAGTAGTGACGAACAGCCACTGGCAGACTAGCCAGCCAGCTAACGCTACTAGCAAGAAGTACCATCCACCAGCTTCACGTTGGGCACAGATCGTCGCGCTGCTCCTCCTCGTAGCTTCAGTAGTCATTGGAGTTGGCTTTCCTTCCAATCGAGCACGACTGGGCCTTCCACCTGTTCTGAGCGATGTCCGGGTGCCGAAGAGCGAGGTTGCGGCTGCTCACGTTGCGGTTGTGCAGGCAGCTGGCCCATTTTCTCAGGCGTGGGAGGCTGCAACGCGGGCCGGTTTGACTACGGGCAAGAGCCGGCTACCCGCCTTGCTTACCGTGGCCTCTCAAGGAAGTTCCAGTGCCCAGGCCGCCCTTGACACTTTAAGCGCTGATGCAAGGCTGCTCGCCGCTCTGGCGAGCGCATCTGCGCAGTATCAGGCAGCAATAGTCCACTACGACAATGTTCTCATGGCACGCAGCCGCTCTCTCGGTCCTAAAGTCGAGCAGCTCCGGTCCGATACCTGGCCTTTTGTGGAGTGGGTCAAACAGTTTCCTCCACCGTTGGGACTCACAACATCGCTGCACCCTGGCACCAGCGCAACGTTCACGACGCTAGCAGGGCGCCTCGCGCAAGATGCTCAACAGTCCGTGCGCGGCGCTCAAGCCGTTGCTGGAGCAGATGCCCAGAGCTTTGCCGTAGTGGCCGCAGGCACGATCAAAGTTGCCAGTCTACTGCCGAACTACCGTCATCTACTCGAGGTGTACGACGGCGAGATGGAGAAGATAGCCAGCGAGCCAGGGCCCACGGCCCACGGGGCACGACTGATCGCTGGCGACGCCATCACTGGCGTGCTCTTCATCTTGCTGAGTCTAGGTTCGCTCTTGTTGCTGATCCAACCTCTACTGTCGCGGATGTGGTGGATACAGCGTGGTTCCGTATACATCCTCGGATTCGCGGCAGTTTTCGCGCTCTTTCTCATCGGCTCACAAGCTGCGGCTGCGCTTGCCGCTGTAGCTCTCTTCATTATTGCACTCGTGGAACCTGTGGCAGGTATTACCGCCGTTGCAGCAACTATTCCGTTCTTCTTTCATCCGCGCGCTGTCGGGCACTTACACTTTCCGCCAGCCGAGATCGCCCTCACGCTCACGGTACTCGCCGTTATCGTGCGATCACTCTTCAAGCGACGTCTACCGCTTGTCGATCACCCCTGGCGTCTCAGCCTCCTCGACTTCCTCGCAGCCGTCTTCTTCCTGAGCGCGGTGCTCTCCCTGACGGTCCCTCCGCACAATCAGCTCCACATTGCTCTCCGCTACTTTCGCTGGATTGCTCTTGAGCCTCTCGCCCTCTATGTTCTGCTCACCCGGCTCCGCTTGACTCCAGCGCAGCTTGTGCTCAGCCTTACGGCCTTCACCGTCGTGCTTATCGGCACCGGTTGGCTCGCCGTGGGTCAGTTCCTGACGGAGTCGGATACGTGGACGAACGGCGGTGTCGCTCGGGCCCTTGGTGTCGACCCAAGTGCGACTGCTCTCGGAATAGAGCTGGGTAGAGCTGTGGCCATCGTGCTGGCTCTTGCCCTGTTTGCTCCGCAATCCCGCACTCGTGTCGGCGCGACTCTTCTGGCACTCGTCGGCGCGGGCGGGCTCTTCGTCAGCTTCACCCGCGGTGCGTGGATTGCCGTTGCGGCCTCGATCTTCGCCGTGGCGGTGGTGCGCCGGAGCTGGCGCGTCATGTCAACCGTGACGGTTCTCGCAGTCATTGGCCTCGTCGTTATCGCTTCGTCGCACATTGAACGTCTGCGTGGATTGTTCAACCTGAAGAGTGGGAGCAATGCGGCACGCCTTGAGATATGGCGCGGATCTCTGGAGATGCTGCGGGAGCACGTGCTGCGTGGTATCGGCCTTGACCAGTTCCTCAACCAACACCCGGAGCGCTACGGCATCCCTGAGCTACGCTTCTTCATCGTTTCCCACCCACACAACGTGTTCCTTGACGCCTGGCTCCAGCTTGGACTCCTTGGCTTCCTGAGCTTTACTGCTCTCATCATCACCGGGCTCTTCCTTGCCTTCCGGATGGGTACGTCACGGCTGCTCACTCCGGAGCGTGCCTGGGCCCTTGCGCTCTTCAGCGCACTCATCGATGTGTCGGTACACGGCTTCGTTGATGAGGGTTACTTTACAGGCGACCTCGCGCTCACATTTTGGCTGATCATCGGTTCTATCGAGGTGCTCAGAAGACGCTGCGCGTCCCGTCCTATGGATAATTCAGTGAGTGCAGATGGATCGCTTGCTGGAACACGTCAGACCGTTCGTGCGTCTGAACTCGTAGAGGGGTAGTCTACGTCGCGAAGAGTGAGGGGGCGAAACATGGGGGAAAAGGAGCTTGTCCGCGCCGCCAAGTCCGGCTCTAGAGAAGCCTTCGGAGAGATCTACGAGCGCTATCAAGCTCAGCTTCTCCGCTACCTCATAGGAATGCTTCGCGACCCCCAGCTGGCAGAGGACCTCTGCCAGGAGACGTTTGCTTCAGCCTACCGGACGGTTCAAGCGCTTGAGCACGAAGAGCAGTTACTGCCCTGGCTCTACCGTATCGCGACCAACAAAGCCATCAGCTCTCTCCGCCGCCGTAGGCTCATTCGCTGGATTCCTTTCGATG
>JAMCRV010000019.1 GCA_023381555.1 Chloroflexota bacterium | reverse complement strand
TGGCTCACGGTGAGCTTCCGGTGTGGAACCCATACACATTCGGGGGATACCCACAACTCGCTGACCCCCAGACCGCATTGTTCTATCCAGTCGGACTGCTCTTCAACCTCGTGTTTGCCCGTGGACACCTATCCTACGCCCTCTTCGAGTGGCGTCCGATTGTCGACTATGCTCTGGCTAGCCTATTTGCCTATGCCCTGTTTTGGCGCCTGTCTCGCTCAGTCGCGGGTGGCCTTATCGGCGCCACCGCTTGGGTGTTCGGAGGCTTCCTCACCTCCTATCCCCTTCCGCAGTTGCCTGTTTTGGAAACCGCTATCTGGCTCCCACTCATCTTGTTTGCACTCGATGTGGCATTGTCGGATTCTGAGATCGGCCTCGCCGCCGCCGGTGTTGCTGGAGTGGCCTTGGGATGTGCCGCACTCGCAGGCCACACTCAAACGCTTCAGATCGGAAGTTATGCTGTCCTCGCCTTTCTCATCGCCCGTACTCTGCAAAGCCGTCTCGCCGTTGGCGCGCGCCTCGTCCGTGTTCTGGTCTTCGGCCTCGTGGGAGGAGGTCTAGCAGGTCTTCAATTCCTGCCGACTCTCGCCTTCGTTGCCGAGAGCACCAGACGTGACCTCAGCTACACGGATGCGAGCGGTGGTTACACCCTGGCAGATTTTCGAGAGCTCCTTCTTCCGGGCGGCCTATTCCAGCGCACCTACTACGTGGGGATTCTTCCGCTCACCTGTGCCTTTGGAGCGTTGAAAGACAGTCGGGCACGCTTCTGGATCGGTCTATTCCTAGCTGCCGCAGTGGTAGCTCTCGGCGGCCACACACCGATCTTCCAGATGCTGTATCGTCTTGGTCCCGGCTTCGCGAGCTTCCGAGACCAGGAGCGCGCTGCCTACGCAGCGAACCTCGCTCTGTGTGCTCTGGCGAGCATCGGTACTGCACGCCTTCTCGCCAGAGCGAAGTCCGGCCTCCATCTGGGAAGGCAGCTGGGGGCAAGCGTAGCTGCCCTCCTTCCCGGACTGGTCGCAGCAATCCTACTCTTCCCAAACGGATCGACACCGGGGAGCTCGGTGGCGTCAATGCCACTGTTGTTGAACCTCGTGACCTGCGCGCTCCTGATTGCGTCAACTATCGGCGTTGTGTTGCTTTGCAGGCGTGGTGTTCTCAGCCCTGCTGCCGGTGCGACTGTGGCGATCGTGCTCACTGCGACGAATCTGCTCGCCGTTGGAGCAAATCTGAATCGAACGCAGACGCCGCCGGCACCCGCGAGTGACCTCGTCTCGGCACTTGACTGGATCTCCCAAGAGCCTGGCATCTTCCGCGTCGGAAACGCTAGCGATGGGGCAATCGATCACAACGTCAACCTGTTGTTCGATATAGCCGGTACAATGGGTGATTCTCCTATTGAGCTAGCTCGCTCCTATAACTTACTGATGGCTACCAACGGCTATCTCGTTGATCAGCTCTTCGCTGTCCGCTACGTGGTGACGCGGCAACACCTTGGCGAAGGCTTCAGCCTTGAGCACTCAGTGGGAAGCTTGCACGTCTACCATATTCAATACGGCCTACCACCTGCCTGGGCGGTTACCGAGACCAAGCAAGTGAGCACGCAGGCTGATGCCCTGCGCGAAACGCTCGCGCTCAAGCAGCCAGGAGCGCTCGCCGTCGTCGAAGATCCTGTCGCTCTAAAAGGCGCAGCACAGCCGCTCCAACAACACGAGACTTGGAGCACGTGGCGCGCCGGGCTCGTGCGCGGAACCGTTACCGTGTCTCAGCCTGCTCTACTAGTAATCAGTCTGCCCTATGCCCGAGGCTGGGAAGCGACCGTCGATGGCTCTCGGGCAGTGATTATCCGGGCAGATGAGGCGCTGATCGCACTTCCTCTCTCCGCTGGCACTCATCGTATTGTGATGCGCTACGAGCAGCCTGGGATGCGTCTCGGCATCGCTAGTGGCGCGGTGGGGGCAGCAGTGCTGCTCTTGGCTGTCTTAGCTAGCACATTTCAGGCGATCCGTACCCGCTCCAAGCAGATGGCCTAGCCTTCTTCAGCGAGAGCAGCGAAACCTAGGGCGATGCACGCTAGCGTCCCCTGTTGCCGGAAAGTTCCACCACACACCATTGAAGTGATGCTGCTCAGAGGCACGGCAAAAACCTCGTGGTCTTCTAGGTCGCCGGCATTGGGCTCAGTGACGTGCCGAGCGCCGCGCGCGAGATAGAAGTAGCCCCTTCCACAACCTCTATTACCATCGACTATGGCTCGGCCAAGAGCCTGCCACGATTCAGCCTCGTACCCCGTCTCTTCGAGCAACTCGCGCTTGGCTGCAAGTAGAGGATCCTCGTCTCCCTCCAAGTAGCCCGCCGGCAACTGGACATCAAGCGCATTCAACGCGTACTTGTAGCCGCGCAAACATAGAACTTCGCGTAGATGTGTGAGCGCAAAGACCATGGCGAAGTCTCGCGCTTCAATCTGGTAGTAGCCACCAACCGTGACGCCACTGGGCAAGCGCACTTCATCACGGAATAACCTGAGCCACGGTGAAGCATCGAAGCACAGACTGCGTTGAAGTCTCGTCCACACGCTGTCGCTCAGTCCTTCCTTCTCGTAGCAGCTAGAATCCTGCCACAACGAACTGTGTTACCGCTGGGCTTCGCAGGCTGTGATGCAGCACACCACATCCACGTAGCGCGGAGATCTCATCTGCGAAGGAGTTACCACTCCCGGGGATTCCGTGTCACGATGCTTTGTAGTGTGCTGACACAACTGTCGGCCGCCGTGAAATCGTGCTACACTCGGCTCGAGATTTGTAACGGGGTAATTGCGAAACACATAGAGACGATGAACTCTACCGTATCGCGCCGAACAACCCGAGTTCGCCCCACAGATACAGTCCGTCTACACAGCTAGCATCGATATAGGGAGAGTACGTGGAGAAGCGCGACCTCGTCATACGCTTTGGAGGGGAAACAGGCGGCGGCCTACAGTCTGTGGGTCAGCTCGTTACAAAGGCGGCAGCCAGCGTGGGCTTCCGGCTCTTGACCTTCTACAGCCCGCCTGCGGAAATCAAGGGTGGGCAAGCAGTTTTCGAGGTGAGGTTGAGCAATCAGCCTCTCTATGCACGGGGTGACGTCGTCGATATCCTGTGGGTTTTCGACCGGGAAGGCTTCGACAGCAACATCAAGGATCTGCGATCAGGAGGTTTGCTGCTCTTCGACCCTTCGGATATGGCAAAGCCACCGGCCGGAGACTACCGCGCTCTGGGCGTTCCAGTCAGTGAGATAGCGAAGACACGCTTGCGCTTCGAGCGGGGGCGCAACGTTGTGGCCTTCGGCATGGCCGCAGCGCTCTTCGGTTTCCCGAAAGAACCGCTCATCGACTTGTTGAAGCGCCAGTTCAAGCGTCACCTTGATTTGCTGCCCCAAAATGTGGCCGCGCTGGAGGCGGGCATCTCCTGGGTCGAAGACAATGCCGCCGGTCGCAGCGACGACTACCTACTGACAGGGGCGACGCCAGTTCCAGGAACAATGGTACTCAACGGGAATCAAAGTCTCTCGCTGGGAGCGCTGGCGGCGGGCTGCCGTTTTCTTGCCGGCTATCCAATCACGCCCGCTTCGGACATCATGGAATTTATGGCCGCGAACATGCCGGCCCTTGGTGGAACCGTTGTTCAGGCCGAGGATGAAATCGCGGCGATGGGTATGGTGCTAGGAGCGAGTTACGCTGGCAAGAAAGCGATGACCTCGACTTCTGGTCCAGGGTTCAGCCTCATGATTGAGATGCTTGGACTGGCTTCAATGGCTGAGCTGCCGTGCGTCATCGTCGATGCACAACGTGCCGGTCCGTCCACCGGGATGCCCACGCGCCACGAGCAGGGAGACCTCAACCTAGCCGTCTATGGCGGACACGGGGAGGTCTCGAAGTTTGTATTTTCCCCCGTGTCGGTTCGTGACTGCTTCTTCACTACCGTCGAGGCATTTAACTTTGCCGAGCGGTATCAAGTCCCCGTCGTGCTGCTGCAGGACACCGTGCTTGCCGTACGAACCGAGAGTGTTCAGCGACCCGACCTTGCCAGTGTGAATCCGGCTACGCGACTGTTGTTCGATAGCACCAGTGCTGAGGCCACGAATGGCTTCGTGCACAACGGTGAATCGGACGGTGAGGAGACTCAGGAAGGCGCAGCCAAGTACGCACGCTATCTCAGTACACCGACGGGTGTTTCTCCTACGTCGTTCCCGGGAATGGTGGGTGGCGAGTATACGGCCACCGGATTGGAGCACAACGAGCTAGGAGTGCTACGCTACGACCCAGCGACACACGCAGGAATGACCGAAAAACGGCACCGAAAGCTTGCTGCCGCTGCGGCAGAGGCGCCAGAACCGCTGCGCTACGGAGCGCCCGGTGCCCCTCTCGGAATCATCACGTGGGGATCGACAGCGGGGTCAGTCATTGAGGCGATTGACCGGCTTCGAGAGCAAGGCGTCGAGGCTGAGATGCTCGCACCGCGTATGCTCTGGCCTGTTCCTGATCATCAAGTGGGGGAGTTCATCCGTCGCAAACGCAACGTCATCGTTGCGGAGGTCAACTACTCTCAGCAGTATGCCAACATCCTGCGCTCTCGCTACGAGAATCATCTCGAGAGCGTGACAACCTATGGTGGTCAGCCGTTCAAAGTCGAACAGCTCGTACGAGCAATCCTCGGAAAGGTTGCGATAAATGCGTGAAGTCACTCCCTCTCAGACGCTGAAGCAGCCGAAGGCCATCGACGATTACAAG
>JAMCRV010000063.1:12350-22403 GCA_023381555.1 Chloroflexota bacterium | reverse complement strand
AAGAGGCGCGGAATGTTCTCGGGATCGGCGAGATCCATCTCGAAAGCGGTAGCGATACCCCCGCGCGAGCGAATCTCGTCGACAAGCGGCTCGGGGGACTGCTCCTGGTGGGCACGGTAGAGGACGTCACCGCCGATTCCCGCCTCCCGCGCCCGGGCTAGCTCCTCAGGCGAGTAGGGACAGGGCGCACGATAATAGGCGATGAAGACGCGACACGCTTGTGCTGCGAAGGTGCGAGCCGTAGCCGCTCCGATGCCGTGGTTGGCACCAGTAATTAGGACAACGCGTTCAGCGAGGCCAGGATCGATCATCGGAGCATTCCTCTCAGAAGACCGCTGCGATAGGGTGCAGGCGGTCTGCTATCCTACCCCTACTGATCTACCGATTCTCTCGCGATTTCTGACCAATTCTCTGATTCTCTGAGAGTCCAGTGAGGAGCAGATCACTGTGGAAACTGTCATCGAACAGCACGCTGCAGAGGCTGTGCGGAGCATTCAGAACTTCGTCGGAGGCCAGTGGTCGATACCAAGTGCTGCAGAGTCGCTCCCAGTGACGAACCCGGCCACTGGGGCGGTGCTCGCACGCGTCCCGCTCTCGAAGGCGCCCGATGTCGACGTCGCAGTGCAAGCTGCCTACGCTGCCTTCCCTGCCTGGCGGGCCACTCCACCAGTCGAGCGGGGCCGCATCTTGTTTGCAGTGCGCGACCGGATGGAAGCTCACTTCAATGAGCTTGCGCATCTCGTTACAGAGGAGCACGGCAAGACGCTCGACGATGCGCGTGGCTCCGTGCGCCGGGCCATTGAGAACGTGGAGGTGGCGGCCGGGATTCCATCGCTGATGATGGGGTACGGTCTGGAAGATGGCGCTGCTCGGGGCATTGATGAAGAGGTGATTCGCCAGCCGCTTGGCGTGTTCGCGGCTATCTGCCCGTTCAACTTCCCAATCATGGTGCCGTTCTGGTTCTGGCCTTATGCCATCGCCACGGGGAACACTTTCATCGTTAAGCCCTCGGAACAGGTGCCACTCGCGATGACCCGTGTTTTCGAGTTGCTCGAAGATGTGGGGTTCCCTCCTGGGGTGCTCAACCTCGTCCACGGAAGTCGTGAAACCGTAGAGGCACTCATCGACCATCCTCTGGTGCGCGGTGTTTCTTTCGTTGGGTCGACCCCGGTGGCGAAGGCGGTGTATGCGCGGGCAGCGGCACGCGGCAAGCGTGTCCAGGCGCAAGGTGGGGCTAAGAACGTGCTCGTCATCATGCCCGATGCTGTGCTGGATAAGACAATTGCCAACGTCATAGGCTCGTGCTTCGGGTCGGCCGGACAGCGCTGTCTGGCTGGCTCACTGATCATCACAGTGGGCGATGTCCACGAGCGCTTCGTGGCAGCCCTTCGAGACGCCGCTAAGGCCCTGCGTGTTGGGAACGGCTTGGAGGAGGGCACCGACGTGGGACCGGTGATCTCAGAGCGCGCCCGCGAGCGCATCAGTGGCTCTATCGCGCGTGGTGTTGAAGAGGGGGCGCACCTTGTGTTGGATGGCCGGGAGAATCCAGTTGCTGGCGGATGCTTCCTGGGGCCGACCATCTTTGAGGGCGTGCGTCCGGACATGGCAGTTGCTCGCGAGGAGATCTTCGGCCCGGTTGTTGGTATCGTGCACGTGGAGAACCTGGGGGAAGCACTCGCCGTCATTGCGGCTAGCCCTTACGGCAATGCAGCGTCGATCTTCACACAGGATGGCGCCGCCGCGCGAACCTTTCGCTACCACGCTCCGGTTGGCAACGTGGGTATCAACGTTGGGGTAGCGGCGCCGATGGCTTACTTTCCCTTCTCGGGTGCCAAGGAGTCGTTCTTCGGGACACTCCATGCGCAGGGCCGGGACGCAATCGACTTCTACTGCGAGCGCAAGGTCGTGATCACCCGCTGGTTCTGATGCAGAGTCGCGCGCGAGAAGGCTGTGGTGCGCCTGCGCCGGAGTCAGAAGCTGTCATTCGCTGCGGCTGGTGGGCTCAGAACCAAGTACGGCCACCATCGGTGTTGATGATGGCAGCGTTGAGCTGACTCGACTCGTCGCTGGCGAGGAAGAGCACCGCGTTGGCGGCGTCCTGGGGTAGCTGGATACGGCCTGTTGGCAAGGCTGTGCCCTGCTGGCGCAACCAGGCCTCGTCGTGGCCTTCCTGGGCTTGGGTGGCGAGCTCGCCTTCGGTCAGCACCCAACCCGGAATGACGTAGTTGACCCGAATTTGATCGCGGGCGTAGGTGCGCGCCAGAGTTCGTGTGAGTGTAAGTAATGCACCCTTGGTCGCTGCGTAAGCTACAAGATCTCCTGACCCGCAGAGGCCGTGGATCGAGCCGATGTTGATGATGCTTCCTCCTCCACCCCGTTGCATCGCCGGGATGGCGTGTTTGGCAAGGAAGAGTGGCCCGTAGAAGTTGATCTGGAAGAGGCGGTCAAGAACGTCGGTGGTGGTATCTGCGAGGGAGTAACGCGGGTAGATACCGGCACAATTGACCAGGATATCGAGACGCCCGAACGCTCGCATTGTCTCCGCGACAGCTTCAGTGCACACCGCTTCCTCCCCGATGTCGCCCTGAAAGAGCTGGGCTTGACCTCCGGCAGCAGTGATCGCCGCAGAGGTGGCTGCTCCGGTTGGCGCGCAATCGAGCACGAGCACCTGCGCCCCTTCGCGGGCGAGCGTAAGGGCGCAAGCGCGACCGATGCCGCTGCCAGCACCCGTGACCAGTGCGACCTTGCCGACGACTCGTCCCATCCTTATGACTGCTTTCTGACTCTCGATAGCTGCCAGCGCGGGGGAGGATACCACGATCAGATGGCGCCTGACTCTCTACTCGACTATGTGCCCTATAGCCGCGATCGGGAGGAATCGCGTGGTAGCGGTCCTCCCTAAAGTAAAGCCAAGGTGAAACACGCGGAGCGTGTGTGATAGGCTGGCGTCGCAACAGGGAAGTGGAGAGGTTGCGTGATGATCGGCATGCAGACACAGGCCGAAGCGATCGAGACGGCAACTACTCCGGTGCTGCAGGTACCGCAGCATGTAAATCCCACCTTGGCTTTACTTTAGGCCTGAGTTGTCAGCAGGGCGTGCTGCCAGTGGAGGAGAGCCGGCGCGGCGGGATACGACTCCAGCCTACTAGGCCAGTGTTCTGCTACCCCTGCGGGAATGGGTGCGCCTTACCGCTCGCCTGCCAGAGCGGGCTGCCGGTTGCGCTGCTCTCGCTCGCGCTCACGCGCCTTTGTTCGTTCCTGCTCCGTGAGATAACGCTTGCGGAGGCGCAGGCTCTGTGGTGTAGCTTCGAGCAGTTCATCGCGCGCGAGAAAGTCCAGAGATTGCTCTAGGCTCAGTACGGTGTGGGGAGTCAGCTGAACTGCAATGTCCGACGTCGAGGAGCGGACATTCGTCTTCTGCTTCTCTTTACACACGTTGATGAGCAGGTCGCCGGAGCGCGTCTGCACGCCAATGATCATGCCTTCGTAGACCTCGGTACCTGGGCCAATGAAAGTTGTGCCGCGGGCCTGGGCGTTGTGGAGGCCATAGGTCACGGCCACGCCCGGTTCTGAGGCGACAAGCGCACCAAGACGGTTGTACGGCATCTCTCCCTGATACGATTCGTAGCCCAGAAGAAGTGCGTGCAACACAGCCTCACCCCGCGTGGCGGTCAGCAAGGCGTTGCGCAGACCAATGAGACCCCGTGTGGGCACGTGATACTCCAGGCGGGTCGAGCCGTTGCCATCGGCCACGAGATTCACCATCTGGCCGCGGCGCTGGCTCAGGAGCTCTGTCACCGGACCGACGTAGCTATCGATGACGTCAATGGTGGCCCGCTCCACCGGTTCGAGCAACCTATCTTCGCTATCTCGCTTGAGGATCACTTCGGGCCGGCTCACTTCGAACTCGTAGCCTTCACGGCGCATCGTCTCGATGAGGATGGAGAGGTGGAGCTCGCCACGGCCAGCAACGCGGAAGACATCTGCCGCTTCGGTGGCGTCGACGCGTAAGGCAACGTTGGTTGCGAGCTCGCGCTGAAGTCGCGCTCCCAGTTGGCGAGAGGTGACGAATCTACCTTCGCGGCCCGCTGTTGGGGATGTGTTGACGCCGATGGTGATCTCGACCGTCGGCTCTGAGATCTGAATGGTCGGGAGAGCCTCGGGTGTGGTGGCATCGGCGAGCGTCTCGCCAATGCCGGCATCTTCGATGCCGGTGAGTGCAATGATGTCTCCTGCGTGAGCCTCCTCAACCGGGATGCGCTGGAGACCCAGGTGAGTGAATAGGTAGGTTACCGTGTGGCGACTCTGCAAGCCATTCCGAGTAATCCGGACCACGCTCATACCCAGTCGGGCAGTGCCGCGAGAGAGGCGGCCAATAGCGATGCGTCCTTTGTGATTGTCGTAGTCTAGAGCGGTGACGAGGAGTTGCATGCCCCCTTCTTGCTGCACCTGTGGCGGGGGCACGGCATCGACGATGGTGTCGAAAAGCGGCTGCAGATCCCGCTGCGGCTCGTCGAGGCTGCGGGCTGCGGTGCCATTGCGCCCGATCGCGTAGAGCACAGGAAAATCCAGCTGGTCGGCGTCCGTAGCGAGCTCGAGGAAAAGATCCTGGATTTCATCGAGCACTTCCCTGATGCGTGCGGCAGAACGGTCGATCTTGTTGATGACCACGATCGGGCGCAGGCCCATCTGCAGTGCCACGCGCAGCACGAAGCGCGTCTGGGGCATCGGACCTTCAACGGCATCGACCAACAGCAAGCAGCCATCGGCCATGTTGAGCACGCGCTCGACCTCGCCGCCGAAGTCGGCGTGGCCGGGCGTATCGATGATGTTGATCTTGATGCCGCGATAGGTGATCGCAGTGTTCTTTGCGAGAATGGTGATTCCGCGCTCGCGCTCCAGATCATTCGAGTCGAGGATGAGCTCACCGACTGCCTGGTTCTCGCGAAAGATGTGTGACTGCTTCAGCATAGCGTCGACGAGGGTCGTCTTGCCGTGATCGACGTGGGCAATGATGGCGACGTTGCGAATCGCGGCTTGGGACGTCACGTTGAAACCTCTCAGCACAATTGCGAGAGGGGCTGTTGCCCGCTCCGGCGGCAACGGCCCCTCTCGGACGGAACACGTTCTTCTCTTTACACTGAGCACTATACCGCGTGATCGCTCCTTGCAGGCGATCATGTCTCCCGCGTCCGAGGGGGGAGGCGTAACCAGAAGGATCTCCCGTCGTTCCCATCTGCAGGGTGAAGGGAGAACGTGCTTGACCAGCCTACGGGTGTCCCGGGTCGTGTGGGCGAGCTTGCTCCTGTTGGCAATGGCCATCGGTCAGGGGGCATCGCCAGCGGAAGCGAGCTCGAATCCTGCCCCCTTCTGGGGAATCGTTCAGGCGTATGAGGATACGAGCCGGGCGATACAGGCGGGAGCTCAATGGGAGCGGATCGTGTTCCATTGGGACGCCTACCAGCCGGCGGGTCCGAGTGATTGGACAACGGGGAATGCCCAAATCCCCGGCTACGTCTCTGATTCGCTCATTCAGTCGCAACTCAACGCCGGACTGAGTCTCGTTGGCGTGGTATTGAGCACGCCGGGCTGGGCTGGGCGAGACAACTCCGGCACGATCGCTGTACCAAAGAATCTCACGCTCCCCTACAATGATCCGGAGAACTACTGGGGTCGATTCATGGCGCGTCTGGCAGCACAATATCGCGGGCGCATCGATACCTGGATCATCGGTAACGAGCCCGACATGACCGATACCGTTCCACACACCTGGAATGGCTCGGTGCAGGACTACTACAACTACTTGAAGACGGCTTATCTCGCAATCAAGTCCGTGAATCCGCAGGCGATGGTCGTGATGGCTGGGATGACCTACTGGTTCGACCATCAGTTCAACCGGCCGCTCTACCTCAACCGCGTGCTCGACATCGACGTTGCTGATCCTACGGCTGCCAGCCATAGTTACTACTTCGATGCTGTTGATGCACATACCTATGGCAACCCACTCAATAGCTACGCCGAGGTGATGCTCTTCCGAGAGGCGCTCGCGGCGCACGGTATCTACAACAAGGAAGTGTGGGAATCCGAGGCAAACGTCGTCCCGAATAACGATCCGGCCTCCTCCCAGCCGCAGGGCCCATTCCGAGCCACCCTGGATCAGCAGGCAAGCTACATGATCGAGGCTCCAGCACTCGCACTCGCCGCTGGTGTCGACCGGTTCTCGGTGTACAAGATGACGGATACCGGCGGTGAGTCCGGCGGAGCGCTCTACGGTCTTGAGCGCGATAATGGCTCATTGCGCCCGGCATACTACGCCTACGCTTTCGCGACTCACACCTTTGCCGGTGTCGACGGGGCCACGTACTCGTGGTCTGGCAGCGCAATGCCACCAAGTGCGGAGCAGGTGCAGTTGGTGCTCGCCAGTGACACTGGACGCACCCAGTTCGTGTGGCCTGGTGCCGTCAATAAGGTGACGATGCGCCGTGGCGCTGACCGCATCATTGTGCTCTGGAATGCCTCCCCGAACCCAGTTACGGCTTCAGTCGCCGTCTTCTCCGGGCAGGTCACCGCCTTCGACAAGCTGGGCAACACCCAGCCGCTTCCTCAGCCGGTCAATGGCCAGTGGCAGTTCGCGCTGCAGCCCTCGAGCGACAACACCGACCCACGTGACCCATCGCTATATCTGGTTGGTGGCAGTCCGGTGATCCTGGTGGAGCGGGGGGTGTTTGTCGGGGTGCCAGCGCCGAGTACGTCTGACATAGCAGTGCCGGATGGCCACTTCTACCGCCAGGCTAATGGACGGAGTGGCGCGGGAAGCCTCGGTTTTGCCATCACGAACAGCGGCGGTGCACCGTTCTGGAGCGACTTCACACAGCACGGGGGCATCACCACACTGGGCTACCCATCCTCGCGGCGCTTCACCAGCGGCGGGTTTGTGTACCAAGCGACTCAGCGAGAGCTCCTCCAGTGGGCGCCCGGGAGCGCGCGTGCCGTCTTTGCCAATGTATTCGACCAGCTGGCGGCGGCAGGAAAGGATCCCTGGCTGCAAGCAGTGTGGATGGTGCCTCCAAGCAGAAACTGGTCGGTTGATGTAGAGAAGAGCTGGCCGGCCATCGAGCAGAATCACCTGACTCTGCTTGATCAGGATGCAGCCTTGAAGGCCGCCTACTACGCCGACAGCAACTGGTTGGAGGACTATGGGCTGCCAATGGCTCTTCAAGACGAGGGGCCAGCAGTGGTGCTGCGCTGCCAGCGCGCGGTGTTCCAGCACTGGAAGGTGGCCAATCCAGCAGCGGGCATTCAAGCCGGAGCAGTGACGATGGCGCTTGGTGGCGATATGGCCAAGCAGGGTGGACTTATTCCCGTGAGTGCGGCGCTGCCGGTGGCGGCGCCCCTTCCCTAGTGCCACGCAGTAGGCGGAGTCCACGTGTGCCCTGACGGTGGGCTATGGGCCGTGATACCTACGCTGGACCGCCTTCGAACCTACTCACCCAGCTCCTTGATCCGTGCTTCGAGTGCCGGAAGCTGCTCGTACTCTTCGTGGAGAATCTTGAAGCAACGCTCGAGGTAGAGCTCAGTAAGGCGATCAGCTGTCGCATCATCTCGCTGAGCGGCGCCTAGGAGGTCGTCGATGCGGTACTTGGGAGGGAGTAGTGACGCAAGGGCAGTAATCTGACGCCTCGCCTCGGCAGCGTGGTAGATATCATGCCCGCTCACGGCGTAGCGGAGCTTTCCTACCAGCTTGCTGAGTTCACTCAGCTGTTCACCCTCGGTGAGGGCTTGAAAAGCAGTAAGCTCATCGGCCGAGAGGCTCTGCACCTCCTGAGCGACTACAGCCGGCGTTTCCGGGACTGTGCGGAGGTAGGCAACATATGCGTCGTGATACCGCTGGGCGGCTTCGGCCGTTACAAGCATTAAGCGATCGACTGCTTGTGTGTCGACGGTGCCGCCATCGAGGAGATCGTCACCGCGGGCTTCAGCGAGGCGGCGTACCGCGACTTCGCTGTCGAGGCGCTCAGGGATGGGCGGCATGGGGACGGCAGCGGCAGCAGATTGCGGAGCCATCGCTGCAAACGAAGCGAACATCGGAGGCAGATACTTGGTGAAGTCCATCGTGATTGGTGTGACCACGAGGTACGTTGCCCAGACTCCGGGGTCGCCGCGCTCAGAGCGGAGGAGTAAGAGCGCGTGCCCTCGCGGCGCGCTTGGGTTTCCTAGGAGATAAGTGAACGGCATCTCAGTATGCGATCCACATCGAGTGCTTCTGCCTCTCCACCGCCACATAGTGAGCGGCTCTTCCGTCAGCATAGCAGATGCCTCACGTACGGCTCCGTTGCGTGGGGTGGTATACTGCGCGCCCTGGCGAATCGAATCGTTAGGGTGGGCATGGTGGTGGTTCCACGGCCTCTCGTATCGCCGGCAGGCGCGTTCCGCATCGCTGTTCTGTTCGTCTTGCTGAGCTTCCTTGCTGCCTGTGGCGCCGCCGCCCCTCCAGGTGGGATGGGGAATGAGCCGGGCTCGAGCACCTCTACCCAGAGCGCTGCCCTTCCGCCTGGAGGTGTTGGCACACCAGAAACCGCTCCGCCGGGCGGCATGTCCGGTGGAGGGAAGCAAGAAGTGACCCCGCACCCGACACCGACCACGCCGACGCCTGAGCCTCCGTCGCCAACTCCAACGGCGGCAACGGTTGCTGAGACGGCTACTCCGGAGAGTGGGGCGTATAGCACGCCAACTCCAGCGCCCACCGATACGCCCATTGCACTCTCGACGCCGGCCGGAACGCTGCCTATGCAGATCACGCTCGAGCTCCCCGCTTCCGTCCAGCGTGGAAGCACGGTGACAGTCAGCGCCACTGTGTCGCCCGTAGGGTCAGTCTGCACCCTCACGGTCAAGTACCGACCAGCGAGCGACATTCCGGCCTTCGCTCCAGAACGTGTTGACTCTTCCGGGACAGTGTCCTGGTCGTGGATGATCAACTCGGGCATTGAGCCAGGAGACTGGCCAGTGACCGTGCGCTGTGAGAACGGTCAGCCGCCGACAAGTCCCCTCTACCATTATGTTTATGCTACAAACCTCCTGTCGATCAGGTAGCCAGTAGCCTCTGAACGCGGCGAGAGTCCCTAGAGCTACGACTGCTTGCGTGGACTGGCTCGTGCGCTTTAGACTCCCTTCATCGAGGGTGTGCCGCGTGCCGAACACGTCGCCTGATTCTATCTGGAGCGAGAGGACTGGAGCTATGACTGCTGACACGTCTGGAATGCTTGAGGCTCTGCTGAAGGAGGATCGACGATTCCCTCCACCACCACAGCTGGCGGCGCGCGCCAACATGCAGGATCCGTCGGTCTATGAGCGTGCACGGCTTGACCCTGATGGCTTCTGGGCCGAGCAGGCACGGATCATCGATTGGTTCACGCCTTTTGAGCGCGTGCTGGAGTGGAATCCGCCGTGGGCGAAGTGGTTTCTCGGTGGCACACTGAATGCGTCGTACAACTGTGTCGACCGGCATGCCAAGTCGTGGCGGGCGAACAAAGTCGCCATCATCTTTGAGGGTGAGCCGGGCGATAGTCGCGTGCTCACCTATCGTGACCTCTATCGAGAGGTCAACCAGGCGGCCTTGGCCATGCAGTCGCTTGGCTTGAAGAAGGGAGACACCGTCGCCATCTACATGCCCATGGTGCCGGAAGCGGCCATCGCCATGCTGGCCTGCGCGCGACTAGGCTGCCCCCACACGGTGGTATTCGGAGGCTTCAGCCCTGAGGCGCTGCGCGACCGCATCAATGATGCCGGCTGCAAGCTGCTGATCACTGCCGATGCCGGCTACCGGCGCGGCAATCTGGTGGCGCTCAAGTCGAATGCTGATGCGGCCATCGCTGGTGGCACGCCGACGATTGAGCACGTGCTCGTGCTGAGGCGAGCGGGCGATCGTGCCACAATCAACTGGATCGAGGGGCGCGATATCTGGTGGCACGAGGCGCTGGCACCTTTCATCGGCAAAGAGATTGCACCTGAGCCCGTCGATTCTGAGCATCCACTCAACGTACTCCGTCCCCCAGC
>JAMCRV010000063.1:0-12340 GCA_023381555.1 Chloroflexota bacterium | reverse complement strand
TGGGTTACTGGGCATAGCTACATCGTCTACGGACCTCTGGCGACCGGCGTGACCCAGGTGATGTACGAAGGAGCGCCAGACTGGCCCGACAAAGATCGTTTCTGGGCGATCATCGAGAAATACGGCGTCACAGTGCTCTACACCGCACCGACGTCCATCCGTATGTTCATGCGCTGGGGGACGGAGTACGTTGAGCGTCACAACCTCTCGTCGCTCCGGTTGCTCGGTAGTGTTGGAGAGCCCATCAACCCGGAGGCGTGGATCTGGTATCACGACCACATCGGTGGCGGACGCTGCCCGGTCGTCGATACCTG
Organism: Chloroflexota bacterium; assembly: GCA_023381555.1. Lineage (GTDB taxonomy): Bacteria > Chloroflexota > UBA4733 > UBA4733 > UBA4733 > JAMDCW01. The sequence continues at coordinate 12,026 of JAMCRV010000063.1, read as the reverse complement.
GTGGCAGACAGAGACCGGAGCGATCCTCATCTCGCCTCTGCCGGGCCTCACGACGACGCAGCCGGGCTCAGCGACGTTCCCACTGCCCGGAATCGACGCGGACGTGTTCGATGAGCAAGGACGATCGGTCCCGCAAGGCGCCGGCGGCTACCTGGTCATCAAACGGCCGTGGCCTGCGATGATGCGTACCATCTGGGGCGATCCTGATCGTTATGTACGGCAGTATTGGAGCAAATTTCCCGGAATCTATCTCACGGGGGATGGTGCCCGGCGTGATGAGGAGGGCTATTTCTGGCTGCTCGGGCGGGTCGATGACGTGCTCAACGTGGCGGCACACCGTATCGGCACGATGGAACTGGAAAGCGCTCTCGTGAGTCACCCGGCTGTGGCCGAGGCGGCAGTTATCGGTATCTCTCACGATATCAAGGGGCAAGCACCAGCGGCTTTCGTGACACTCCGGTCCAGTGTCACACCCAGCGACGAGCTGAAGAAAGAGCTGAGCGACCACGTCGCCCAGAAGATCGGCGGCATTGCGCGTCCGGAGAAGATCTTCTTCACCGCCGAGCTCCCGAAGACCCGTAGCGCCAAGATCATGCGCCGCTTGTTGCGTGACATTGCAGAGGGCCGTGTGCTTGGTGACACGACAACACTCACCGATGCATCAGTCATCGCCGATATCAAGAGCCGGTACGAGCAGAACGAGGGCTAGGGTACGCAGAATAGCAAGGGACCGGGAGGCTGGCCCCTTGCCGCCGCCCGGCGGCTACCGAAGCGGCAGGTCGACGGCCTGGCCACTCTCGGCAGAGCGGAAAATAGCCTCGGTGGCCTCCATATACGCGAGACCATCGCGGAAGCTTGGCTCTGGTGTGCGGTTGCCGCTACGGATAGCAGTGATCCAGTCGTGCTCCACTGTCCAGCGCCGTTCCTCACTTGATGTGATGATGATCTCGTGGAGCTCAGGACCCTGAGCGCGGGCACCGAACAGGCGATCTGCCTGATAGTCGTACTTCAGCACCCCAACGCTGCCGTAGAGCTCAAAGGTGTTGGCACCCGCGTGGCGCGCGATGCCGCTGAACAGGAAGCTGCCGAGGCCCCCGCGCTGCATCGCCGCCGCAACGGTCACGCTGTCGGGGCGGTCGACCGGTTGGATCTTGCCGGTGCTGTCGCGCCGTTGCGGTGTCGCGGTGAATGTTTGGGCGACTACTCTAGAGGCAGACCCCACCCAGCGGTGCATGACCTCCAGCATCATCCCAACGGTCAGCGTGTTCACGCCGGAGATACGACCGGTCTGGCGCCAGTGCAGCGGCGCCGTAGGGTCGATATAGTCGGTCCCGTACCAGCGGATGTTGACGTGGTAGAGGTCGCCCAGATACCCGCTGGCGACGAGCCGGCGCACCACTCGGTCGCCGCGCAGGTAGTGTGGTGGAGGGCAGAGCATGGTGACCAGATCGGATCGCTCGGCAGCGGCTAGCATATCGCGAGCTTCAGCGGCATTCATTGCCATCCGTGCTTGGCAGAAGACGTGTTTTCCAGCTTCGAGCGCGGCAAGTGCAACCGCATGATGGAGGAATGGTGGAGTGCCGATGAGCACCGCGTCGATGCCATCCCAGCGAACGAGGTCTTCCCAATGGTCGAACGAGCGCTCAATGCCGAACTCCATTGCTGCTCGCTGCGTACTCTCGGGAGTGCTGTTCGCGACTGCCGCAAGAACCACATTCGGTTCTTTGCGCAAACCGGGTACGTGACGGGTTCGCACGATGCCACCGGCCCCGACGATGCCAATGCGAACGGTCTGTCCTGCCACTGTTCATCCTCCTCTGTTTGCCCCATTGTAGTGCTGCTCGTGCGGGCGGCCACTCAGTCGGGAGGGCGTCGCAATAGTATGTTGGTGAGCTGGAGCTCGTGCAGACTCGTGCCGTGGCACAGTAGCAGGAGCGCTGGATACACGAGTGCGCCAATGGGAATGGCTAGCCACCAGATAGTGTGTGCGGAGATCGCGGCCGCTGCTGCAGTCATGGCCGCTGCGGCCGCGATTGCGGGAAGCAGGCGTCGAAACTGGGGTAGCTGGTAGTCACGAGAAGCGGCAACGAGGAAGAGCACGGTCGTCAGGATCTCACTTGAAGCCATGCCGATGGCTACTCCATCGACCCCGAGGCGTGTCACCAGCACGAGGTCGACAGTGAGCTGCCAGACTGCGCTGATCGCGTCGATCCCCACTACGGTGACTTGTTTGCCGCGTGCAACGAGGAAGTTCACGCAGACTTGGGTCGGGAAGATGCCCAGGAGACCAATGGCGAGGATTTGGAGAACCCTCCCTGCCTCGACGAACTGGCTCCCATAGACCAGCTCGACGAGCGGGGGGGCGACGATCACGACTCCTGGCGCTGCCGCGAGACCAGCGAGAACGAAGATACGCCAGAGGAGGTGGAAGGCGGTGACTGCCTCTGCATCACTGGTGCGAAGAAGGCGCGAGAACGCCGGCAGCGCAGCAGAGGCAATGGTCACCGGCACAGGGATGAGTGCGAGCACTGGCGTCACGCCGGCGGAGAACTGCCCGATGGCAGCGGCGTTTGTCGAGGCGCGCAACACATAGAACGGTGTGTTGCTCGAGAGCGTGAGGATGATGCCGAACAAGCCCAGTGGGGAAGCCGTACGGAGTACCGGCCACCACGTGGTACGTAGCTCCGAGAAATCCGGCGTGACAAAGAAGTGGAAACAAAGTAGCGCAACAAGAAGAAGGTCGATCAGGGCGGCGATCAGAAAGGCGGTAGCCAGGCCGAGCAACCCGAAGCCGAGGAGCACAAGGGCGAGTGCTCCTGCGGTTGCGAGGAGCCGCTCTAAGAAGCGAGTCGCAGTATCGAACTCCATACGCTCGAAACCAAAGTAGACGGAGCGGAAGAGGAATGCGAAGGACTGGGCTGCTGAGACGAGGAGAAAGAGAGCCAGCAGCAGTACATCTTGCCGCGGTTGCCCCGGAAGGAGGGCAGCAGCGATGCCGTAGCTGAGAAGGAGCAGAACAGCACGGAGCACGAGCGTCGAACCGAAGAGTAGGGAGGCGCGTGCGTGGTCGTGGGCAATCGCTCGAGTGAGGAAGCGGCCTGTGCCGAAGTCGGCAAATGTGCTGGCAGTCGCAGCGAAAGCCAGTGCGAAGGTGTAGCGGCCGTAGCCTTCGGGACCGATTCCTCGAGCAATGACGATAGCCAGCGCGATCGAAGCAATGCGAGTCACGCCTTCTGTGATAAGCAAGAAGGCAGCGTTGCGAAACACAGCGATTCGTGCTCCCCCGGTGCGCGTCTGTAGCGGCGCGCCGCGGTTTGCGCCGTAGGCCGCGACGACGACCACATGCTAACGTTCACTAAGATGGTTCGAGGACGGTCGCAACCGGCACATCAATTTCGAGTGCGACCGTCTGTGCTGCTCCGGCGGAAATGGAAGAGCTGTGATTGAGCTTCATCGAGCGCTGTTTGGTGCTGTTTTCCTCTATACGTCCATTTGTGCGATCTGGGGCATCATTCTGGCCGTGCGACTCAAGCCCATAAGCCCTGCCTTCAGAGGCAGCTTGCGCCTAGCGGAGGCACTCATTCTCGTGGAGGCCATCGTTGGGGTGATCGTGTTCATCTCAGGTCAGCGACCGCAGCAAGGACTGCATTTCCTCTACGGCGCGGTCATCCTGCTCGCCATCCCCGCTGGTGAGGCCCTTGGCGGCCAGTGGTGGGATGGGCGTCGAGAGTCATTCGTGACGGCTATTGGTTGCCTTCTGGCGGGAGCGCTGGCAGTGCGAGCGGCGATGACGGGAGGACTGCTCGGCTAGCCCGATCTGCGGAAACTGTGGAGCTAGCGAGCTGTCCTCCCTGCGTATGGAGAGTGGGAACGATTCCTAGTCGAGGTTGCGCTCTTCGAGCGCGAGGTCTGACTTCACCATGAGCTTGACCAGGCCTCTGAAATCCACTTCAGGTTTCCAGCCAAGCCGTTCGCGGGCCTTTGCCGGGTTGCCGACGAGCAGGTCGACTTCAGCGGGACGCAACAGACTCGGATCGATGCGTACGTAATCGCGCCAGTTCTCGATCCCAACGTTGAGGAACGCTTGTTCGGCAATCTCAGCGATACTGTGGGTCTCACCGGTTGCAATAACGTAGTCATCAGGTTTAGGCTGCTGGAGCATGAGCCACATGGCGTGTACGTAGTCGAGTGTGTAGCCCATGTCGCGGCGAGCATCGAGATTGCCGAGCTGCACGTACTGCTGGCGGCCGAGCTTGATGCGAGCTGCGGCATTGCTGAGCTTCCGTGTAATGAACTCGAGGCCCTGGCGAGGTGATGTGTGGTTGAACAGAATGCCGGAACACGCGAAGAGTCCGTAGCTCTCGCGGTAGTTCACTGTGATCCAGTGGCCATAGACCTTGGCAATGCCATACGGACTGCGGGGGTAAAAGGGCGTCTGCTCGGTCTGGGGGACTTCTTGCACCTTGCCAAACATCTCGCTACTGGAGGCCTGGTAGAAGCGGATTGGAGCACGAGCAAAGCGTACTGCTTCGAGTACGCGGGTCACGCCTAATGCGGTGTACTCGCCCGTGAGGGCCGGTTGGACCCACGACGTGGGCACAAAAGACTGGGCAGCGAGATTATAGACCTCGTCAGGCTCGGCGCGTCCAACAGCGGCAATGAGCGATGGCTGATCAAGAAGATCGCCTTCGAGAAGCGTGATGCGATCACGCAGGTGCCGGATCCGGATGTCGGTGACTGTAGAGCTCCGGCGGATGAGACCAAAGACTTGGTAGCCCTTGCCGAGGAGGAACTCGGCGAGATACGAGCCATCTTGCCCAGTGATGCCGGTAATGAGGGCGCGCGGCATGACAATAGGGTCCTTTCTGCGTGCGACTGCTCCTATTCCACAGGTGGTAACAATGGGCGGAGTATACCTGTCATTTGCGTTCTACACAACAATCGGGCAAGATATTTACTATGAGTAAATATCTTGCTACTCGTCTTGGGGCAACGCTGCGGGTACTGCGGTTGCGGCGTCACCTCACGCTGACAGCGCTCGCTGGTGACAGGCTCTCCCCGGCAACGGTCAGTCGCATCGAGCACGGCACGTTACTTCCGTCCTTGGACACGCTCGAGCAGCTCGCAGCCGCTCTTGGTGTGCCGATCGCGCATCTGCTCGCTCCCCAGGCCGATGATGGCCAGGTCGGTGCGGTTGTGGCTGTCGAGGCGTGGCTATTGCTTGGACAGCCGCTGCAAGCCCTGGAGCAGGGTAGGAGAGTGCTGGCAGGTGGAGGTGTGGGTCTCGCTGATGAGGAACAGCGGCTGCGCTGGGCTGTGGTGCGCGCTGCAGCGCTCCTCGACGATGCGCAGCTCCCCGAGGCGATGAAGCTGGTCGAGGTGGCACGTCGAGCCGGGTCGGTCTGGGACGCGGCGCGGCTGGCAGTCGCCGGCGCTGCTGCTCTGGAAATCGTGGAGCGTGTAGCGCTGCTACAAGAGGCCTTGAACAGAGTAGGGCAGGCTACGGAGGACGTACCGCAGGAGCGAGTGGTGCGTGTAGAGCTGCTCGTGCAGCTGGCCCGTGATCACGAGCAACTTGGGGCCATTGAAACGGCGAGAGGCTTGCTTGTCGAGGCGCAGGAGCTCGCCGCAGCCCTCGCACCTAGCGTGCTCGCGAGCCGGCTTCTGGCAGATGGCCGTGCGGTGGGTAGTGACGCGGATGTTCCGGTCGTGCTCTGGCTTGCAGCAATCGTTGCTAGCCAGCGCTTACTCAACCAGTGCTTCGCCGCGCTCGCCCGGCTCGATCTCCAGACTGGGAGAGTAACAGATGCGGCGCGCCGCATCCAGCGCGCCCTTGATCCGTCGCAGGGATCAGCGGATCTCAAAGAGTTGTGGGCCGAGCTGCTGCGGTTGCAGCGAGAATGGAGGGGGTCTGCGGAAAGTGCACCGGTCCAAGAGGAGGTAGTCGATCTTCCAGAGGGAGCGGAGCTTGCTTGGGGACGGTTCGAGCTGGCGCTCACGGCGAAGGACCTGGAAACCGCCGAACGCTGGGCTGGTCTCATTGCTGCAGCTGATGCCGTACTGGCGCCACAAGTATGGCAGCGCCTTGCGCTGGCCTGGGCTGAAGCTGGCGATCCACGGCGGGCGGCCGCAGCGCTGCGACGCCTCGGATGATGCCAGAGGGTACGGGTGCTAGGATGCTAGGAACAGCACGACTCCAGTCTGTCAAGGAGGTTGACGATCGACGAGCGGTATGGTGCTATCGAAGGCGGCGGTACCAAGTTTGTGCTGGTGGTGGGGTCAAGTCCTACTGCCATCGATGCGCAGGAGGTGATCCCTACCACGACGCCTGCAGAGACACTGCAGCGATGCATTGATTTCTTCCAGCTGTACCATGCCCACCGGCCATTGCAGGCCCTTGGCGTCGGCATGTTCGGCCCCGTCGATCTGCATCCGGACTCAACCACCTATGGCTTCATCACCTCAACTCCTAAAGCGGGCTGGGGCTTTACAGACATCGTTGGACCGTTGCAGCGGGCGCTGAACATCCCGGTGGGCTGGGAGAATGACGTCAATGCTGCTGCTATTGGCGAAGCGCACTGGGGAGCGGCGCGGGGCTGTGATCCGGCCATCTATCTCACTGTCGGCACTGGTGTCGGTGGTGGGGTCATTGCTGGTGGTCGCGTCCTCCACGGGCTCATCCACCCTGAGATGGGGCACGTCTTGCTGCCGCGCATTTCCGGAGATGAATTTGAAGGTGTATGTCCGTTTCATGGCCGCTGCCTTGAAGGGCTCGTGAGCGGTCCCGCAATTGCGGCGCGAGCCGGCCGGGCTGCCGGCACCTTGAGTGCAGATGATCCGGTGTGGGAGCTTGTTGCTGCGTATCTCGGTATGGCGCTCATGGACTTTTCGCTGATCCTTTCTCCTCAGCGTATCGTGCTTGGTGGGGGGGTCATTGGGCGTGGTCAGTTGTTGCCGGGCATCCGAGCGGCTCTCCAGCGCCACCTTAACAACTACCTCGTGCACCCGCTGTTCCAGGCTGATCTTGCCGATTACGTGGTGCTCTCGGCATTAGCAGGGCGTGCTGGGGTGTATGGTGCTCTAGAAATCGCCCGTAACGCCGCACGTGCGTGATGCGTGAGCTTCCTCGATTGCCCTCGAGAGCCACTGAACATACATCTTATATCGATTTCTGCTAGCTTGCTCCTACATTGATACTATGAAAGAGTACTTATGTAAGAAGCGTGAGAATAGTGAGAGAAGATACGGAATATACCTGTCTTGTGTGGCAGCGAAGGTCTTTCCTCTGTGTGATGCGGCGCAAGTGTGAGAAGAGTCTGAGGCTAACTGGTGGAGTTAGAGCATTTATGCTATACTTTTGTTGATTCCCGAATGGCGTCACTTGGTGCGGAGGGAGAGAGCGTGGCGATATCGGATCAGGTGGAGCAAGCCGCTGGCTATGGCGCCGAGAGCATCCAGGTGCTCAAGGGGTTGGAAGCCGTACGCATCCGGCCGGGGATGTACATCGGCAATACGGACATCCGCGGGCTTCACCACCTCGTCGACGAAGTTGTGGTGAACAGCGTCGATGAGGCCCGTATGGGCAGAGGAAACCGTATCGAGGTAGCCATTCGTGCTGATGGTACCGTCTACGTTCGAGACTACGGCGGTGGTATTCCGCCAGAGCTCCATCCTCAGGAGGGGCGCTCCACGCTCGAAGTCGTCATGACACAGCTACACGCAGGTGGCAAATTCGGCGGCGACGTCTACAAATTTTCGGGGGGACTTCACGGAGTAGGCGTTTCGGTGGTCAACGCCCTGTCGAGTTGGATGCGCGTCGAGACCAGGCGGAATGGCCGGGCCTGGGAGCAGGAGTATTCCCGCGGCGTGCCCCTCTACCCTGTACGGGAGATCGGGCCGGCGGAAGACAGTGGCGTGCTCACGACTTTCATAGCAGATGCCGAGATCTTCAACACGCTGGACTACGACTTTGACACGCTCGCTGAGCGGTTTCGGGAGATGGCCTACCTCACTCGCGGTCTCTGGATTGCGTTTCGTGATGAGCGGAGTGATCGCGAGGTCAACTTCTACTTCGAAGGCGGGGTCGTTACCTTCGTTCGCCAGCTCAACCGGGGGCGTACGATGCTTCATAGTCAGCCGGTTGTGATCCACAAGGCGACCGAGCAAGGGGTCGTCGACGTAGCACTTCAGTATAATGACTCTTTTACCGAAACAATCTTCAGCTTTGCCAATGGCATTAACACGCGCCATGGAGGCACGCATCTCACCGGGTTTCGCTCGGCGCTCACTCGTAGTCTCAATTCGTTCGCCCGCAAGGCAAATCTGCTCAAAGAGCAGGAGCCCAATCTCAGCGGTGAGGATGCCCGAGAGGGTCTCACGACCATCATCAGCGTCCAGCTCGCCAGCCCGCAGTTCACCTCGCAGGACAAGCTGGAGCTTGCCAACGCCGAGATGGGACCACTGGTGCAGTCAGTGATCGGTGAGGGGCTGACGGAGTGGCTTGAGGAAAATCCCAGCGAAGCCAAGCGAGTACTCGACAAGGTCGTGCTGGCGTCGCGGGCGCGAGAGGCGGCGCAGAAGGCACGTGCGGCGATTCGCAAGAGTGCTCTCGATGGCGGCAGCCTCCCTGGTAAGCTCGCGGACTGCTCGGATCGCAACCCCGATCACTGTGAGCTCTACCTGGTCGAGGGTGATAGTGCTGGAGGCAGTGCCAAACAAGGGCGAGATCGGCGCTTTCAGGCGATCTTACCGCTGCGGGGCAAGATCCTCAACGTCGAGAAAGCGCAATCCCGGCCCGAGAAGCTGCTCGCTAATGATCAGATTCGCTATATCATTACCGCTCTCGGCACAGGCATAGGGGATCGCTTCGATCCGAAAAAGCTACGCTACAATCGGGCAGTGATTATGACCGATGCCGATGTGGATGGAGCGCATATCCGCACCCTCTTGCTCACGGTCTTCTTTCGCTACCTCTCTCAACTCATTGAAGAGGGGCATCTCTTCATCGCTCAGCCACCCCTCTTTCGTATTGAGCACGGAAAAGCTGTGCGCTATGCCTACTCCGATGCGGAGCGCGATACGATTCTCAAGGAGTTCGAGGGGAAGAACCCGCGTGTCAGTCGCTACAAGGGCCTCGGCGAGATGAGTGCGGGGCAGTTGTGGGAGACGACGATGGATCCGGCACGCCGCACCATGCTGAAAGTGTCTTCCGAGGATGGTGTCACCGCGGACCATGTCTTCACGATGCTGATGGGCGATGATGTGGCGCTGCGAAAGCGCTTCATCGAGACGCACGCGAAGTCTGTTCGCGACCTCGACGTCTAGCGATGTGCTTGCCGTGACGCGGCGATTCTGGACGCCGCGCACTGACGGTGGTAAAACCATCCGCATGACAGAAGCCAGCAGGAGCTACGTGCGATGAGCTACCTCCTGCGTATCTTCGGATACGTTCGTCCCTACGGACTGCTCACCACAGTCATCATCGCAACGATCGTCGTTCTTGGCGGTACCAACTTACTGCCTGCCTGGCTACAGAAGCTTATCATCGATAATATCATTTCTCATTCCCGGCTTCACATGCTCTTCTTCTTGGCTGCACTCTACCTCGTTGTCAGCGCAGTCAATGCCGGCCTCAATGCACTACAAGGCTACTTTGTGCAGCTCCTTGGCCAGCACATCATTGAGGATTTGCGTAATGAAGTATTTCGTGCCATTCAACGCCAGGGGATGCCATTTTTCGACAAGTACGAGACGGGCCAGCTCATGGCCCGTGTGACGAGTGACGTCAACCTCATTCAGCTCTTCGTCAATAGTACGCTGCTCAATCTCATTGGTAGTCTCTTCACACCAGTCCTTGCGCTCATCATCCTGTTTCGCCTTGATACAGCACTTACCCTTTGGGTGCTCCTCACGATCCCGCCGATCGTCTTCATCCAGCTGCGTCTCACCCGGATCCGGGCCATCTGGCGCGAGATTCAGCGTCGCGTCGGCGACATGAGCGTTGTTCTGCAAGAGAGTCTTGTAGCCATCAAGCTGGTGAAGGCGTTCAATCGCCTGCGTTCCGAAGCTGAGCGTTTCAACAACGCGAACTCGCAGATTCGCCAGGAGCGACTGTGGGCCCAGGGGCAGTCCATCACACTAGGGCAGCTGCAGAATCTTTGCACCAGCATGGGTGTGGTGATCGTTTTGACCATTGGTGCTCAGCAAGTCATTGTTCACGCGATTACGCTTGGAACGCTTGTTGCTTTTCAGCGTTATATCTCCCTGCTATTCTTGCCCTTCCAGCGGGTAGCGTCGATCAACCAGACGACACAGATGGCGATGGTCGCCGCAGAGCGCGTGTTCGAAGTGCTCGATGCGCCAATTACTGTGCGCAATCCCGACCCGCCGACTGCTGAGCCGCCCATCCACGGCGACATCACCTTCGAGAACGTCACGTTTGGCTATGTCCCCGGACGCCCAGTATTACGTGACGTGTCACTGCACATTCGCGCCGGTGAAACCCTGGCCATCATTGGCATGAGTGGTTCAGGAAAGTCATCGCTTGTGAGCCTCGTGCCGCGCTTCTACGATCCACAGCGCGGGAGAGTGCTCATCGACGGGCATAGTGTTCGCGAGTTCCGGCTGGAAGATTTGCGACGGAACATCGCCATGGTCTTGCAGGAGACGTTTCTCTTCAATCTCTCGATAAGAGACAACATTCGCTATGGCCGTCCCGATGCCAGTGACGAGCAGGTGGAGCAGGCCGCACGCATCGCCGATGCTCACCGCTTCATCACCGAGGATATGCCCGACGGATACGACACCACTATTGGCGAGAAGGGCGTGAGGCTCTCTGGAGGCCAGCGACAGCGTCTCGCCATTGCCCGTGCGGTGTGTACTGACCCCAGCATCCTCATTCTCGACGAGGCCACCTCGAGCGTGGATACACGCACCGATGCGGCCATCCAGAGTGCGCTCCGCGAAGTACTCGCCGGACGGACGACGATCGTCATTGCTCACCGGCTCTCTACCGTCCAGCGAGCGCACCAGATCGTGCTCTTGCACCGGGGGCAGATCATCGCTCAAGGGACGCACACAGAGCTACTGGAGACGAGCCGGGAGTACCGCTTGCTCAATGACCTCCAGAGCTCTCGCACCGATCTCGCGGATGCAGCCATCAACGAACTCTTGCAACTCATCGAAAAGGGGCAAGAGTCAGAAGTGACAGCGGTCAAGCGATGATGAAGCGCGGCCTGGTCATCGTGCCTGATGAGAGTGATCACCCCATCGACGTGCGAGGCACAACACGCCGCTTCCTGGGCTACCTTGCGTCGTACCGGCTGCAGATCGTTCTCACTATCCTGGGGAGTATCGGGCTCTCCCTCCTGACACTGCTCCCGGCCATCCTGACCCGCTACATCGTGAATGACTTCATTCCCCAGAGTAACCTCGTGCGCATCATCCAGGTTGGTGTTGTGATGGTTGTGGGCTATGGCATCCGTACCTATCTCGTCATCAATAATCAGTATTTAATCACCTGGGTAGGACAGCAGCTGGTCTATGAGCTTGGGAAAGAGCTCTTCGAGCACGTGCAGCGCTTGCCGATGAGCTTCCACGAGCGGGTAGAGACCGGGCAGATTATGTCTCGGATCACCAATGATGTGGGATCGCTCCAGCAGGCCTTGCTCGGTGGAGCGGTCACATCGGTGGTGAGCATCATCAACCTGATCGTGTATCTCGTGGTGCTCCTGGCCTTGAATTGGCAGATGACAGTGCTGATTCTCGTGACTGTGCCAGGGTTGGTAGCCACCAGTGTGATCATCTCCTCGTTGCTGCGCGTGCGCTTCCGGGAGGTGCAGGCACAAGTAGCAGATGTCACTGCGGCGCTCGAAGAAGGCGTGGCGGGCGTGCGCGTCACTAAAGCGTTTGCCCGTGAAGACTACAGCATCGCTCAGTTTGCCGTGACAACCCACGATAACTTCAATGCCTCGATGCGCGCCGGCGAGGTGCAGGCGGTCTATGGACCTATCGTGCAGCTCATTGGT
>JAMCRV010000012.1 GCA_023381555.1 Chloroflexota bacterium | reverse complement strand
GGAGCGAGAGCCGCTCATCAATATGCCATTCTCCACTCGACGTATCAACGGCGCGGGGTCAGCTCGGCGCTGGTGGCATGACATTGTAAGTGCATGATGAGTACGTGTTGTGGCTGTCAGCGACAGACGCGCAGATGACGTAGGGTGCGACGTTGGTGTTGAAGGGACCAGTGAGAGTCAGCATACCTTGGGCATTGGCTTGCAGGTGAGAGGTTAGCATTCCATGCGCCTCTGTGACGGTGATCGTGGCGAACGGCAGCGGGGCGCCGCCTTGATCCGTCACGGTGATGACAATGGCCGGCTCGGTCGCCTCCGCCCTGACCTTCCCAACGAACCCACCTGTGAGGAGAGTGGCGAAAAGGAAAATCAGCAAGTGTTTCAACTAGAGGAGCTCCTTTCACGTGCAGGGGGTGACTGCTATGTGGTTGGTTTCCCGAAGCTAGAGAAGGTCGAGTAAGCTGTGTAGGGAGCAAGCGTGCTGCTGAGGAGTCCCATATCTTGCGCGCTGCTGCCGGAGATATCGGCGCTGATCTGATAGGTAGTAATCGTGACGTAGTTCTGAGTGAGCTGGCTGAGCCAACTCAGTGCTTGTTGAAGATTGCTTGCCTGCTGTGTGGCTGGATCGGGTGGCGGTGTAAAACTACTGCGATGATAGCCGTACTCAGTGATCCAGATTGGCTTAAAGAAGTCTCCATAGCAGTTCATCAACTGACGCAGACCAATCACACCATCATTGACGAGACTTGGTGGAGGTCCACCTCCCGGGCAATTGTTAGCATTGGTACTTCCTTCATCAAGGGGATAGGGTGGTGGATATGGATGACAGGCCACGGCATCGAAGTATGTCGGCGAGCCGGACTGCTGATAGATCCCCTGGATGAACTGCAACCCACTATTGGTCTGTATATTGTCTACGCCACCCGTAGAGACCCAAGCGGTGGCATCTATACTTTTAATTGCCTGGTAGAACGTCTGCAGGTAGGTGGCATACATCTGGCCGCGCTGATAGTTATCACTCGTAGTCCAGTACCAGTTGCCACTACCGTTGGGTTCGTTGACGAACTCGTAGTGATGTACCTTGCCGACAAAGTGCTGCGCCAAAGCTGTGACAAAGGCTTGGAAGTCGGAAAGATGAGCGTTCGTGGGGGGCATTAGTACGCCCTGGTTGCCCCCGTTTGCCCATAGAGGGCAACCCTGTACGTTCATAACATAGGTGATCCCATAGCTCAGCGCCTTGTTCACTTCGTAATCGTAGTTCTCGCCACCATTCTCACCTGCGAAGTAGTAGGTATGCACCCCATTAACCGGTGGATTCGGTTCGACCACATCCCAGCCAATGCCCCACCGCATACAGGTGGCGCCGGCCTGCTTGATAGCTGTGAGCATCTGATCGTCGTTGTAATACTGCTGCCCTACTGGCTGCTGGCTGATCCAAGAGGGGTTGATGCCGAATAAGAGGGGGCGCACGTGGGGGAAGTCGTAGCCTGGCTGTGCCAGCTCGCTGGTATTGAACCAGCGGCGCAGGTCGTCGACGTGGGTAGCGCGGATGACGGCAGGGGTGGTGGCGCCTGGGACGGACTGGGTCCAGAGCATGGCTCCGGCGTTGACGCCGCGCACGTTCCAGACGGTTCCTGGGGCGCTGCCTGGGCCGATGGCCTGGCGCAGGTCGAGCATGTGCTGGGCGTGGATGGGGGTAGCGGTATCGACGCGACTGCCACGGCCCCAGGGAATGATGCTGACTCCTGGGACCGCTTCGACGGCGGCGCGCAGCTCGTTGAGGTGCTGGGCCTTGATGGGGACCGCCTTGCTCAAGGGGTCATCGGTCCAGGTCGTCACCACTTGCTTTCCCCTTCCTCGGCATGGCAGACAGCACGCGCTACTCCCTAGGCATAGTAGCAGCCGTTCTGGTCGGCGACCTTGCGGTTCTGGGGTCCTGCCGGCCCGAGGAAGAGGCCGTAGGTACCCAGCCCCAGCACCTGTGTCCCTGCTTGCGTGATGATCACGGCGCCCGTCTGGCTCGTCCCGAAGTCGATGAGCAGATCGCCATACCCATTGGTTGTCAGGCTTGCCGTGCTGTAGCCTCCCACCACGGGATTCACCACGGTGCTCTGGAAGAGGAGGCTGCCGCCGTTGAGGTGCAACTGACTCTGGGGTGTTGTCGTGCCGATGCCGACGTTGCCGTTGCTCTGGATCATGACACGGTCAGTCCCGCTGGCCTCATCCCGGAAGATCCAGCCCTGGCTGGCGATACCCCAGTTGTTCGCAAACACCTGTGAACCCAGTCCATTGGAGCGGATGGCGTGGTTGTCGTTATCCACCAAGCCCACCAAGCCAGCGCTTCCACTGGTGTAGCGTAGGTTGGCTCGTGTGTTGATATCGCCCGCCACGTCGAGCGGGTAGCTGGGGCTGGTTGTGCCGATGCCCAGGTACCCACCGGTCGTCGCGACGAGCACGGGCGTCGAGGTGCTGCCATTGACGAAGAGGAGGCTCCAGCCATCCGGGGCAGGGTCGGTGCTCGTGAGTTTGGCGAGCTCCCAGTAGGTGCCGCTCGTGCCGCCGCGGAGGACGAGGGTACCGTAGTGGTCGTCGGCGGGACCGACGAAGCAGGCGACGTCCGTGCCGCTACCGGCGACGTCGAGGAGACCCGCGGGATTGGCCGTACCGATGCCGACGCTCGCCCCGAAGGTGACGTTGCCGAGGCTGGCTGGGAAGTTATTACAGGTGCAGTCGGTCATGGAAACTCCTTCTGGGGTTCTCAGAGGCGCTGGTTACCGTGAGGTCAGCCTACTATACCGTGCGGGGGGGGCGCGTCAATACCTGCTGCCAGGAACACTGTCACACCCATCCTGGCCAGGACAGTAAGAGTCTGCTCTGAAAATACGTGGATTAGGCGGCGGGGTCGGTTCGAGTGGCAGGCTGGACCGTCACCGTGAGTCCCAGATTCTCGGGGCGGCGGATCAGGCGCGTTTGGACAGAGGCGCTCGCTCGTCGGAGAAGTTGCCGCCGATGACCAACCAGCTACGCTCCTTGCGCTTTCGCAATCCGTACAGTATCGTGTACAGAGCGCCGTACAGCGCGACGTGAGATGGGATGCGCAGTGGCGAGGAGCAACGCCCAATGACCCGTACGCTGTCAATCACTGAGGCTCGTGACCGCCTCACGCGGCTGCCTGATGAGCTGGCCGGTGAACACGAAGCCCTCACCATTACCCGGTACGGTGAACCCGTGCTGGCCATTCTGCCGTTCGAACTCTACGAGTCGATTATCGAGACGCTGGATGTGATGGGCGATCCGGCGTTGATGGCAGCGCTGCGCGACAGCGCGCAGGATATCGTGGCCGGTCGCACGGTAGCACTTGAGGAGCTCGAGGCGGAAACGGAGGCTGAGAGGTCGTGAGTGGAGACGTCGTCCGCTGATCGTCTCACGTGGCAGGTGCGCTTTACCGCAACCGCCAAGCGGATGCATGAGCAGATCACCGACCGGCGCGTGCGCGACCAGATCCTGAAAACCGCACGCCGTCTGGAGCACGAGCCCGACAAACAGGGCAAGCCACTGCTCGGCGAACTGGCTACGTACCGCAGCTTACGCGCTGTCGGGCAGCGCTATCGCATCATCTACGCGATCGAGGAGCGCATCGTCACGGTTCATGTCGTGGCTGTTGGCATCCGCAAGGATGGCGATCGCAGCGATATCTACACGCTGGCGCGGCGGCTCTTCCGGCTGAGGTTGCTCGAGCCTCCCAAAGGGTGAGCGGACATCTGTGTTTGTCAACCTGGGATGGGTTCACCAACACCCTTGCTGCGACATATGCTGGCGTCAGACCGGCTTCCACGGTGGCACGATCAGCGCGGAGGCCCGCCGCGAATCCGCGCAGTTCGGGCGTCTGGCTCGCATCCGCACGCTCCAGCCACTGCGCCTGGCGCCCCCGCCGTGCTGTCCACCTCGTCCTCACCGCCGGTCTCCGCCGATGAAAAGACCCTGCAGGATAGTGATGCCGGAGGGCACAATCGAGGACGCCTGCTTTCCAGAGCGAGCGGTGAGCGCGTATGCGCCGAGTGGGGGAGCGCTCTGTTCGACTCTTTGTGAGACATGGAAAAGGAGGGAAGCCTACCAGCACCAATTGCGAAGGAAAGGGGCCCATCGAGCGTGGTCTACAGGGGATACATAAATACTGCTTCCCCCGTGGGTCTGCTAGATGGCTTTGACTTCGACGACGAGCTTGAGGAGGGAATCGCGGGCGTCGCCAAAGAGCATGAGCGTTTTGGGGTCGAAATAGAGCTCGTTATCGATGCCGGCAAAACCCGGCGCCATACTCCGCTTGAGAACGATAACATTGGCAGCTTGATCGACGTTGAGAATCGGCATGCCGTAGAGTGGACTAGAGCGGTTGCTGCGCGCCGCCGGATTCGTAATGTCATTCGCGCCAATGACGAGAGCGACGTCAGTATGGGCGAAGTCCGCATTGATCCGGTCCATCTCGAAGAGCTGGGAGTAGGGAACGTCGGCTTCGGCCAGGAGCACATTCATATGACCAGGCATACGGCCGGCTACAGGGTGGATCGCATAGCGGACATTGACGCCGCGCGCTTGCAGCAACGTAGCGAGCTCCTTGACTTCGTGTTGGGCGTGCGCTACCGCCAGACCGTAACCGGGTACGATGATTACCTCACGGGCATAGGCAAGAAGAATAGCGACATCGGCAGCAGTGACGGAGCGGACGGCGCCAGCAGCAACTTTGTCATCGCCGGTGGCTGTGCGCACAGCACCGAAGCCACCGAGCAGAATCTTAGGGATGGAGCGATGCATCGCCTGGCTCATGACCTGAGTCAGGATCGATCCAGAAGCGCCAACGAGCGCCCGGCGACGATGAGCAAGGTA
>JAMCRV010000118.1 GCA_023381555.1 Chloroflexota bacterium | reverse complement strand
GTCGAAGAGGGCCTCCTTGATGAGGTCTTTCGAGAGGTGAGGAAGGCCAAACTCGCGGGCAAGCAATGTTGCCAGCGTAGACTTACCCGTCGCGGGAGCCCCATTGATGACCAAGAGCAGTGGCTTCGTTGTCGCTACCATGGCATACGCCCCCCTCTGCTGAGGAAGGCTCCTCCCGTGAGCCTCGTTGACGCTAGTTTCGAGAGTACTGTACCAGTGTGTCACACTGAGCTGTGAATTGCCGAAACTGGGGGATAGAGAGAGGTTGGGTGTGTCAGATGATCGTGCACCACTCACCTGATTCGGAAGCAGTTGTTGGGCCATCCGGAACGCTCTATCAACTGGCATCCGCAACCGTTCCGCCGGAGGAGCGTGCAGAGTACAACCGCCGTGTTATTCGCACCTACCTCCTCGACATCATTGACAGTGTTCGTACGAAGTGCCCGCCTGAGGCCTTCCCGTATCAAATGGTCGAAGCGCTGAGCCGGACCATTCGCACGCTGCCAGTTCCTTGGTTGCGCGAGTACGCGTATGCTGGGATGGTTACGGTGCTACAGGATATCGCTAGCGACGATACCACTCCGTTGCGTCTCAGCTAGCGAGCGCTCCAAGTGGGTGTGAGCGGTCGCTAGCTGCCCGGGTGGCGGATGTACTCAACGCCAAGCTGGGGTGGACCGTTCCGCTGTGACGGCTATCGTGCGTGTCTTCGAGTCGATGTCAGTCTCTCTCCTGTGCCGCGCTGCTCAGACGCTCAGCGAGCGTACGGTAGCATCCAAAACAGTCATCGTAGGTGCGCCGGTGTCGTGAGTTCGGGTCAATTCTCAGGCTCACTGGGACAACTTCAGTGAGCAAGGTCTCTGGGAACCATCTGGTGCTCACACCAGCCAGCAGGGCGGCACCGCGAGCGGAATGCTCGGCAACGGGGAGAACGTGGAGAGACTCTCCGAGAACGCTGGCCACGATGTTGCGCCAGAGTGGGATCTGCATACCGCCGCCTGTTGCCACGAGTTGCTACGGCTGAGGCGCCACTACGTCGAGAAGTGTCTCCCAGGCGTGTCGCAGGCTCAAGGCGACTCCTTCGAGAATCGCCCGGATGAAATGTGCAGTGGTATGTGCGAAGCGCAGACCGCTCCACTGACCGCAGACTTGTGGACTCATGAGAGGAGTGCGCTCTCCAAACAGGAAGGGATGAAATAGCAGACCGTCCGAACCAGGTGGGACGGCGGCAGCCGCTTCCAGAAGGCGCGTCCACCGCGATGCTAGAGGATTGTCGAGCACGCGGTGGCGTAGCCAGGTGAGCGAGAGCCCTGCGCCCAGGGTGGTGGCGAGGCAGTAGAACGCCTGTGGCACAGCGTGGCAGAAGGTGTGGAGGCGGCCGCGTGGATCAGTGACGGGTTGGGATACGGGGGCAGCGATCTGGCCACCGCTGCTCAGGCTCAACAGAGCGGCACCATCGTGTACCCCGGAGCCGATGAGCGCCATCGCCTGATCGCTACCCCCGGCGATGATCGGCGTTCCGGGAGGTAGTCCGAGCGTACTAGCGACGTGCTGGTTGAGTTGTCCGGCAACCGCCCTTGAAGGCAAGATGTCTGGCAGCTTTTCTGGGAGGATGTCAACGAGCGCGCACATCGTCGCGGACCAGCTTCCCCGCCGCAGGTCGAAGAGCAACGTGCCGGATGCGTCGCTTGCTTCGGTCGTTGGTGCCTCTGCACCGAGACGCGTCCGGGGCCAGTCCTTTGGGAGGAGGCAGGTTGCGACTTGATCCCAGAGTTCGGTGCGATGCTGGCGTAGCCAGAGGAGGGTCGCTGCCTGGAAACCGGCCGCTACCGGGCCTCCGGTCACCGACAGCAGCTGATGGTTGGTCATCATCCTCTGCAGGTGGGCGGCTTCTGCTGCGCTGGTCTGCCCAGATGATGGCGTCGGTGAGCGTCTGGCCATTCTTGTCGAGGAGCACCGTTCCGTGCATCTGGCCGCTCAATCCAATCGCTTTGATCTCTCGCAAGAAGTGGTGGGAAGAGTCAGCTTGACCGAGTAGTCGCAACGCTGCCGTTAGCGCACGCCACCAGCTGGCGGGGAGCTGCTCTGCCCAACCTGGTTGCGGCGTACGGATCGGGTAGCTCGCCTGGCTGCTTCGCAGCACCTCACCACTTTGACCGCGGAGGTGCCAAGGTCGATGCCGAGTGTCAGTGCCATGGCCTACTCCATAGTTCGCACAAAAGGCGGTTCTACTGCGCTGCGCTACAGTGTAGGACGGAATATCAGGAAGTCGTGAGCGACGATGGCGAGGCGGGAGAATAGGGAGAGGAATATTGATGAGCAGTGAAGCGACTGGTCGTGCTGTGGTGACCGGCGCGAGCAGTGGCATCGGAGCAGCGACAGCTCGACGGCTAAGTGCTACGGGATTTGCTGTGACCCTGGGGGCACGCCGGCTGGAGCGCCTAGAGGCGCTAGCCAAGGACCTCGGCTCTGGCACGCAGACGCTTCGTCTTGATGTCACCGATGAAGCATCCGTCACCGCGTTTGCCGCTGCGGTGCCATCTTGCGAGGTGCTCGTATGCAATGCGGGCGGCGCGCTTGGATTAGAGCCTGTGACCGAGATCTCAGAAGACTACTGGCGGCAGATGTGGGAAGCCAATGTTATGGGAGTGGTGCGCTGTGCGCGCGCTTTCCTTCCCCAGCTCACCGCTTCAGGGAATGGGCGAATCGTGGTAGTCACGAGCGTTGCTGGACACCAGATCTACATCAATGGCGGAGGCTATACCGCGGCGAAGCACGCTGCGGCTGTGGTGACGGATACTTTGCGGTTGGAGTTGCTCGGGAAGCCAGTGCGTGTGACTGAGATTGCTCCGGGAATGGTGGAAACGGAGTTCTCTCTTGTGCGCTTCGCTGGCGATGAAGAGCGGGCAACGAACACCTACAAGGGCATGACACCGCTTACTGCCGATAATGTTGCAGAGGCCATTGTGTGGGCAGTGACGAGGCCGACAAATGTCACCATCGCTCGGATCGATCTCTTCTCACGTGCTCAGGGGAGTGCCCGCGACGTCTACCGTGAGCCAAGCAGCTAAGCCCACAAGGGTGATGGTTGAGGACGAGCTTTGCTCTGTTGTCACTCGATCGCTGCTCCCAGCCGTAACGGCGGGAAGGTGACAAGGAAAAGATCTGTGCCACAGTATGACCTGGTCATTGCCGGGGCGGGCATCATGGGTTTGGCGAGTGCGCGGGCGCTACTCCAGCAGTTTCCCGGGTTGCGTATCGCTGTGCTCGACAAAGAACTGGCAATTGGGCAGCATCAGACTGGTCACAACAGCGGCGTGATTCACTCTGGTGTGTATTATGCTCCTGGTTCTCTCAAGGCGCGGCTCTGCGTCCAAGGCTCGCAGGGGATGTACGCTTACTGTTCCGAGCGGGGAATTCCGACTGATCGCTGTGGCAAGGTGATCATCGCTGCTAGCGACGATGAGCTGCCGAGGCTACACGAGCTCCATCGTCGCGGCGTGGCCAATGGTGTCGCAGGAATGGAGCTGATCGGTCCCGAGCGTCTCCGTGAGATCGAGCCGCACTGTATCGGTGTGCAGGCTTTGTGGATACCGGTCACGGGCATCTGCGACTACAGTGCGGTAGCCCGAGCGTACGGTGAGGATATCGAGCAGGCCGGAGGGGAGATTCTCCTGGGCCGCCGCGTTCGTGGCTTTGCGTACCAGCCCGATGGCGTTGTCGTGCTGACTGAGGGGGATGAGATTTACGCGCGCTACGTACTCACCTGTGCTGGACTTTATGCCGATCGCGTGGCGCGGCTGAGTGGCAGCCTACCTGAGCCTCGGATTGTGCCCTTTCGCGGAGACTACTGGGTGTTGCGTCCTGAGCGCCGCGCGCTCGTACGCAATCTCATCTATCCTGTGCCTGATCCTTCTTTTCCGTTTCTCGGAGTCCACTTCACGCGCCGAATTGTCGATGGTGCTGTGTGGCTGGGTCCTAATGCTGTCCTTGCGTTTGCTCGCGAGGGTTACGGTCGCTTTGATATCAACCCTGAAGACCTACGTGATGCCCTTGGGTTCGTGGGTTTCCGGCGCCTTGCCTACAAGTACTGGCAGACGGGGACTATGGAACTACTGCGGGACTACAGCAAGCGGCTTTTCTTACGCTCACTGCGGCGATACATTCCAGAGCTTGTCCTTGAGGATCTCCTCCCCGGACCCGCTGGTGTACGGGCTCAAGCCCTCAACGCGGCGGGAAGGCTCGTCGACGATTTCGTGGTGGACGGTGCAGGGGAACGGATCATTCACGTGCGTAACGCGCCCTCACCGGCCGCTACTTCATCGCTCGCTATTGGCCGTCTGATCTGTCAGAGGGTGAGCGAAGCGTTTCATCTTGGAGCGTGAGTAGGTTCGCTAGGCTTCCTGCTGGGGTGCGGTGGCCCCCAGGAGAGGGGGCATTAACAGGCTTTCCCCAACCCTCTTCGGCTTCCCGCTTGGGCGCGGGCTGCTGTTGAAAGAGACGCTTGGCTCGCACGAGGTAGAGGGCCAAAGCGAGGTTTGCTGCTAGCAACAACAGACGTGAAGGCTGCGGATGCAGCCAGACTTCGCGTAGCTCGGGGGGTAGGAGCAGAACCGTCGCGACGAAGGTGAGGTATTCGGCCCAGCGCCGTCTCGTGGCGAGTCCCCCAGACTCGATGCCTTCGAGCAGGCTATAGAACAGCGTGACAAGCGCCAGCAGTGTGGCGTTCCGCCTGGAAATGAGCCCCATTGTGATGAGGATCCGGGAGAGGAAGTGTTGATCGCTCTCCATCCCCGTGTCGATGAGTGCAGTCCGAATGTGCGCGGAGGTTGCGCCGTTGGTGATCAAGCCCAGGAGCCCGACTGCAGAGATGAGCAGCAAGATCGCAGCGAAAGCCTTGTACACGATGGCGATCTTGATGACGACCGTTGGGGGCTCCGTCGTGGCTGCCAACTCCGTGCGGAGAGACTCGAGGAACGTCTGTGGACAGTGTGGTGTTGCATGAGGCCTGTGGGAGTGACGCTTGTGTGTGCTCGTTGTCAACATCCCTTCGCCCCATTCGCAACCCAAGTTGTTGATGTCAGAGTGCCCACGCTGCTATCCTACTCTGCTGTTCACTCACATCCTTGCACTCGTGCGTGGGATCGTCGTGCAGGTCGTGGTGAAGAGGAACGCCACTGTGAGCCTCAGCACCGGCTCTATTGTACTACAGTCAGTCCATCGCGCTCTTCACAATCACGGTCGTTGTGGGGTTGGCCCCTGAGCATGAGGCGCGAGTGAAGGAATCAGGCTGGGCCGGACGCCGAGAGCCGGATCGCGCTGACGTTCATCTCGCCGGTTTGTGTCCCTTGATACTCGTTGACCTGCGCTTTGAAGAGAACGTCGACTCTGCTGCCAGGCGCGGGGAGTGTTGACGGATCTCTCGACCAGAAGATGCCCCGACGCTCTGTGCCGTTATGGCGGAAGCGGAGTTCCAGATGCTCTCCTTGTTGGCCGATTTGACGTATCCGCGTGATAGTAAGCCCTTGTGTCAGGAGGAGCACTTCTTCGTTGCCCGCACCGAATGGTCCGATCAAGTCCAAGCTCCGCACCACGTCCGGGATGAGCGTTGTCAGCCGCACTGAGGCGTCGCTCAGCAAGCGCTCACGGAGATCAGCGATTGTGAGCCACTCTGCGGAGAGCTGTTGTAACCTTGTGAGGAGTTCGGAGAGCTGGCTGGCGTTCACGGTGAGCCCCCCGGCGAGGGCATGTCCGCCACCTTTGACGAGCAGAGCGCGCACGGCGCGTATGGCCCGTGCCATATTGAAACCCTCAATTGAGCGACCTGACCCGACAAAGACGTGATCTACCTTGGTAAACACTATGGTGGGGCGGTGGTAGCGCTCCTTGAGCTTTCCTGCCACGAGGCCGATCACTCCTGGATCAGCCTGCTCTATGACAGCCAGAAGGATGCGCTCCTCGTCGGCCACGGGCCCGATCTGTGCCTGTGCATGACGGAGGGCAACCTCGGTGAGTTCTTGTCGCTCGCTGTTGCGCGCCTGCAACTCCTCGGCGAGTGCTCCGGCCCGTTCGAGGTCTCGAGTGAGGAGGATCTCAAAAGCTGGCTCCGGAGCATTGAGACGGCCCGGGGCGTTGAGTCGCGGGGCGATGGCATAGCCGATGTCTCTTTCTGTAAGGAACTGGACATCGCGCTCGGCGACGGCGCAGAGCGCCGTGATTCCAGGACGAGGAGATCGCCGCAGTCTGGCGAGTCCGCGGGCGACGAGCACGCGGTTGAGTCCGATGATGGGGACAACGTCCGCAACTGTGCCAATTGCCACCAAATCGAGCAGCTCATCAGCTATTACCTGGCTGCCCATCCCCTCATCCACCAGAACGCAGCAGAATCTGTAGGCGAGACCAGCCGCGGAGAGCGGCAGATCGCTGGGATCGTGCCGGGTGACCTTTGGGTCGATGATGAAAGGCGCCAGTGGCAGCTCATTGCCCGGTTCGTGATGATCAAGCACGATAAGCTCGATGCCGAGCTCCGCGGCGCGCTTCGCCTCGTTGTGGGCAGTGATGCCACAGTCGACGGCGATGACTAGGCGAATACCCTCTCTGTGCAGATCTTCGAGCGCCCGAACCGTGATGCCGTAGCCGTCGCGCAGACGGTGTGGCAACGTGGGAGTGACGGACACTCCGATCTGCGTCAAGAAGCTCGTGAGAATCGCTGTGGCAGTGATGCCATCGGCATCGTAGTCGCCGTGGACACCTACGGGCTCTTGGCGCTCAACTGCGAGCTTGAGCCGCCAGGCAGCTTCGCGCATGTGCGGTGTCTTGCTAAGAGGGAGAGGATAGTCGAGCGTCCGGAACAGGAAGCGATCCAGCTGCTCCGGTGTTGGCCAGGGGTAGCGCTGCTCACGCTGGCGAATCTCTGTTCGCGTGTTGTGTTCAGCAAGGTTGTCGAGGATGGTCCGGCCACGGCGCCAACGGTAGGCGGCGACGTGTACGACAAGACTGGGAACCTCGGGGAAGGCCGCCAGCAGAGCTTCGGGGACACGCTTTGGTGGCTGTTCCCAGATTGGGTCAAGCATCATGAGGAAGAGGAAGACCCTCCTGTTTCCGGAATGTGGCGTGGGACAGGAGGTCTTGAGCGGCACGGCGGGTGCTGTCGCTCAATGCGGCGCCGCCGAGCATCTGCGCGATCTCCTCGTCACGCGTGCCGGTGGTCAACTGGACGATGGCTGTCGTGGTGCGCCCGCCTCGCTCTGCCTTGCGAATCTGAAGATGCTGGTCGCCGTAAGCAGCAACCTGAGGCAAGTGAGTGATGCAGAGCACCTGATGGAAGCGCGCAAGAGACCAAAGCTTTTCCCCGATCACCTGACCGCTGCGACCGCCGACACCGGTGTCGACTTCATCGAACACCAACGTGGCTGTGGCATCAGCCTCAGCAAGTGCCGACTTCAAGGCCAGCATAATGCGTGATGTCTCCCCCCCAGATGCGATTCTTGCGACAGGCTTGGGTGATTCTCCTAAGTTTGGTGACACGAGGAACTCCACGATATCGACTCCCGATCCATCGAAGGCTACCAGCGACTGCTCGTGAAGAGACTCGATGGCATCGGCGGGAGCCGGAAAAGGTAGACCGTGGGGATGTGGACGCTGCTGGATCTGGACGGTGAAGCGCGCGCCGTGCATGTTGAGCGTGTGGATCTCCCTCTGAACGCGCGCCGCGAGCCGTTCGGCTGCAGCACGACGTAGCTGGCTGAGAGCTGTCGCTGCCTGCGCGACCTGCCCGGTAAGCTGCTGCTCTTTGACACTGAGCTGACCGCGCCGCTCATCTCGATGTTGCAGCGCTGCAAGCTCGGCAATGGCTTCATCACGGTAAGCGATGACCTCGGCTAGCGTTGTGCCATACTTCCGTTTGAGTGAGCGCAGTAGCTCTTGCCGCTCTATGGCGAGCTGTAGCGACTGAGGATCCCTTTCGACGTTTTCGAGATAGTGGCGAAGATCGCGGTTGATCTCCTGAACTTCGTTCAACAGGGCAGTGAGACGTACAGCGATCTCGTGCTGACTGCGGTCGAGCTGGGCGAGTTCATCAGTAGATCGTGCGGCACCTCCAAGCAGCTCTTCGACCGAGGGGCGGCGCGGTCCGTCACCGGCGAGCGCGGTCATGATGTGGGCAGTCAGCTCGCGCAGTCGCTCGGCGTTGGAGAGCATACGAATACGATCCTCGAGTTCTTGCTCTTCCTGGGGCTGGGGAGCCGCTTTGGCGACTTCATCAATCTGGAACTGTAGAAGGTCGATACGTCGTGCTACCTCACGCTCATTTTGAGAGAGCTCAGCAATCTCTACCCGCAGTGTCCGGAGCTGGCGCACGAGAAGCTCGAGAGCCTCCCGCTGGGGCGTGAGATGGGCGTAGCGGTCGAGAATGTTGATCTGGTCAGCGGGGCGGAGGAGGGCGAGGTGGTCTGTTTGACCGTGGATGTCGACCAGGAGCCCACCTAGCTGCTGCAGTGTGGAGAGTGGAATAGCCCGGCCGTTGGCCCTGATACTTCCGCGTCCCGACCGGACGAGCTCTCGACTCAAGATGAGAACGCCCTCTTCGTCGCTCAATCCGAGCTCGCTGAGGAGTGCAATGATTGCACTTGATGGACTTACAGTGAACACTCCCTCGACGCGGGCGGAAGAGGCACCTTCCCGGATGAGATCACTACTGGCGCGCCCACCAAGGAGCACGCCCAGGGCATCGATGATGATTGACTTGCCCGCTCCGGTCTCACCGGTCAGCACGGTAAGGCCACCGGCGAGGTCGAGGTGGAGATGATCGATAATGGCGAAGTTCGTGATGTCGAGCTCGGCGAGCATTACGGCCCTGTGCTCCTTTCTCACGACCTCCCAGCGAGGCGAGTGCGAAGGCTGGCAAAGAATGCCGTCGTGTCGCTCGTACGAGCGAAGAGTGCGTGGCACTTCGCAACGCCGACGTGAAGGTGCTGATTGGGACGAATTGGGACGTCGGACTGCCCATCGATGGTGAGGAGGACACCGCCGGTGCCCGTGGCCGTGAGGCGCAGATCGTGCTCTCGTTGAAGGAGGAGAGGACGGAACCACGAGAGATGCGGTGCGATGGCGGTGACGGCGAACCCCTGGAACTCTGGTGGCAGGATGGGGCCGTTGTTGGACAGGTTGTAACCGGTGGACCCCGTTGCGGTTGAGCACACGATGCCATCGGTCACGATCTCACCGAGATCGGCATCGTTCACCCAGAGATGGGCGCGTATTGCCCGAGGTTGATCACCGCGCGTCAGGGCAACATCGTTGATGGCAATGTACTCCTCTCCCCGGCTGCCATCCAGATCAAGCCGGATGCTGAGCACGCAGCGCTCCTCGATCCGATAACTCCCCGTCAGGATCTGTTCGAGGCCCATCTGCCACGCCTGTGGAGACCACTCGGTGAGGAAGCCGAGCCGCCCGAAGTTGATGCCAAGAATCGGAATGCTGCGCTGGGCGGCGAGCCGTCCGGTGCGAATCATGCTGCCATCGCCGCCCAGCACGAGCAGTAGCTGGGGATGTGCGATCCAGATGTGTTCTTCATTACCGAGTGGCACGCTCATCGTTTCCACCCCACGGGAGTGGAGATAGCTCACGATGGCTCCAGCAAGAGCTCGCGGCTCATCCCGCTTCGTCTGATAGACGATTGCCAGACGAGCCGGCGGAGGATTTATCATCGCGTCGGTCTGGTCCTGTTCCACCTATGACCAGTCTATGGCGGCGATCATCTCCGCGATATCCGCCGGTATTCGAGCCGGTGCTAGTGTAGCATAGGCGAGGTATTCTGCATTTCCTGCTGAGCCGCGGATGGGCGAAGGTGTGAGGCCGAGCAAACGTAGCCTGGAAGCCTGCAAGCCGTGGAGCACTTGCTATGACCAGTCTATGGCGGCGATCATCTCCGCGATATCCGCCGGTATTCGAGCCGGTGCTAGTGTAGCATAGGCGAGGTATTCTGCATTTCCTGCTGAGCCGCGGATGGGCGAAGGTGTGAGGCCGAGCAAACGTAGCCCGGAAGCCTGCAAGCCGTGGAGCACTTGCTCGACGACAGTGCGGCGCACGCCAGGATCGCGCACGACGCCCCCTTTGCCAACCAGGCGAGGCCCAGCCTCGAATTGCGGCTTGATCAGCGGGATGAGTTCGGCATCGTCCGTGAGGGCTTGCTGAACCGCTGGCACCACTTTCAAGAGCGAGATGAAGGCGACATCAAACGTAGCGAGTGCCGGTTGCTCTGGCAGCGCCGTCAGGTAGCGTGCGTTGATCCCTTCCATCAGGATGACCCGGGGATCGATTCGCAGCTTGGCGTGGAGCTGACCACGTCCGACATCTACTGCATAGACCTTGCTGGCACCGCGCTGCAAGAGGCAGTCGGTGAAGCCACCAGTCGATGCGCCAATGTCAACCGCGATGCGGTCGCGAACGTCGATGGCGAAGGTAGTGAGAGCGTGTTCGAGCTTGAGTCCACCGCGGCTTACAAAAGGGAGGTCTGGACCGGCAATGGTGATCTCGGCATCGGCAGCAACAGCGGTTCCAGGCTTGTCGAGACACCGGCCACCGACAAAGACGCTCCCAGCTAGAATGAGTCCTTGGGCGCGTTCGCGGGACTCGACGAGTCCGCGTTCAACGAGGAGCACGTCGAGGCGCGAGCGCGATGATACTGGGCGCCTTATGTTGAGCATCCGCAGGCAGTAGCATAGGTGGGGGTGGCGACACTCACGAGCGAGCCTGAGCGGCTGAGCGAGCCGAACTTTTCATAGACGGCCTCGATACGCTCGGCAACTCTGCTCCAGCTATAGTGAGCACCTTCAGCGAAGGCAGCAGCGCCGAGGCGCTGGCGTAGGGCGCTGTCGTCCAAGACACGGGCGATGCGGTTGGCCAATGCGCTCTCGTCGCCGGTAGGCACGAGGAAGCCTGTCACACCATCTTTGACTGAGAGGCCGAGCCCTCCAACGTCTGAGGCAATGACCGGCGTACCGGTTGCCATCGCTTCGACCGCGACGAGTCCAAACGACTCGTAGTGTGAAGGCACGACGACGCAGTCGGCTGCTGCGTAGAAGTCGGGGAGCTGTTCTTGGGGGATTGCACCCAGCAGGCGGACGTTGTTGGCCAAGCCAAGCGACTCAATGATCTGGTGGAGATGGCTCATTTCCGTGCCACTGGCCGGATCGTCGTGGTCGATTTTGCCACCACCTATCCAAAGCTGTAGGGACTGGCGGAGTGCATGCCGCCGGGCCAGGAGCAAGGCAGTGGCACGCACGAGTGTATCGAAGCCCTTGAGGGGCTCGATCCGGCCCACGCTGAAGATGAGGTGCTCAGAATCCAGGTTGATGCGTTGTCGGGCCAGGGCTCGGTCGCGCGGGGCAAACAACTCGATATCGACACCGAGTGGCACGATCACCACCTTGCCCAAAGGAACGCGATAGTGCGCGAGAAGGTCATCCCGTTCTCGCCGATTGGCCACCACGACGATGTCGTTGCCGTCAATGGCACACTGCTCCCCGTTCGCGCGCAACTCACTCTCTGGCGGTACTTCAGGCGGAAGGTGGGCGTTCTTGACGCGGGCAAGTGTATGGAACATCACCAGCGAGGGAACTTGCCAAAGACGGCGGAGTTCAGCGGTTACCAGACCGGAGAGCCAGTAGTGCCCGTGCAGGCGGTCGTAGTAAATGCCTTCGGTACGCCGGAACTCTTCGATGTGCTTGATGAATTCCGGCAGATGCTCGTAGATCTCCTCTTTCGACAACGGGCCAGTCGGCCCCGCATCGAGATGGATCACGCGCACACCGGAGCCATCGCCTACGATGCGCGGACCGCCAGCAAAGCGTTGTCGTGTAAAGACGTCGACAGCGATGTTGCAGCTTGCCAGTGCGCGACTGAGTTGCCGGACGTAGACGTTCATGCCGCCGGCATCCTTGCCGCCGAGATTGGCAAGCGGGCACGTATGAACGCTAATCATGGCCACGCGTCGAATGGGCGGAGTGGGGCTGGCGCTGTGAGATGAATGCTGGTGGTCCCAGCCAGCAGAGTTGCGTTCGTTCACGATGATAAGGGTCCCTCTAGATCAACTGGTGGAGTGCGCCGCCGAGGCGGCCGTAGACTGGAATCCGCCGAAAACCCTCGGCATAGCGCACCTTGGAGCGCGCCCCGTGCAGCCAGCACTGGCGCTCGGTAATCTCGACGTAGTGCTCAGGGTCTTGGCTTGCGTGTTTCCGGATCGCATCGAGCTTCTGTGGCCAGACTTCGCTCACATCGAGATAGAGCTCCGGAGTGAACAAGCCCACCTTGCCGGTACCGAGATAGGTATCGCATTGCAAGAAGAGGTCTATACTCTGACTCCGTCCAGCGGTAGCCACGATAGCGGCACGGATAGCGTCATGCGTCTGGATGTGGTCTGGGTGTGAATCTTCCTCCCAATGCGTGATGATGATGTTTGGCTGAAAGTCGAGAAGGAGTGATCCCAGACTCTTCACCAACGACTCGGTGATGGTCACCTGGCGGTCGGGCTGGTTGAGGAGCACGAGCTCGGCACCAAGAGCCTGCGCTCCTTCTGCCGCTTCGCGCCCGCGCAGCGAGTCCGGATGGCCGGTGAGCGAGCAAATAAGGGCGCTGCCCCCTGAGCGGACGTTGCTGGCAATGGTCCCGCCGGCCCAGATTTCGGCATCATCCGGGTGTGCCAGCACCGTCAAGACTCGCGCCAAGGACGATCCTTTCCCAATCTTTCGGAGATTGCTTGTGCATAAAGTGTACCAGTGGGGGGATAGGAGCATTCTCGGCAGCGTGGTCCGGCTCGTTCCCGCGGGATAGTGACCGGGGCTCTCAGTCTACCGCATAGCAGATCTCCCGACCCATCGACCAAACCTCAGCACATTGCCAGTTTGCCAGATCGACGAGCGCTACGTGCGTGCGGTCGAGAGATATCCCGAGGCCAGCCAGCCTCCGGGCAAGCAGTGAGAGGCTTGCGGAGCGCGCGCTGAATCGAGGTGAAGAATTCATCTTCGTCGAGCGTGACGTAGCTCACGATGGCTACGCTCGTGATTCTCGGGAGCCTACTTTCTCTACCAGTATGATTACCCGATAGCTGAACCCGAGTGCGAGGAGTCTAAGGAGTAGCATGACGGCGGAGCAAGCGAGGCACGTGCACGTGATCCCCGCGTTTCACTACGATGTGGCCTATCTCCAGACTTTCCAGGGGTACCTCCCGCGATCTCTTGAGAATCTCCTCACGATGGTAGAGCTCTTGCGAGGTGATCCGAGCTACACCTTTGTCGTGGAGCAGGTGATCCTGCTCGAGGTGCTCTTGCAACAGCGCCCGGAGCTGCTTCCCGACTTGCGCCGCTTCGCTGAGGAAGGGCGTCTGGAAATTGCTTGCGGCATGTATGTCATGCCAGATGTCAATATGCCAGCAGGTGAGTCGTTACTCAGGCAGGCCATTCGCGGTCAACGCTGGTTGGAGCGCCGCCTGGGTGTGCGGGCACGGACCTGCTGGATTGCTGATTGCTGGGGGCATCCTCCGTCACTGCCCGGACTCTTGCGGCATGGGGGTTATGAGAGCTACGTCTTTTGGCGAGGCAAGACAGACTGGCTCACCACGAGTGAATTCCGCTGGCGAGGGATAGATGGCAGCGTACTTACGTGCCACTGGACACCGTTTGGATACGGAGCAGTGCACTTTCCAGTGGAGTTTCCTGGGGAATCGGCCGAGCAGCGCGCTGTCCTGGAGCCTCTCCGGCGGCGAGTTACGGAGCTCGAGACCTACAGCCAGTCGTCTCATCTCTGTCTTCCTGCGAGTGGTGATTTTCTCGCACCGCGCCGCACGACGAGTGCAGTGATCGCCGCACTCGGGAGCGGTGTCGATGACGGTGCTGTTGAGTACCAATGCTCGACATTCGCGCAGTTCTTTGCGGGTCTCGCGACGCACATCGCGGAACTTCCGCTCGTGGAAGGCGACTTCAACCCCGTGTTCCAAGGAACATACACGAGCAGAGTTGCGCTGAAGCAGTTCAATCGCCGTCTTGAGTCGGCAGTGCTCAGTGCGGAGCGTGCGGCAGCGCTGCTGTGGCTAGATGGTGGGGAATATCCTAGCGCCCAGCTCGATGAAGTATGGCGCATCATTCTCACAAACCAGGCTCACGATATTATCTCTGGCACTATCATCGATGAGGCCTATGATGAGGCGATCGAGCTCTATCGACGTGCGGACACGCTTGTGACCCGCGTGCTCATGGATAGTGTCGATCGTGCGCAGGCGCGGCGTGTGGCTGGCTCGGGTGGCATGGGCGTCTTCGTCTTCAATCCCCTGCCAGTGGCGCGTCGTGAAGTGCTGCGACTGAACACGGCGGCGATCAACTGGTCCGGGTATCGCGTCACGACTGCCACTGGTGAAGTGCTACCAATACAGCGAGAAGAGCGGATGCTCCTCATCGAGGCGGAGCTTCCCCCTCTGGGGTACACCGTATTCCGGCTTCAAGATGCGGTACCGGAAGAGGCTGCCGGCATCATGGATGTGCACGTCGAGACGGCAACCGGCGACTGCCTCGTGGAGACGGACTTCTTTAGCGTCCGAGTGCGCGGCGGCCTCATCGCAAGCTTGGTTGATCGGGGGTCGGGCGTGGAGATGGTCGACCCATCCCGGCCGTTCTGGAATGATCTCGTCCTGCAGGTGGACAACGGTGACCTGTGGCTCCTCAACGAGTCGCCGCTCAATGGTGATGTGCGCACGACGACTCCGGTGTACGACCCGTATCCCGTACAGCCGGGACCAGATGATGCCGTCTTCCGTGGACCAGTAGCTGCACACGACCAGCGTACAAAGTCTGCAATAATTGAGCGTGGACCGCTCCGAGTGCGCCTGCGGGCTCGCGGCGAGCTCCGCTACTGGCAGCTCCGCGTGGAGTTTGTCCAAGAGGTGACACTCTACCGCCGTGCGCGCCGGATCGACTTTACTACTGAGCTTATCTCTCACGGAAAGCACTTCCGAGTGCGCGCTGCCTTCCCACTGGCACTGCGAGATGGACGCAGTATGCACGGTATCCCGATGGGGATGATAGAACGTGGCGAAGGAGAATTCCCCACGCAGGGATGGGGCGCGTATGAGGCGGCGAACGGGGCCTTTCAGCTCGTGAGCCGGGGACTACCCGGGATCAACATCACGGATCGCACCGTGCTGCTCTCGCTGTTCCGATCGGCTGCGATGGAGTACAAGGGGCCAAGTGAGGGGGCCTTTGAGGACGGCGTGCGACACTCTGCATCTTACCGTGTCATCGTGGCAGCACGTGCACAAGGGCTCAATGCTCCCTTAGCGGCAGAGTGCTTCAACTTTCCGCCGATTGTGCTCGCTGCGGCTGACATTCCTGCACGAGTAGAGCCGCGTGTGCGCCTCGCTCCCACCACAGTGATATTGGACGCCTTCTACCGCGATGGCGACACGTTGACGGTGCGGCTCCACGAAGCCGCAGGACAGTCTACGATGGCGCAGTTCTGGTGCGCTGGCCTCGTAAGCTGCGAGCGCACCGATGCTCTCACGATGGATGGTGCAGCGCTCAGCGTGGCGAATCACACGGTTAAGCTTCCGCTAGGGCCGTTCGCCATCGTTACATTGCGGCTTGCTGTGGCGCGTTAGAGTCAGTTTGTCCGGCTTCCCAACGATGAGATGAGCTACTGCGCTGGGGGGACGTGCGTCGTTGTCATCGGAGTTCCACGCGAGCCGGTAGACTGAGCCAGGAGGAACAGAACATGCGTCTGTTGCGCCCTCTTGGGGTGTTCTTCCTAAAGGTGGGGGGCGATTGGAGCTTCGCACTCGCAACCCTCCTTGCGTACAACTTCCTGACAGCGATATTTCCGCTGTTTCTCGGCGTGCTGGCACTGGCAGCGCTCTTTCTCCCTGCGGGTCTTACACGGCAGGTGGCGGATCTGTTGAGCACGCTGCTCCCGCCAGAGGTGACCGGGTCTTCTGGACTTAACCTTAATCTCTACAGTGTCCTGACGGCATTTCGGAGCAGCTCGGGTATCACGGCAACCGTGAGTCTGTTGGGTTTTGTCTGGACTGGGTCCAACCTGTTCAGCGCGATGGAAAACTGCTTCAGCATCATCTTCCGGGTTCGAGGTCGTCATCCTGTCCGGCAAAAGCTCATGTCGATCGGTATGGTGCTGCTATTTGCCGTATTTGCGCCACTCGCTGTGCTCTCAACTACCATCAGCAGCTCCGTGCCGTATCTCCTAGCGCGGTTCGGGGCAGTTCCTCATGATGGTGTTCTCGTTGCGGGAACGACCTACCTCGTGAGTGCAGTGCTGGCGTTCGTGTTGTTCCTGGCGATCTACGTCATCGTTCCCAATCGTCCCATGCGCTGGGGCGAGGTCTGGGCAGGTGCGCTCATCGCGGCGGTACTGTTTGTCATCGTGAACTCTTCTTTTCCGGTGTATGCAAGCCGATTCATGATACATGCTTGGTTTGGACGGGTGTTGCTCGTGTTGAGCATTCTCGCTTTGTGGTTCTGGGTCACGTCGGTCATTCTGATCATCGGCGCCCAGGTGAATGCAGTGTTCTTGTTGAAGGAGCGACCGCTGGATGTGGACTTGGCCGGTGCCGTCTGCCGTGTAGCGGCCGAGCAGCGCACGCGCACAGACGAGGTGACTCTGCGTCGCGATAGAGATGCCTCGGCATCCGATAGCATCGACGAGCGTGACCAGCAGGCCGTGGGGGGGCAGTGAAGGGCCAGGTCTTGGAAGCGGCCTTGTGGCGCTCACATCAGTGAGCGCGTTTCGTGGAGACGGAACCTGAGATTGTCCGGAGACACGAGGGAGGCTCAGCCACAGCAACTCTGAGGCTGTTACCCTCGGGTCTGATTAGTCACCAGCGTATAGCCGCGCGAGGAGGCAGCGTGAGGAACTCATTGTCCCAACCACCGAAGGCAGCGAGGAAGCCGAATAGCCCGATCCTCTCATTCTTGCTGTTCCTTGTGATCGTCCTGCTTGCTGCAGCTGCGGTCGCAGGCTTCCGCGATGGCTTGCTCGTGGTCCTGACCAATTTCTATGGTCTCAACGAGCAGCTGCCCCTTCTCCATACGGCTGCCAGCGTGCTTGCGGTATTCGCGGCGTTTATCCTCGTATTGATTGCTGAGCCCTACCTCCGGATTGGAGCACGACGAGGCCTTCTCCTCCCGCGGTTCCTGTGCTTCGCCATACCGCTGGCGGTATTCGCAGGGGTGTGGTATGGCTTGTTCCTTCTCCTTCGTTAGGGGCACTGAGCCACTCAGCGATAGCTCGCGTGGGCTCAAGACCTCCTTGGCGTTTGTGATCTGAAGCGCCATGAGCTGCTGAACGAGCGGAGCGAGCGCCTGGGTGAGCTAGGGGGCACGGCGAGCGCTACTGGCGCCTGTGATGATGTGGTAGAGCGCGGAGTAGCGTTTCATGCTTCGAGTCTACGTGTCTCACTGAGACGTGCCTCGGTGTTCGAGCTGGCATAGTCCGTGCTACCTGCACATCTTGTGACAGTAAACGTGCGCTGTCCGGGCTGGAGACTGCGGGTCCAGGGAGGCTCGCGTGGTGGTCTCATTCTAGTAAGGGAGTTTTCGCGTGGCTTACGAATTGCCCCCGTTGCCTTACGACTATGCGGCGCTGGAGCCGCACATTGATGCGCCGACGATGCGCGTCCATCACGATGGCCATCATGGCGCTTATGTGACCAATCTCAACAATGCCCTGGCAAACTCTCCAGAGCTCGTGAGCCTGCCGGTTGAGGAGCTTCTGCAGCACCTCGATCAGGTGCCCGCGGCCGTGCGCACCGCAGTCCGCAACAATGGTGGTGGGCACGCGAATCACAGCATGTTCTGGACGATCATGAAGCCAAATGGCGGAGGAGCTCCTTCGGGTGCCCTCGCAGACGCGATCAATGCGACGTTTGGGAGCTTCGACGAGTTCAAGAAGCAGCTCGCTGCTGCGGCGGCGGCACGCTTCGGTAGTGGATGGGCTTGGCTCACCGTCGATACCTCCGGGAAGCTGCAGATCGAGAGCACGCCGAATCAGGACAATCCACTGATGGAACGGCGCTACCCGGTTCTCGGTATTGATGTGTGGGAGCACGCGTACTACTTGAAGTACCAAAACCGCCGGCCCGAGTACGTTGCTGCGTGGTGGAATACCGTGGACTGGGATGCGGTGGCCAAACGCTACACGCAGGCGGTCAGCAGGAAGTAGTATTGCGCTTCAGGCTGCAATCGCCAAGAGTGGCCGCCGGGAAGTATGCGCGGTGCATGCTCCCCGGCGTTCCTGTCTCTACAGTGGTCCTGGCGCCTTAGCGAACGAGAAGGAAACGGAAGATGCGGTCACCGGGTCCTAGGCGCTTTCTGCAGCACTGACACGTTGCGATACGGTTCGACGTGCCGGCATCCGAGTCGTAGAGTCGGGCTCCTCGACGCCACATGAGGGACCAGCAATGGTCACACGCCCACACGAGATCAGTCACTCCGCTGTCTCCCTTCTCTCGGTTCCCCAGACTTGTTCCACGAGATCAGGCTTGCTTGCTGTGTCGGGCACGCGCAGTGCACGTCCACAGCGGACCGCATTCTCGCGGATTACGCTCTTCAGGTGATAGAACGATATGGTGCACTCAAGCGCGATCTCGTGCAAGTACTTATCTCCTAGAAGTGATGCTGCCGGGTGTTGGTGACACGGCGTGTTACGACGGGTGCCTTCTCTGATCGCTCACAACGTCATCCGTTCAGGTTCTTGCAATGTCAGGCTGGATGATTTCCGTGGACCTGCAACGTTCCTAGTAAGGATGAGCCGCCAATATGGGTTCGTGGTCAGGATTGCTACAATGGAGTAACGATCCCTATGATAGGACCCGCGCGAAGTGGAGTGGGCTGAGACACAGTGAGCGGACGGCGGACGCGCAAGGCTATCGCGGACCAACCCTCGATCGAGCTCCCGGGCCCAGCGGTATATTTCACCCCCACCCGAGTCAATGACGTGGCCCAGCCGCTTTCATCACAGGTCATCGCCGCTGTCTCCGCACTCTTTGATGTCGTCCGTGAACCGCTGGCGATGCTCTCCGCCGATGGATCGGTCTTACTCGCCAGCCCACCATTGCTCAGTCTCGTTGGTGCGCCAGCTTCGTTGGGGAGCGTGCTATCTTGGCCGGGCTTTCGTTCCTACCTCTTCAGCGCCTTCGGCAGCGGGGAAGCTTGGGAGCGTCTTAATGCCCAGCTGCATCAAGCATATGGCCGTCAATCATTTCGTGTTATCCAGCACTGGCCGGAGACACGTGAAGTGGTGGTGGACGCCACTCCATCGGTGCTGGGAGGGCACTTCGGCGGCCTGGCGATTGCCTTCCAGGATGTGAGCGGACTGCACTCGGTGGATCAGTTTTCGACGCAGGTGCTCGAGGCGCTCAGCAGCGCCCTTGCCTCGCCGCTTTCAACATTGCTTGGGTTTGCAGAACTGCTCCTCCAGGATGCAAACGCTGAGTTGACACCAGAGCAGCACGAGTATCTCTCTGTCATCCGCGACAACGCGCATCTGGAAGCGACGCTTGTCTCCCAACTGTTGGAACTGGGGCGTATCCGGACTGGCAATACCGATCTGCACGTCACATCAGTGGAGGTTCCGTGGCTTATCGACGGCAGTATCGCCAACATTACCGAAACTCTGAGGCAGCATCAGACGGAAGTACACGTGGAGCTGCCCCCGCAGCTCCCTGAAGTTGCGGTGGATCCCGAGCTCGCGAAGGGAGTCATCGGCTCGCTGCTGCTGCGAGCGCAACGG
The DNA here is from genome assembly GCA_023381555.1 of Chloroflexota bacterium. Classification (GTDB taxonomy): domain Bacteria; phylum Chloroflexota; class UBA4733; order UBA4733; family UBA4733; genus JAMDCW01. Next base: position 2,985 of record JAMCRV010000118.1, on the reverse strand, counting down.
CGCAATCCTCCAGGCCAACCGATCGAAGTGAGTGGGAATGTCTCACGGCGGTTCGTGAATCTTGAAGTCCAAGACTTTGGTCCGCGAATGACTCCTGCTCAGCAAGGACGGCTGATGCGGTTACCGTACGTGTTGCCGCAGGCAACAGACCTGGCGGAGTATCAAGAGGAGTTGAATCTCGCGAAAGCGCAGGCTACTACCGCTGTGCTCGGCGGCGAGTTACGCATCTCAAGCGGCTTCAACACCGGCTCTATTCTGTCGCTGGGACTGCCGATCGCTTCATAGCTGTCGTGCCCTGGCTGGTCTCTTACACTTTTATTACTTTTTTGTTGGTGACCTTCACCAGTTTCCCGCACTCCAAGTGTTAACACTATGTTGTCTCTCCCCCACCCTCAAACGGAGAGAACAATGGGATGCTCTCTTGGAGAAGGGATCCAGCTCTTGCGGAGAGGACGTCGTTTCCGTCCCGTACTGACGTGCACGCTGGTTGGAATTGCGCTGGGGATGCTGTTCGCCGTTGGCGAAGTGCTGCATCTGACCTTTTTCGTGCAGGGAGGCCAGTTTCGCCGTCAGGTTCTCATCTATGGCCTAGTTCTCGACGGTGGGACCCTTGGGCTCCTCGGCTTTCTGATCGGAGGAATCCTGCGCGGGGTGCACGCTGTGCGTGCGCACAGTCGCGATATTGTGACGATGGCATCCTCTCCTGTGTTGACAAAGAATCCTACGAGGCGGGCGGTACTGCGACTGCTGGCACTGGGAACTGTGGGCGCGGGCATCTTTGGCTTTGTTGCGGTTGAGCGGAGGCGAGGGTCAATTCCGCGTCGATGGGTTCCTGAAAGTGCGGCCGTTCCCACTGCGACCAGCCCACCTTCCACAGCAGTGGGGACGGCTCGAGCCGTTGCCACGAGGACGATTCCTGCTGCGCCGACTGCGAGCGTGTCGAAGGATCAACCGCCGAGCGTCATCTTGATCACGATCGATACGCTGCGAGGTGATCAGCTCGGAGCCTTCGGCAATCCAGTCATGAAGACTCCGAATCTCGACGCCTTCGCTCGCCAAGGGGCCCGCTTCGTCAACTATCAAATTCAGGAGCCACAGACGAATCCATCGCACGCTGCGATGTTTACCGGGATGTATCCTCCGAGCAATGGTGTGCGAATTCATATGGTGGACAAGCTCCCGGACTCACTGGATACGCTGGCCACCCTGTTCAAGGGTGCTGGATATGCGACTGCCGGCCTTTTCAGCTGGATGAGCTTCGATCCACAGTACAGCAACTTCCAGCGTGGCTTTGATGTCTACCGGGATCTGACCGTCGACAAGCCGGCCCTGCTCAGCAATCCTGTCGTGGCCCAAGCTTCGGCAGCCTATCGTACTGCGGAGCAGTACTTGGCTGTCGCCAAGGCCGCAGCTCAGGTGACTGGCCTTAACAATGGTGTCGAGGCCTCTGCCAAGGGGCGGGCGGACGTGACCACGGATGCAGCTATCGCGCAGGTCCGTTCCTTCGGTGCAAGGCCGTTCTTCCTCTGGTTGCACTACTTTGATCCGCACTATCCCTATGAGCCCCCAGGCTCTTTCGCGAATCTCTACTCTCCAGACTACACCGGCAAATTCAATGCGAACATGCCGACGATTGAAGCAATCATCAATGGCCAGCTTGACCCGAAGGGTGCCGACCTGCAGCGGCTCATTGCCCTCTATCAAGGTGAGATCAGCTACCTCGACAGCCAGATCGGCCGGTTGTTCGCGGCGCTTGATGCGTTGGGGCTGTCTGATCACACTGCCGTCGCCATTTCAGGCGATCATGGCGAAGCGTTCGCTGAGCACACGCAGTTCGAGATTGGCAATGACTTCTTCCATCCGCGCAGCCTCTATAATGACGAGTCGCGTGTTCCCCTGATTCTCCGTTTTCCTCCGGTGATCAAGCCGGATACCGTGATCGATGCCCCCGCTCAGGCGATTGACCTCTTCCCCACGCTGCTTGATCTGGCTGGCCAGTCAGTATCAGCACAGGCGCAAGGGAAGAGTCTGGTGCCCTTGCTGACCGGTGTCGATAATGGTTCGATGTGGCGGACGTTTGCTCTCATGCCTGACTATACGTTTACCTCAATAGTCGTGCCTGGATGGAAGCTGATCCAGAACAACGCGACTGGTCAGCGCCGTCTCTACAACTTACAGCAAGATCCAGGAGAGCAACATGATGTACTGGCAGCACAGAGCCGGCTTGGGGGAACGCTCATCACCGAGCTGAATTCCTGGATGAAGGCGGTGAAGATCTCATGAGCCTTTCTGGTGCTACTCGTCATCTTTCGCGCCCTTGGGGCATGTCTATACGAACCATCCGCCGCTGGATCGTGTTGAGCGGCGTGTTGGTGGCGGCGATCTTTCTCGTCGTGGGGGGGATGGTCCTGCTGCGTCTCGCACAAGGCGTCGCACTTCCCGTGGCATTGCTACCGCTCGCACCGGTCGTGTTGCTCCTTGGTGTGGGAAGCTACTCAGCACGCTTTCTGCGCTGGCACTTGCTCGTCTCCCGCATCACGAGCCCGCTCTCCTGGCTTGCGAGCGCACGCATCTACATGGTAGGTTTCGCGCTTGGCTTCACACCTGGCCGGATAGGCGAGCTCGTCAAATTCACGCTCCTAAGAGAGCAAACCGGCAAGTCTGAAGTAGAGACGGTGGCAGTGTTCCCGATTGAGCGCCTAACGGAGGCAGCCGCATTCTTGGGGTTGGCGCTTACGGGGGCTTGGGCAGCTCACTCTTCTGTTGCACGTCTCAGTCTGGAGGCGAAGTTGGCGCTCGTGGCGCTTCCGGCGCTTGCGTTGCTGCCGATGGCATTTGCCGTGATGGGGCGGCGCCACCATCCTCGTGCTCGTAGCTCGCTCGACGTTGTTGTGAGAGGCGCTCTCCGCATCACGGGTATTCGTGCCATCACAGGGGCGCTGGCGTGCGCTTTCCTTGCGCGAGCCTTCGATTTGATGCTGTTCT
>JAMCRV010000103.1 GCA_023381555.1 Chloroflexota bacterium | reverse complement strand
CGATACGCGCCTCGGCGGTAGCAGACCCGATATTCTCATTGCCGTCCGAGAGCAGGATGAGCCGGCGCTCGCCACTGCTCGATGCAACCAGCGCCAGCCCCAGCCGTATGGCCTGAGCGATATCGGTGTAGCCGCGTTCAGGAACAGACTGAATGGCTGGGAGGTTTGTGAGATGAGCAAGCGACTGTTCTACTAGAGCATCCTGACCAAAGACGACAACACCAGCCTTGTCGTGCGGACCAATGTGCTGCAAGGCACGGCGAATCCACGCTGCCGCAGCATCTATTCCCGACTGGCCGACACTGTCCGATGCATCGAGGAGGAAGACCACGTTGAGGTGACGCTGCGGTAACTGGAGCTGGGGCTCCGTCAGTGAGCCCACGATCAGCGTGAGTAGAAGAACGCGTAGGAGGATAGAGAGTGTTTTGCGCCGAGGAGGGAGATAGACCCGGCTGAAGCGCACAGCCAGGAGGATGACCCCGAGCGCCAGCGGAAGCAAAAGCCACAACCACGGCCGCTCGAATGTCATAGGAATTAGGCTTGTCGGTGAAACCACCACCACTCCCCCAGCAATAGGATGAACCCGAGCACAGCAAAGGGGAGCCACCACTCCTGCTGAGCAACCTTGACCCGAGGCGTTTGACCGGCTGGCTGAGCAGCCTCTGCCTTCGGAATCGAGCTGAGGCTGATGTCGGACTGCCGCGCATCGAGCAAATTGGCAGCAAACACCTGCCGCTGAATCAACGCGTCTTTGGCGAACTGCTCGACGGTGTAGACTCCCGCCTCATCGATGCGCGCATAAGAAAACGTCTGCCCAGGAGTGACGGAAAACCGTTCGCTGCGGCCGTCCGGACGGGTGATCACGATCGAAGAAGCCTGCTGCAGCGGTTGTACATCGAGACGTCCTCCACTTGCAGCGGTGAGCAGAGTGGGATCCGAAGTCGGCGCAAGGCTAGCAATGATATTGGAAATCAGGATGGGGAATGCGGGGAGAAGGGGGAGATTGGACTGCTGCAGGGCAAAGGGGAGAACGACAATCCGATGTCCCTGCGCCTGACCTTCGAGCAAGATTGGTATGGAATTATCGCTTACCACGGTCTGGGCCCAGGACGGCACACTAATATGCTCCGCCTGACGCACCTGGAGGGCGCGCAAGTCGACGTTGCTCAACAGGGCATTCCCAGATTCAGCGTTTGTAATGGCTTGTACAGGAACGAGGCCGTCGCTTTGGATAAGTGGCGAGTTCGGCGGATCGACAAAGAGGAAGTTGCCGTGCGGCAAGATCGGCGGCACAGTGCCATCGAACACGATGACATCATAGAGATCAGGATTAATCTCACCCAACTGTTGTGGTGTCGCCTCAAAAAGATTCACCGGCAAGAAATGCAGGGCCGTCAAGAGAAACCGATTACCTGTCGTGACGAGCAAGACGCGCGGTGGCACTTGTTGCTGTAAGACAAGGGAGGCTTGATTGTCGGCTTCAAGCGCATCGCTGCGTGAGAGCGAGGCCGTCACTACCTTGGTTGTACGCGGCACGTTATTAAAGACGAAGTCTTGGGATGAACCAGGTTTTGCTGTTACTACTTGGGTATCGAGAGACTTGCCATCAGCCAGTAGGGTTAGCCGGTTCGATGGTGAAGACGTGCCGTAATTGTTGACTCGAACAAAGACCGCCAAACGCTCTGGCAACGCCGGCTGAGGTCGGGCAGAGAGGGCGGTGACGCCCTCATTGTTCCCCTGGCCGGCGATACGCTCAAAATGTATCGGAATAGACGTGTCCGGCAGATTCGTCAACGACTTGAAGACCCCGTCGCTCACCACATCGATACGGCTGTTTGCGTGTCCTTGGGCGAGAGAAACCGCCAGTACGATAGCAGCACGCATATCTACAGATGAGATGGCGGGGGAGAGTCGATCGAGTGCTGCAGTGAGTTGCGATCGCTGCGTGGCATCGCCCACCAGGGTAAGCGGAGTAGCCCCCGCGGCGATGAGTGCACCGCCCGAGCCAGCTGGCAGCCGGTCGATGATTTGCTGAGCCGTCGCCTTCATCACCGCAAAGCGCGTTGGACGCACGTCAGTAGCTCCAGTGCTCGCCCCGACCGACACGACGAGAACTTCAAAGCCAGCCGACTGTGCGCGAAACTGCAGTGCGGGACGCGCTAGTGCAACTACCAGAAGCAGCAGCACGACGAGCTGTAACAACAGCAACGGACTCCACCGCAGTCGCTGCCATGGCTCGTGAGCAGTGACGTCACGTGTGAGTCGCCGCCAGAGGAATGTGCTTCCAACAACCTGGTCTTGTCTTCGAACCTTGAGCAGATAGAGCACTACGAGCACCGGAACGAGGCCCAAGAAGAGAAAGGCAAGCGGAGCAAGAAAGCTCATCGTAAGACTCCCTGCTTCTGCAAGTCTCGAAAGAGCACTTGCGCGAGCGGGCAGCCCGTGTCAACGACAAAGTACCCAATCCCGTGCTTTCGACAGAAACTCGCAACTTCTCCCTGCCAGTTCTCGAGTCGATCATAGTAGGCAGCGAGAGCTCGTGAATCGATGGTGACCTCGACAGGCTCGCCGGATTCACTGTCGATCAAGCGATAGTCACCCTCTATAGCCGGCCGGAGCTCTTCTGGTGCTAACGTATGGAAGACCATCACCTCATGGCGCTGCTGGCGCAACAGCACCAGCTGTTCTTCGTACCCAGTGACATCGAAGAGATCACTGAATACGACGAGCAGTCCCGGTGTAGAGTGCCGCTTACGTAGCTGGCTGAGTACGTCACTCAAGGGCAGGCTCCCTGCCTGCGCACGATCACGTAGACGCTGGAGGAATCTCCAGAGTGTACCAATCGATCCCTTCCCCCGGATAGGTCCAACGTGCTCTTCAAGCGTCCCCGGTGCGTAGGCCTCGACCACATCAGCACTATTGAGTGCAACCAGACCAAGCGCTCCGGCGAGCTGGCAGGTAAAGGCGAGCTTCCCCGGCGTGCCCCATGCCATTGATGGGCTGCCGTCCAGGATGAGATGCACGGTCAGACGCTCCTCATCCTCATAGCGCTTGAGAACGAGCTGGTTGAGGCGCCCATAGACGTTCCAGTCAATCTGGCGAAGATCATCTCCGTTCACGTACCCGCGATGATCGACAAACTCGATGGATGTGCCGCGACGCAGCGACCGTCGCTCTCCTTGGAGCGGCGACACGAGTCTACGTCGGTATACCAACTGGAGCTGCGTAAGGCGAGAGACGATGCCAGGTTCGAGCAGGCCTGCTCCTGGCTGCTGCTCACCCATCTGGGGAACCGTGTTCACCGCGACTCCGGAACCTTCTCCAGTAGTCCACAAATCACCGTATCTGCCTTTACCCCATCAGCCTCAGCCTGGTAGTTCAGGATGATGCGGTGCCGGAGAGCCGGAAGTGCTGTCTCTCGAACATCAACAAATGCAGCATTGAAGCGTCCATCAATCGCTGCTCGAATCTTCGCTCCCAACACAAGGGCCTGTGCCCCGCGAGCGCTCGCTCCAAACTGAACGTACTGCTGAACTTCCTTGGTTGCGTGCGGATCATCGGGATGAGTCGCCATGGTCAGTCGGGCAGCATACTCCAACACAGGTGTGGCAATCGGGAGTTCACGCACCAGATCGCCCATAGCCAGCAACCGGCTCCCATCCACTACTCGGTCAAGCCCTGATAGGATGGGCGAAGCTGTCGTGCGACTCAAAATCTCCACGAGCTCATCGGTGCTGGGGTAGCCAACATCGAGCTTGAAGAAAAAGCGATCCAGCTGAGCTTCCGGGAGTGGGTACGTGCCTTCCATCTCGATCGGGTTCTGTGTCGCCATCACAAAGAATGGCAGTGGCAGTGAATGCGTAGCTCGAGACACCGTCACGGTTTTTTCCTGCATAGCCTCGAGCAGTGCTGATTGGGTCTTTGGCGTTGCCCGGTTGATCTCATCCGCTAGTAGCAGGTTGGTGAAAACAGGACCGGGCTCGAATCGGAACTCCCGCCGTCCTTCGGCATTCTCGCTAATGACAGTCGTACCGGTAATGTCAGCCGGCATCAGATCGGGAGTGAACTGCACCCGGCTCGCCTGGAGATCCAGTACCTGACTCAAAGTGCGGACGAGCATCGTCTTGCCCAACCCAGGCACACCTTCAAGGAGCACGTGCTGCCCAGCGATAATCGCTATCAGTACATTCCGTACGATGTCACGCTGTCCGACGATGACACGTCCCACCTCGCCCTCGATGCTGTGCACCGTCTCGGCGAACTGTTGAATTTCGACACCAGTTCTGATCATCATTGCCCTGCTGCTAGTGCTGAGAAGTAGTTGCGAACGAGGTCCTTCTTGTCTAGGGGAACGTGACTCCGATCCATCGCTTGTACAGCCTGGCTCCGGTACTGAGCAATGACCCGTGTGTACGGCACAATTGTGCCATTATCAGCAGGCTGCTGTTCTATCCCATTCGCCGCGACTTGGACACCCGGCCCTTGTGCAGAATTGGGAAGTTGCTCCAGGTGTCCAGTCACTGGTTTGGGCGCGTAGACCTGGTTGCTCCGAGAACCACTTCCTTGACCATCCCCTTGCCTCTGCCCATTCGACTGTCCGCTCCCACTCTGGGCTCCTTGCTGTCTGGAAGAACTGGAGGGCCCATTCCCCTGTTGTGACGCCCCACTCTGTCCCGGCTGCTGCAAAGACCCAGCCCCTTGACCGAGCGTCACCACCTGGTGCGCCACGCCACCACTGCTATTCTGGGACTGCTGTCCCGTGGCTCCTGGTGAGGATTGGGTTCCCAACGCATTCTCGCTTACCTGCACCTGCGACAGCGCCTGCTGCAGCTGGCTCTCACTCTGAACGCTCCGTCCCGCCTGCTGGAGTGCAGCGCTCGCTTGCTGAAATGCTTGCCGGACCGTCGCAGAGTCGCCAGGCTGAGATATGCTGCCCAAGCTAACCGCTGCCTGTTGCAATGCTTGCCCCAGTGCCGGATCAGATTTTGCTGCCGCTGCCCCGGCGTTCCGCAGTGTCGATTGCAGCGCATCGCGTTCACTCTGCGGCAGTGACAGTGCTTGATTCCCCAGCTGCTGCAGCTGCTGCGCCGCTTGGGCGTATTGACCAGCGCCAATGGCTTGGGCCAAGGATTTTGTCAGTGAATGGTTCCCCTGGCTCCCCGTCAGTGCTGCTGCTGCTCTGTCAAGAGCAGCTTGCGTACTGACCGCTGTGCCCGAGCTATTCGCACGGAGTTGGTCTTCGGCAGCCACGAGCGCCTGCTCGGCTTGTTGCACATCACCCTTTTTCAATGACTGCTCAAGATCGTGCAAAGCAACGAGTGTCGCCTTTTGCTCCGCTGTGGGCGTATTGCCCGCCGCAGATTGAATCTGCCGCGCTAGCTGCCCCACGGCTTGGGCTTGCTGCTGCAGGAGCTGTCGCTGCATATGTTGCTGCTGAGCATCGCGAAGGTGCGGATTGGGGAGAACCAGCAGGATGATGACCAGCCCAGCGAGTCCAGCCATCACCGCGCTCTCGCGCCAGGACAGCCGCAAAGGAAAAGCTTGGAAGGGGCGGACGCGCGATAGCCGCGCCAGCGCATCGGCAAGCTGTACGCGAGCAAGCGCCACCGGGTTTTCCTGCCCGGCAAGCTCCCACGCCGTCGTCAGTCGCTCCTGCAGCCCGAGCCGTCGATCTGCGAGCAGTGCTACCTGCGTCAGCGATCGGCGCCGAGTCGCTGCTGCTAGAGCCGCGACAGCAGCAGCGGCAGGAGTCACAGCGAGAGCAACACTCGTTGAAAGCGTCACCACACGGGCGAGCGCCAGCAGTAGCGCCGTCAAGGCCAGGCCGGCGATGGCGCCACGAATGGCCCAACGCACACTCTCCGTCAGCCGCTGGGCCTGGCGGAGAACATTCAGGCCACGGCGGAGTTCCGCGGCATCAGGGGAAACAGAGAAAAGAGGTGCCACCATGCCGGAAGACTCCCACTCGAGCTTGAGGCAACGTTCAGCGAGGTAGCGGCTCTGCCACCCTTGTAGGGTACATCACATCCGTCCCTCATGTGATCAAGGAACTGCAAGCCTTTACACGTTATCGCCTTTCTCCAGCAGGCAGGCGCACTGGCCGGACCAGGGAATTACGGCATTACACATCACAACGAAGAGCCAGCGCCAACGTCTTGGTCGGACCACCAACCCCACTCCGTGAGCAGGTTGGTATGCACGGGCTCTACCTCCGCGGCAGTTCCTGCTCACCCGCCCGAGCTAGATGGTTCTGTTGAGGCAGGAGCGCTCGCTAGCTCACGACACAGTTGCGACGTCGACCCAATGCCGTTCGTCCGAGGATTGCACAATGGCATCAACGACTGCCTGGGTACGTGCCCCGTCCACCAACGAGGGAATGCAGTCGCGCTCGTGACGGACCGCATCGACGAATTCGAAGATCTCGTTGTAGCGGAACGTCTGCAGAGGATCACCATCCACAGGCCCTGGCACACCGCCCACAGGCTGGAGATACTCCTCAGGGACGGGAACCTCCTCCAATGATCCACCTTGTCGCCCGATCCGCAAAACGTGCGGCGTCTGCATGCGGTAGACGATCGTGCCGTCAGCGCCGTGCACGTCGAGATCGTCCGGGCTCGAGGCGTAGAAGCCCATTCCCCAGCAGACCTTACTGCTCTCGAAGACGCCGACAGCCCCCGTGGAGAACTCCACGATCGCGCTTGCCCAGTCATCCACATCCTGTACTTGCATCTGGTCATCTGGCCCGAAACGCTCGGGGATGAAGTTCCGTAGCAGGCCCGACACTCGCACGATCGGTCCCACCATAGCCTGAGTGTAGTCCAGCCTGTGGGCCATCATGTCGCCAATCTCGCCGGTGCCTGCGAGCGCCTTTACTTGACGCCAGCCAATGGCCCGCAGACCCCAGTCTTGCAACCGTCTGCTCCGCAGTGTCCGTACCTCTCCAATATCGCCAGAGCGCACGAGGTGCGTCGCAAAGCGGACAGCAGGCACAAAGCGATAGGTGAATGCCGTCATATGGCGCACACCGGCAGCCCGGCAGGCAGCAAGCATCATCTGGGCTTCGGCAGCACTGCGCGCAATAGGCTTCTCGCACATGACGTGCTTTCCCATCTTCGCCGCTGCGATCACGATTGGTGCGTGCATATTGTTTGGGGTGCCGATCGTGACTGCGTCAATGTCATCACGGGCTAGCAGTTGGGCGTAGTCACGATAACAGCGATCAGCCGGTATGCCGTGCTCTTGCGCGCGCTGCTGCAAGAGCGCCTCATTGGTATCACAAATAGCAATGAGCTCTGCCCAAGGGCAGCGCTTGATTCCTCCGATGTGCACAGAGTTCGCTTGGCCGCCAGTGCCGATCACCCCAAAGCGTATGATGTCTCGTACCACCGTATCCCTCCCGATCGTACTCACTGTTCAGCACCAGATCAGCCGCTGGCGATACTAGCACGCTACGGTGGCGTATCCAATAGTGCCGCCGAGCCTGACCATTTCCTCACTGGTACAATGGGCCCGGGCCAGTGGGCCCCTCGAAGCACTTGGTGGAGATACAGACTAGTATGCAGAAGCGAGTTCTCTCTGGCATCCAACCCTCCGGCGAGCTCACCCTTGGGAACTATTTGGGGGCGTTGCGGCGCTGGGTATCGATGCAAGACAAGAACGAGAGCTACTTCTGCATCGTAGATCTGCACGCCATCACCGAGCCACAGGATCCACAAGACCTGCGTCGCCGGACCCGCGACATTGCGGCCCTCTATCTGGCTGCCGGACTCGATTCAGCAAAGTCGATCATCTTTGTGCAATCGCACGTGCGAGCCCACAGTGAGCTTGGCTGGATTCTCAACTGTATGACGCCAATGGGCTGGCTCGAGCGTATGACACAGTTCAAAGATAAGGTTGCCAAAGGCTCCGCAGAGCGTGTGAGCGTCGGGCTCTTCGACTATCCCGTGCTCATGGCTGCCGACATTCTCCTCTATCAGGCTCACCTGGTTCCAGTAGGTGACGATCAGCGCCAGCACGTCGAGTTCACACGAGACGTCGCCCTGCGCTTCAACCACCGCTTCGGTGACACCTTCACGATCCCCGAACCACTCATTGGTGACACTGGCGCTCGGATTATGTCGCTGAGCGATCCGACCAAGAAAATGAGCAAGAGTGATGAGGATCCAAGCGGCACTATCGCGCTCCTCGACCCCCCTGAGCTTGTCCGTCGCAAGATCATGCGAGCGAAGACTGATTCGGGCACAGAGCCCCGCTTCGATGATGAGCGCCCCGGCATCACCAATCTGTTAGAGATCTTCAGTGCGCTCACTGGAAAGTCTCGCGCCGAAACCGAGGCGCATTTCGCCGGTAGAGGCTACGGAGACGTCAAGCGGGAGCTCGCCGACGCCACAATCACGGCTCTTGAGCCTCTCCAGAGGGAGCACCAGCGCTACACCGACGACCCGGCGGAGCTGGATCGGGAACTTCGGAAGGGTTGCGAGCGCGCAAGTGTCGTCGCAGAGCAGACGCTTCGTGATGTACAAGAGAAAGTGGGATTGCGCTGAAAGACACAAGTCGCTATCTCAACACTCTGGCTCAGCACGTCCTCGTCTTCGACGGTGCCTTTGGCACGGCAGTGCAAGCCATGGAGCTCGGTGCTGAAGACTTTGATGGCCACGATGGTCTCAACGACTACCTCGTGCTCAGCCGCCCGGACATCACGGAAGACATCCACCGCTGCTATCTCGAAGCGGGTGCTGATGTCCTGGAAACTTGGACGTTCGGCAGCAATCGCCTCAAGCTTGCAGAATACGGCGTGCAGAACGAGCTGTATCAGATCAATTTCACCGCTGCCCAGATCGCTCGACGTTTGGTGGACGCCTACTCCACGACGGAGCGTCCGCGCTTCGTCGCTGGCTCAATGGGCCCATCGGGCATGCTGCCTTCAACCGATGATCCGGCGCTGGGCCAGATCACCTTCGACGAGCTCGCAGACATCTATGGCGAGCAGGCGCGCCCCCTCGTCGAGGGAGGCTGCGACCTGTTGGTGCTCGAGACTACCCAGGACATGCTGGAGTTGAAGGCCGCTATTGCAGGTATCACACGTTACTTCAAGAGCTCGGGCCGATGGATTCCGATTCAAGCCCAAGTCACGCTCGACGTGACCGGTCGCATGCTCCTAGGTACTGACATCTCCGCAGCGATGGCGACCCTCGAAGCCTTACCTGTGCAGGTAATCGGCCTCAACTGCTCTACCGGCCCACAGCACATGCGCGAGTCAATCCAGTATCTCTGCAGTCACAGCGAGCTGCCCATATCGTGCATCCCCAATGCAGGTATTCCGCTCAACGTTGAAGGCAAAGCAGTCTACCCAGAGCAACCCGAGGAGATGGCGACACTGCTGGCCGAGTTCGTGACCGAGATGGGGGTCAACGTCATTGGCGGTTGCTGCGGCACGACGCCCGCACACATCGAAGCGATGGTTAACAAAGTCGGTGGCCTTACCCCCAAACAACGACAGAATGATCATGCTCCTCTTGTCGCCAGCGCCATGCGCGCCGTCTCCCTACTACAGGAGCCACCGCCGCTCATCGTCGGTGAGCGTGTCAATACGAACGGCTCCCGCAGAATGAAGCGGCTGGTCCTCGCAGACGACTACGATGGCATGGTCAGCATCGCCCGCCAGCAAGTGGACGATGGGGCACACGCACTCGACATCTCTGTCGCGGTGACAGAGCGTGATGATGAGCAGCAACAAATGGAAGTTCTCGTCAAACGTCTCGCTGCCTCAGTAGAGGTGCCGCTCATCGTGGACTCAACAGAGCCCGCTGTACTGATCGCGGCAATGAAGCGCTATTCTGGTCGCTGCATCGTCAACTCGGTGAACATGGAACGAGGCCGCGAAAAGATTGACGCAGTGCTCCCTGCGGCTCTCGAATGTGGCGCCGCTGTTGTTGCCATGACGATCGATGAGCGCGACATGGCCCGAACGGCCGAGCACAAGCTGGCAGTCGCGAGGCGCATGTACGAGATCATCGTAGGAGAGTATGGTCTCCCAGCCGATGCCTTGATCTTCGACCCCATTGTTCTGCCAGTCACCACCGGTGATCCGACAATGGCAGACTACGCTCGACAGACGATTGAAGGTATCCGTGCCATCAAGGCCGAGCTTCCTCACTGTCTCACTGTCGTGGGGTTGAGCAATGTGAGCTTCGGACTTTCACCTGCGGCTCGAGAGGTGCTGAACGCCGTCTTCCTCTACCACTGCCTCGAGGCTGGACTCGATCTCGCGATCATGAATCCGAAGGAGCTTCGCCCGTACGCCGAGATTCCGGAAGGGACGCGTCGCCTGGCCGATGACCTCCTACTCAACCGCCACCCTCAGGCTCTGCCAGACTACATCGCTCACTTCGAAAAGGCTGAAGCGACCGTGCAGAGCCAGGGGCCAGCCGAAGATCCAACGGCTCATCTCAACACGGACGAGAAGATCCACTGGCAGGTGCTGCACCGCAAGAAGGCCGGGATCGAGGCGCTGCTCGATGTCGCGCTGGCGGAGCGGTCGGAGCGCTTTGCCACGCAGAACGATCGCGCCGTAGACGTGCTCAACACGGTCCTGCTGCCCGCGATGAAAGACGTGGGCGATCGGTTCGGTGCCGGGGAGCTGATCCTGCCCTTCGTTCTTCAATCAGCTGAAGTCATGAAACGGGCCGTGAGCTATCTCGAGCAGTTCCTGGAGAAACAGGAAGGCTACACCAAAGGACGAGTCGTGCTGGCTACGGTGTTTGGTGACGTGCACGACATTGGCAAAAGTCTCGTCAACACTATCCTGAGCAACAACGGCTATACCGTGTACGATTTAGGCAAGCAGGTTCCGATCAACACCATCCTTGAGAAAGCTGTCGAAGTGAAGGCCGATGCAATTGGCTTGTCCGCCCTCTTGGTCTCCACCTCAAAGCAGATGCCACTGTGCGTCGAGGAATTGCACAAGCGCCAGATCAAGGTTCCCGTCATCATTGGTGGCGCGGCTATCAACCGCCAATATGGCAGGCGCATCCTGTTCGTCAAGGATGGTCAACCCTATGAGCCGGGTGTCTTCTACGCCAAAGATGCTTTTGAGGGTCTTGAGATTATGGACAAGCTGATGGACCCGGCCCGGCGCAACGACTTCGTCACGCAGATCGTCGACGAAGCCAAAGAGCTCGCCCAAGCGAAGCCTATCGCGCCTGAGCGCGGCACATCTACGTCGAGCGTCATCATACGCAGTACGGTCCGTCAGGATGTGTCCGTCCCGACACCCCCATTCTGGGGAGGCAGAGAGCTCGTGCCCATCGACCTGCGCGACGTCTTCCCTCTTATGGACACGAACGTGCTCTTCCGCCTGCAGTGGGGTGGACACAAGAAGAAGGGCGAGGAGTACGACCGGCTGGTTCGCGAGGAATTTCAGCCGTTGCTTGCTCAGCTCGAAGAACGGGTCATCCGTGAGAGCTTGCTGCAGCCACGCATTGCCTACGGCTACTATCCCGTGCAGAGCCTTGGCAGCGAGCTCATCATCTACAGCCATGAAGACTTTCGCACCGAGGTCGCCCGGATGCGCTTCCCCCGGCAGCAGTCGGAAGAACACCTATGCATTACCGACTACTTCGCAGCAGCGGACTCCGGACGCGTCGACGTCATTGCCTTCCAGGTCGTGACTGCTGGCGCTGGAGTAACTACTTACCTTGACGAACTGGAGCGTCAAGGCCAGTACTACGACCAGTTGATTCTACACGGACTCTCCGTAACGGTGGCAGAGGCCCTCGCCGAGTACGCCAACCGGCACATCCGCCGCGAGCTCAACCTGCCACCTGGCACCGGGAAGCGCTACTCGTGGGGATATCCAGCCTGTCCAAATCTGGAAGACCAACGTGAGCTCTTCAAGGTGCTCCCAGCGGAACAGATCATCGGAGTGCGGTTGACCCCAGCGAACCAGCTCGAACCCGATCAGTCAACAGCCGCCTTCGTCGTGCACCATCCCCAGGCGAAGTACTTCCACGCTTTCAAGACTGGTGGAGGCCGCCTGGATACCGTAGAACTGGACCTCACTCCCAGCCGCTAAGGCGCGGTCACCACGGCGACTTCCCCGCGCAAGGGGAATCAGCACACACCAACTATTTTGTTGATGCCGCTGCGTACCAGGCGGGCGCAGATGCTCGAAGCCTACTGTGCCGTAGGTGTGGCTCTGTTCCTACCTACGCTCAGCCTTCGGCTGCGGCCACAGCCCTTGACGCCGGCGATGACAGAGTAAGTACACGAAGGGCTCATCGCCGGCGCAAAGCGCACGTCTCGATCCCTTCGCGAGCAGCAGTGCTTCGCCGGCTTGAATGGCCTGTTCTACCCCTTCAAGCGTGACAACTCCTCCGCCAGCGATGGCGACGAGCAGCACATCAACCTCGGAATTGACGTGCTCTCCCACGCCATCACCTGGCTCGAGCCGTACAAGATTGATGTTGAGGTCTGTGCTCGCATCCGTCCAAAGTGGTCGCGGGCCAGTCAGTGCGCTCCCCACGCGCGCCAGGTCAATCACAGCTACCTGACGGTCAGCTTCTGCTGGAATCACCGCTCTTCACTGCCCAGATTCTAGCTTTGAGCCGCCGATCGTCAGCAGCAGTGCACTGTCCTGTACTGCGTGCACGTCATGGTCGACTTCAGGCTCTATGGTAAGCAGCTCACCACCAGTGAGCTCGCGCTCCACATCGCCCACACGCATCCGGACTCGCCCGTGTAACACGTAGACAGCCAGCTCTCCAGCAGCTCTGTGGCGATGGATCGTTATCCCTGACTTGAGCGTCATCAAGACGATGGTGAGCGAAGGCTCCTTGACCAAGGTAACAGCTGCTCTGCCAGTCGCAGACCAGGAGTGCTCTCGATGCAGCTGAGCAATCTCCGTGTGCAGGTTGAAGTGAAGTGCCTCACCCTGCAGCCTCCGCGCTGGGCGTTCTGGACTCCCGTGAGTCTCTCCGGTGTTCCCCGCAGCTTCTCCTCGAGTGGCATCAGACATCGCTGTCTCCCTTCCTCTCCTACTACTCTCTACTCTACGGGCTGACGTTAACATCTTGGCGGGAAAAGGTACAAGAACCGATTATCGCAACAGAGTGCTCGCCCTGGAGTTGGGGGCAGCGGATCAGTGCGAACGAAGTCAAATTGACGTCACCATTGCCGAGCTGCTACAGTCAACTCCTGACATTGAGAGAGCGGGTATGAGAGGGAAAGCCGGTAGAAGCCGGCGCTGTCCCGCAGCTGTAGGTGACCCATCGTCACGAGCCAGAATGCCTCTCCATCCAGAGCTACTCCGAACCTTCGCGAGAGAGGTCGGGAGCACCAGTGGCGACTGCATCACAGCGTAGTCGCGTGCGGAACCTAGTGGTCCGTGCCGACGGCAAGACGGTCAACGTCGTTCGCAAACAGGGCCACCTATTCGTATGTGCCACAGGCTGCTGCTGCGGTCATACAAAACGCAACTTCCCTCCAGTGCCTTCCGATCTCTACCACAACGAATGGGAACGCCGAAGACTCCGTAACCGCGTCCATCTCACCATTGGCGGCTGTCTCGGCCCCTGCACACTTTTCAACGTGGCCATGTTGCTCTTTGATAATCGCTCCCTCTGGTTTCATTCCCTCAATAGCGAGGGGCTCGTCCTCGCACTCTACGACTACATCGACTCAATGCTCGCTGCCGGACGCTACGTTCCTCCCCCGCCAGCTCTTGCTGGACGCGTCTTCACGTCTTTTGTCTGGGACGACGAGCACCAGCGGCACGTCCCGCACGTGGACTTGCCAATCTCCTCAGGCCTCGGCTCCATCCTGGTGATCACCCAAGCCGACACCGACCTGTTGACCTTCTCGCAGGTACGGAGCAATCTCCCAGAAGGCTTCCCCGAGGTACAGGTCTTCAACCCCAGTCATCTACAGACCGAAGACGATATCGATCTCTTCCTGAATGAGGCTCTACACACAGCAGAGATTATCCTCCTCCGGCTCATCGGCGGCAGAGCAAGCTTTGCCTACGGCTTCGATCGCATCCTTGACTGGGTGAGGCGCACTGATACCTGGCTCGTCTGTCTCCCTGGAACTGATGCTCTGGATCCGGAGCTCACCGCGGCGTCCACCTCGGGGGTTCCTGTCGCACACGAGACCTTTGCCTACCTTCAATACGGGGGCGCCGATAACTACGCGAACTGCCTCAAGTTTCTCGCCGATCACTTGCTCGCTACAGGCTTCGGCTTCGATCCTCCAGTCGAACATCCGCGTTGTGGGTACTACTACCCTGGGCTCTCCCACCCCAACTTGTCAGCAATCCAGGCTCTCCATAACCCGGACTGGCCTACCGCCGGCATCCTCTTCTATCGCTCTCACCTCCTCTCTGGCAACACAAACTTCATCGATGCTCTCGTCACGGCCTGCCAGCAAGTCGAGCTCAACGCGCTACCCATCTTCGCGTACTCACTCAAAGATCGAACACCATCACCATCCTCCCAGCAGGATGGTGACACGCGCAGCAACGTCCTACCCGATGCGCTCCGCTTGGTTTGCGATCGCGATCAACTGCTCGTCGAGGTTCTCATCAACACGACAAGTTTTGCGCTCGGTGCCGTATCCAGCGAATCGCCGGCATCTGGAAGTGACTGGACCGCCGGAGCCCTGATCGCCCTCGACATTCCGATCCTTCAAGCCATCACAGCCTCGAGCACCCGCCCCGAATGGGAGGCCTCGACGCGGGGGCTCAGCCCGCTTGATGCCGCGATGAACATCGCCATTCCTGAGTTTGATGGACGTATCATCACCGTGCCCATTTCCTTCAAAGAGCACCTGGGAGCTACGAGCCGTAACGGGGGGGCCGATCTCGCTGTACGCTACGCACCCGATCACGAACGGTCGGCGCGTGTGGCTGCGCTCGCCCGGCGCTTTATCATCCTCCGTCGCAAGCGCAACCACGAGAAGCGCATCGCATTCGTGCTCACAAACTCTACGGCCAAAGCGTCGCGTATCGGCAACGCAGTGGGGCTCGATGCTCCTGCCTCTCTCATCGTCTTGCTCCGTGCTATGCAGGAGGCTGGCTACTCTATCGAGAACATCCCGAGCTCCGGAGATGAGCTGATTCACGCCCTCATCAACCGCTGCTCGTACGATCAGGAGCTGCTCACGGACTGGCAGCTCAACCACGCCGCGGCGCACGTGTCAACTACCACGTACACGCGGTGGCACTCGGAGCTACCCGCCGAGCTCCAGAACGGCATGGACAAGCGTTGGGGAGCACCACCGGGTACGGCCTACGTTCACGATGGCCGGATCGCACTTGCCGGAATGGAGCTGGGCAACGTCTTCATTGCCCTTCAACCACCGCGTGGCTACGGTCTCGATCCCAATCTCATCTATCACATGCCCGATCTGGCGCCGCCCCACCACTATCACACGCTGTACCGCTGGCTACGTGATCCCAACGGCTGGGCTGCGGACGCCATCATACACCTTGGAAAACATGGCACCCTCGAATGGCTCCCCGGAAAAGGTCTCGGACCGTCGCTGCAGTGCTACCCCGATGCCTTTCTCGCTGATCTTCCGTTGATCTACCCCTTCATCATCAACGATCCTGGTGAGGGGACCCAAGCCAAGCGTAGGACACACGCGACAATCGTCGACCACATGACGCCGCCCCTCACTACGGCAGGGGCGTACGGGGAGCTGGCTGAGCTGGCGCAGCTCGTTGACGAATACTACCAAGTCGAGCAACTCGACCCGACCAAGCTCCCTCTCCTGCAGCGCCAGATATGGGATCTGCTTCAGCAAGCTCATCTCGACGATGATCTCAAGGTGCTGATGACGAAGAGTCACGATGGTCACACCCATGCTTGGGATGAAGCATTTACCGAAGACGGGACCCCTGTGGCTCTTTCCGAGCTCCGCGGGAAAGATTTCGCCCACCTCCTGGAGGATATCGATGGCTACCTTTGCGAGCTAACCGGCCTTCAGATACGGGACGGACTACACGTGCTGGGGCACGTTCCCGAAGGCGCGGAGCTCGTCGAGCTCCTCTTCAATCTCGTTCGCCTCCCGAATCTGGAGGTTCCCAGTTTGCGAGAGGTCGTGGCTCGCCTCCTGGGCTTCCAGATCAGTGCGCTCTTGCAGACACCCGGAGCCCGGCTACAGCCGGCGGACGCCAAGCATCAATCGACTGTCTACGCCCAGAGCGATGCCTTGGAACAGGTCGATGCACTCTGCCGCCAGCTCCTCTCGAAACTCGTGACGACTGGCAGCGTCGCAAGCGCTATCGACACGATCAGCAGCACGACTATCATCTCCCCAGACACGCGAGATAGCCTTCAGGCAGTTCTGGGCTTCGTCGCGGAGAATGTCATACTCCGCCTCAGGAGCAACTCGGACGAAGTCACCAATGTACTCCGCGCGCTGGACGGTCACTTCATTCCATCCGGTCCGAGCGGTGCGCCGACACGAGGAATGGTGCACGTTCTCCCAACTGGTCGCAACTTCTATGCAGTTGATCCTCGCACCTTACCCACCTTCGCGTCGTGGACCGTCGGCCAGCAGCTTGCTGCTGAGCTCCTTGCCCGCCATCTCCAGGAGACGGGCGAGTATCCTCAACAGGTGGGAATTTCCATCTGGGGAACCAGCGCCATGCGCACCCACGGCGACGATATCGCTGAGGTGTTCGCCTTGCTCGGCGTACGTCCACGCTGGCAACGGGAAAACCGCCGCTTGCTTGGCATCGATCCGGTGCCATTGAGCGAGCTCGGACGCCCGCGCATAGATGTCATCTGCCGCATCTCTGGATTCTTTCGGGACGCCTTCCCACATCTCATTGCGCTCCTGGATGAAGCCGTCACGACAGTAGCAAACCTCGACGAACCGCTAGATCAGAACTTCCTTCGCCGCCGTGTACTGCACGACACGCAACGTCTAGCCGCTACTGGACTTGATCAGCACGAAGCCGAACGGCGAGCATCCTATCGTATCTTTGGCTGCAAGCCAGGAGCTTACGGCGCTGGTATCCTGCCGCTCATCGATGAGAAGAACTGGCAGTCCATCGCCGACCTTGCTGAGGTCTATGTCAACTGGGGCGGCTATGCCTACACGACCGACACCTACGGTATCGACGCTCGGGCAGAGTTCCGTGACCAGCTCGCAACGATCGCAGTGGCGGTCAAGAACCAAGATAATCGGGAGCACGATATCTTCGACAGTGATGACTATCTCCAGTTCCACGGTGGTATGATCGCGGCCATTCGCGCACTGTCTGGCCGCTCACCGCGCCGTTACTTTGGCGACTCAAGCGATCCCCAGCGAGTAAAGGTGCGCGATCTCAAGGAAGAAGCGCTGCGGGTGTTCCGGAGCCGCGTCGTCAATCCCAAGTGGATCAGTGCAATGCAGCGCCACGGATATAAGGGTGCTCTCGAGATCGCGGCAACGGTCGACTATCTCTTTGGCTACGATGCTACTTCAGACGTGGTGGACGACTGGATGTACGACCGCGTCGCTACAGACTACGCTCTGAACCCCGACCTTCAAGAATTCTTCCGTGATAGCAATCCGTGGGCACTCCGTGATATCGCCGGCCGGCTCCTCGAAGCAGTGAGTCGTGGCTTGTGGAAAAACCCGACCCCTGAGCGTATGAGTGAGCTCGAGCATCTGTATCTCGATCTTGATGGCGAGCTCGAAGGAAAGAATGAGTAGCACTGTGGATGGCCAGCGTCCCGCGTATCCCTTCAGCGCCCTCGTTGGCCAGGAGGAGATGAAGCTCGCCCTCCTCCTCAACGCAGTCAACCCACGCCTTGGGGGTGTCCTCATCCGTGGCGAAAAAGGGACGGCCAAATCCACCGCCGTGCGTGCTCTTGCACGTCTGCTCCCTGAGATTGCAGTGGTAAGCGACTGTCCCTACCACTGCAATCCTACCGAGCTTGCCACCTTGTGTGAGGAGTGCAGCGCACGTCACACTCGGGGCGAAATACTTCCGAGGGCGCTTCGCCCTGTCCCGCTCGTGGAGCTTCCGCTGGGAGCCACCGAGGATCGTGTGGCCGGCACTCTAGACCTCGAACGTGCCATCCGCGAAGGCAGGCGCGTCTTTGAGCCAGGCTTGCTCGCGCGCGCCCATCGCGGCATTCTCTATGTGGACGAAGTCAATCTTTTGCAAGACCACCTCGTCGACGTGCTACTGGACGCCGCGGCTATGGGAAGGAACTACGTCGAGCGGGAAGGCATCTCTATTAGTCATCCGGCGGCGTTCGTTCTCATCGGTACTATGAATCCTGAAGAAGGTGACCTCCGCCCACAGTTGCTCGACCGCTTCGCACTTACCGTCGAAGTAGGCGGTATCGCTGATCCCCGGCAGCGCGCAGAAGTGGTGCGCCGGCGAGTGGCCTTCGAACAGGATCCGGTCGTCTTCTGCGCTCAATGGGCTGCTGGTAATGATGCCCTGAGGGAGCAGATTCACCGCGCTCGTGCCAATCTAGCTCTGATCACACTCAGCGATCCACTCCTCGAACTCATCGCGCGCATCTGCACCGCAAGTGCCGTCGATGGCTTGCGTG
The DNA here is from genome assembly GCA_023381555.1 of Chloroflexota bacterium. GTDB lineage: Bacteria > Chloroflexota > UBA4733 > UBA4733 > UBA4733 > JAMDCW01. The sequence goes on along the minus strand of JAMCRV010000103.1, from coordinate 4,290 downwards.
CCGACATCGCACTCTATCGGACCGCTACTTCCCTCGCCGCATTCGAAGGCCAGACCAACGTCAGTGTTGAGCACATTCGACGTGCCGCCCAGCTCGTGCTACCACATCGCCACCGCCGTCAACCATTTGAACAGGCAGGGCTCGATCGTGAGCAACTCGACGAGATCATCGCACAAGCACAGACAGAGAACCGGGAAGAGCAAGAAGATCCGGCAGACAGCAATGGTTCGTCTGATACACGCTCTGGTGGCGGCGCTGCTCCCACGCAGGCGCCAGGCACACGGGCGATCAGCTCCGAGAACGTGGCCAGAGCACCCCTTCCCTCCAGGCCACAGCAGATCCCACTGGCGGAGCGTCTCCGATCGCCATTACCGGCACCAGGACATCACACATACGCAGAAGACGCGGAGCGCGGAGCACACAAGGGAAGCGAGCCGGCTGTCCAATATTCAGGACCACTTGACCTATGTGCCACCCTGCGAGCCGCTGCTCCCTTTCAACGCGCCCGCCAGCACCTGGCAGGAGGATGTGCTTGGTCCGGCCCTGTCCACCTTCTCCCGGAGGATGTCCGTCTCCGGCGCATAGCCGGTCACTCCCGACTGCTTCTGCACTTTGTCCTGGACGCCAGCGGCTCGATGGGAGCGCGCCATCGCATGGAGGTAACCAAAGGAGCGCTGCTCTCTTTCCTGCTCGATGCCTACCGAAAGCGCGACCGGGTCAGCCTAAGTCTGTTTCGGCGAGACACGTGTGAACTCGTGCTCACTCCCACGAACAGTGTGGATCTTGCCCAGCGGCGTATCCGCAATTTGCCAACGGGCGGGCGCACCCCTCTGGCAGCAGCCCTTCTCGCCACCGAAACTCTCCTCCGGCGCTGTGCGGCAACACACCGGATGACGTCACAGGTCGTTGCGCTGGTCACAGATGGGCGGGCGAATGTGAGCACCTCGGGCCTTCATCCTTCTGCCGACGCACTCCGGGCAGCGCTGCGTCTCCGAGTGACCGCGCAGCAGCAGCGGGCTCAGATCGTTGTGCTCGACTGCTCTGACCAGTACAGCCGGCTGCCATTCGCACGGCAGTTAGCCGGTACTCTGGGGGCAGCACTAGCGCCGCTGGACGCCTTCGCCGTTTCCCGTCCAGACAGCATTGCGGCGGCGCCCGCGCCATAGGCAATGCTGTCCCAACGACAAATGGGGCCCAGACCTTTCCGGTCTGAGCCCCGTGGACGCGTGCCTCTGACTACTGTCAGGATGTGGTTCTTCCCAGTGTCACAGTCTTGGTGACCGTCTGTCCGGTCCCGACCTGGACCCAGGTCACCGTCACCTGCTGCCCCGGCGTATCACTAGTGAGCGCCCGCTGCACATCACTGGTGCTCTGGATCTTGGTTGAGCCGATCTGAGTAATGACATCCTTGGGTTGGATACCCGCCTGTGCTGCTGGCGAACCGGGCGCCACATCTACTACAGCGGCCCCCGGAACGGCAGGGAGCCCGTACTGCTGAGCAAGTGCGGGAGTGTTCCCCACTGTACCCACTCCGAGGAAGGCATAGGTAACGTGTCCCTGGGTAATGAGCTCCTGGGCGATCTTCCTCGCAGTGTTGATGGCAATTGCGAAGCCGATGCCTTGCGATTGCACGCCTGGTTCGGCCATCCCCGCACCAAGCGTGTTGATGCCAACCACATTGCCGTTCAGATCGACGAGTGGACCGCCACTATTCCCCGGATTGATGGGAGCACTCGTCTGAATCACGTCAAAGAGGAACGGCCCACCACTGCCCGACTGCTGGCCCGGAGCAGGCTCTTGCACGGTGCGGTCGAGGGCGCTCACCACACCAGCAGTGACCGTTGGACCACCGGGAAGAGCGAGCGCATTCCCAATCGCAACCACCCACTGACCAACCTGGAGCTTGTTCGAGTTGCCGAGTGGCAGCGGTGTGAGATGTGCCCCTTGCACTCGAATCACCGCCAGGTCTGTGCGGACATCCGCTCCAACCAGTGTCGCCGGGTACTCTTTCCCGCCGTTCGCCGTAGTGACGAGCAGCTTCTGTGCACCTCGGATGACGTGGTCATTCGTGAGGATGTCACCACGATTATCAATAACGATTCCGGTGCCAACACCAGCCGGCACAGTCTGGCCGCGGCCGAGCTGGTTGAGTTGCACTTGCTCATTCGTGATCTGCACCACACCAGGCGTATCCTTCTTAGCGACGTTGATGACGGAGTCCTGGGTGAGTGGCTGACCTCCGGTTGGCTGAGAGAGATTCTGCGCCACAACCGAGGGGCCGGCTGCTCCCAGTGTGGGAGCTCCTGCGGTATACCCGGTGCAGCTAGCCAGCAGTGTCGCTGAGAGGGCGACTCCTAGTCCGGCGATGAGCTTCTTTTGCACGACTGCCTCCTTTATTTCCACAATGGTGCGAGTGGCCTGCAACGCGGTGTGATCTGTTTTCACCACTGCGTGTCACCTTTCACGTCTCACGTTGCTTTCTAATTGCTACTATGCTGTGCCACCATGAAGGGAACGTGAAACCAAGATTCGAAGCGGCTCTGCACCTCTGTAGATAGCATAGAGCCTGCCAGTGCAGCAAGAACGCCGCGCCGTCGCTTTTCATCGAAAGGGCTCTATCGTGAGAATGCTTCTCGTGGAGGACGAGCAGCGCCTAGCGAGCCTCCTGCAACAGGGGCTCATCGATCACGGCTACGCCGTCGATGTGGCGCACGACGGCACATCAGGCTGGGAGCGCATCCAAGTCGAGCCCTACGACGTCGTTATCCTCGACATCATGCTTCCAGGCATCGACGGCATCACACTCTGCCGTAAGCTACGAGCAGCAGGACTGAACACTCCCGTGCTTATGCTCACTGCCCGCGACCGTGTACGGGACCGCGTGCTCGGGCTAGATAGCGGAGCAGACGACTACCTCACAAAGCCGTTCGCCTTCCCTGAGCTGCTTGCTCGCATCCGTGCTCTCCTACGCCGGGAGAGCGGCTCACGCGATCCGGTGCTGCGCGCGGGCGATGTCGAGCTCGACCCACAAGCACGCACGGCACGCCGCGGCACGCGGTCACTTGAGCTCACTTCCAAGGAGTTTGGCATTCTCGAGCTCTTCTTGCGAAACGCGAACCGCGTGCTTACCCGATCACAGATAGCCGAACACGTGTGGTCCGACTTCGCCGCAGAATCGAACGTGATCGACGTGTACGTCTCTGCCCTGCGCCGCAAACTCTCTGAAGCTGGTGAGCCGAATATCATTCACACAGTCCGGGGCATCGGCTACCAGCTCCGCTCTCGTGATTCCCCGTGATCACACTACTGAGACGGGTCGTCTCCTCACTCCAGACGATCCGCGTCCGCCTGACCCTTTGGTATGTCGCGCTGCTGACTATTGTGCTCATCCCCTTTAGCGCTGGTCTCTATATCGTGTTGCAGCACGAGGTGACCACCAGCAACGATGCCGCCCTCCATTTCTCTGCTCAACACGTCATTGACAGCTTGAACTCAAACGGAGGCGCTGGAGCTTTGGGACGCGCCGTCGCCGGCCTACCCATCGGCACCGTCGTCGTACTCTACAACCGGTTCGGAGAGCGCATCGAAGCCAGCACGCGCAGTACGCTTCCTCAACTGCCGGTGCCGCAGCCACCAAACGGTTCCCCGGCGCCTATCTACCAGACGGTCCACCTCAGCAACGGCGACCAGTGGCGCGTACTCACCACGCCGCTGTTCCTCAACGGCACACTTGCAGGCCTACTGCAGGTTGCGGAGTCAGAGGCCCAGTCTCAATCGGCCCTCCGGGAGCTCGCTCTGCTGCTGGCAATCGCGGTACCGGTCACCCTCATCATCGCCAGCGCTGGTGGAGTCTTCCTCGCCGGACGCGCGCTGCGCCCAATCAGCAAGATGACGCAGACGGTGCGGACGATGCGACCGCAAGACCTCTCGCAGCGCATTCCGGTTCCAGCAACTGCCGATGAAGTCCACCAACTCGCTGAAACGTTCAATGCTCTGCTCCAGCGGCTTGAACAATCCTTTGAACGTGAGCGTCAATTCACCGCTGACGTCTCTCACGAGCTCCGCACACCTTTGAGCATCTTGCGAACGCAGGTTGATCTTGCTCTGGAACGCGGACCCTCAGACGCCGGAGCCGCTCTCGAGGCGATGCGAACCGACATCGAGCACCTCCAGCGCCTGGTCAGCGACTTGCTGCTCCTCGCACGCGCTGAGCACGGCGAGGCAATCGGCCAGCACGAACCACTGCGTCTTGACAACCTCATCACAGACACTGTGGAGCTCGTGAGAGAC
>JAMCRV010000086.1 GCA_023381555.1 Chloroflexota bacterium | reverse complement strand
TGTCCCCGGCGACCAATAGGCCCGCCGTACTCACCCCCGTCTAGCGCGAGCTTCCGTAATACATCCCTGCGCTCGTCTCCCGTCCACCATTCGCTGACGTACGATTGGCCGAACTCTCCGGTCACTGACTCGCTCGCCAGGACGCCATACTCGCAAGCAACTCCACCGATCCTCGTACGTAGGTCGCCGGTACGAATGCCCCGCTGCTCACCACACGAATAGCTGGTAGATAAATGGGGAGAGCAGGCAATAACTCCTCGAACCGCTGCTGAAACTGCTCAAAACCCTGACGCTCTACGCTCGGATTGAGAGATTGCGTTGCGCCAATCGCCGCGTCCAGGGTGGGGTCGCTGATGCCGCTGATATTGAGTGCGCCGCCCGATCCCCACAACGCAGCAAGGTCGGTACTCGCACCATCACCTGCGACACCCAAGAGCGCCGCCTGAAAGTGGCCGGAGATCACAAAGTCTCGCATGAGCCCATCGAGCCCAACTTGCTCGACCTGAGCATCGATGCCCGCATGCACCCAGGCGGTAGCAATTGCGTTAGCGACTTCCAGTCTGCGCGTATCAGGGGTCGTCAGGAGAACGACCGTCAGGGGACGCCCATCTCTGATCCACACTCCCTTAGACGATCGGCTCCATCCATCGCCTTCCAACAAGCTCACTACCCGACCGGGCGCAGCATCAGGTACCTCTCGCGCTGGATCAAAGGCCCAGAACCACGGCGCTAAGGGCGACAGTAGCGGTACTCCTCGCTGCCCGAGGACTTGTTGCACAAACTGACGACGACTCAAGGCCGCGCTCAGCGCTTGCCTCACGACCGGATCACTCACCACAGGCCCGCGCACGTTGAAGAAGACCGATACAGGGCGATCTTCCGGCAACATCTGAACAGTCGCATTCGTCATCGGCTCCGCTGCGCCACCAGTACTGTCGATCTGAACAACCGCCTGAGGATTGGAGACACAGGTCTTCTCCTCGAAGCACACGTCTACTTCACGCGGACTCAAACTCCCCCCGGCAGTATTACGTAGCTTGACTTGGAGAACTGACGCACGAACTACTCGGAATGGCGGGCCGCTCACAGGAACGACGCCAAAGGACATCAGACGCAGCGCGGCATCAGACTTCCCTCGTGCTATGTGGGCCGGCACGATGGGAAACGTCAACGCCGCCAGCACAGCCGTGGTGAGAGGCTTCTGACCAGACACAAGGACGCTGCAGGCATCCGGCGCTGTGACGCTCAGTCCCGTCAGTGCAGCCTTGATGCCGCTGCTTTCATCACGATACTCACCGAGCTGAGCAGCACTGATACTGAACCGGGCGTCATCGCTCGTGATCGCAACGCCATCGCTCCAGTGCAACCCGCACTCCAGGTGGAATAGCAGGGAGGTGGGGGTTGGTGCAGTCCAGGAAGAAGCCAGTGCTGGCCGGAACCGACCATCCGTCCCCACCTGAAGGAGGCGTGGAAACAGCAGGGAATCCAGCGCACGCCCCGCCGCCGTGGTCGTTGTCAATGGGTCGAGCGTGTCGATGGACCCTGGAACAACAACCTCAAGGGTATGGAAAACAGGACCAGGAGTAGTGGTCGGTGACGGCAAGATCAGCTGCGGGGCGACAGCCTTTGGTGCGGTCGCAGTGCGCAGCGCCTGCCCTTGTCCCGAGCATGCCGTAAGAAGCATCAAGCCTACAGCTAGCGCCCGGGGGAAGGTCGACGCTACTAAGCGAAGCGAACGGAGAGCAGCGACAACACGCAAAAGATCACCGTGACCGCGATGGTGATCTGAAAGATCACTCGTTCTGCCCCTCGCCGCGTTCGGGCAATAGTGTTAGCCTGCCCGAATACGGAACCCAATCCCGCACTTCGAGACTGCAGAAGAATCAACGTGATGAGCAGAATGGTCACGAGAATCTCGATGACGTTGAGATAGGGTCCCAAAAACTCATCCTCCCCGTCAGCCTACACACTCTCACGTCAGTCTACCAGAAGCGATTCCTTGGACATCGCCTCCATAGGTGCGCCAGCCACGGTCATGGAGAAGTCAAGAGTTGTAGCCAGCGCTTCCAAAGAGGCTGCCTGTTCGAACTCGACGGGGCAGGAGGAGCAGACAGCGGAGTGGGCGTAGGCACGGGAGTAGTCGCGACTACCGCCGTCGCAGTGGTCGACTGGATGATCCGCACCCGCAAGACGTGGTCTCCCGGCTTCACAAGATTCAGCTGCTCCCGAGCCATGTGCTCGACGTATCCGGGCGATTCCTCATAGGAGCTTTGGGCTTTGAGAGAGCTGCTCACAGCTTCCAAGCTGTGCACAACCACCGCTCGTTGGTGAGCCTTCTCCATAAGAATGTCGTTGGAAAGGTGTACTCGCCACGCCTGGATGCCCGCAAACACACCAATGAGACCAGTGAGGATGCCAAGGATGGCACCCTGTGCGGTACCAAATGGCCAGCGCCTGCTAAGATTGACTTTGCCGGCCAACTAACGAGGCCCGCCCCACCACCACATAGCGTGCTCCATCGGGAAACAGGTCACTCCGAAATGCGCTCACCGACTGTACGAAGAACGACTCGACGACTGGCCATTCACGCCCTTGCAGCGCCATCGCAAGTGCCGATGCCTGTCCACGAAGCAATGGTAACCGCAAACGTCCCAGACTGACGTGCGGTCGGAACGACCGTTCGTCAATCGGAACCTGCGCTTGAGCACAAGCTGCAGCAACAGCCGACTGTAACGATGTCAATGGTCCTTTCACATCACGAACTTCGACCGCTACGATACGCGGGTTGGCAGGACCGGGAAACGGTCGGGGACCAGTGAACGCGACCGGAAACGATCGAAGGCCACTTACCGCCCCGGCCAGAAGCGGCCACATCTCTTTCAGCACGTGGCCGGGTACCTCTCCCAGAAACGCCAGTGTGATGTGCAAGTTGTCAGGCAATGACCATCGAACAGGGCACGCCTGCAACTCGCGGTCATCGAGCAGCGCATCGAGCAGCTCTCCCCCATGAGGGATCTGTATGCCGACAAAAGTCCGTAGAACAGTGTCATCAGCGACCGTAAGTTCCAAGTGCTCATCAACACCCACCACGCCCGGCCAACCTTTCGCCCCACTGAGTCGTCACCAGCCGGAAGCTTCACTTTCCGGCAATTGGCGCTCCGCCTCGTTTACACCGCTGGAAGCAGGGAACCTGATCAGCATCACCTGAATGCTCTCTGCCCCGTTCGGAGAGTCTTAAGTGTAGATGAAATGAGCTCGTAGGCAACGATGACGGCACTGTATGTCCCAGTGGCACTGACGCTAGCGTCGGTGCCGTTTTGAGTCGTACAGTGTGTGAGTGCTCAAGCCAATCACAGGTATGCGCATCCCCCTTGCAGTTCGCGTGACGCTGCCGCTCGTCACCCTTATGGTGCTGGCCGGTTCACCGTTCCTCTGGCACCGGCTCTACGCCAATGAGGGAGCGCACCTTGAAAAGATCGTCTTCTACACAGCATTCTCAGGTCAGCTCCATAGTCGAGGTCACGACACCTACCGCGCGGTGCAGCTGGCCGTCGCCCTAGCCAACCGCACATCACCCCACGGAACCGTTGTAGCCATATCTGCCGTCGACGACCAAGGTCAACCACAGATTGGGCGCGCCGTAGCAGCGATAGCAGCGAACGACCCAAAGGTGCATGCTGTGCTCTGCTGCTCAACAAGCGCCGTGGCCAGTGCCGTCCACACGCGACTACGCTCAGACCAACAATTTATCTCAACGCAGGTACCGTCAGCATCCGCGGAAACAACCGCCAGTCTTCTCTCCCGCGCCGTGAGCCCCTCGAGTATCGTGATTGCGAGCGACACCTCACGCCAGCAGCCCGTACGGGCGTCTTCACTCGCGCGAAGCTTTCGCACCAACAACTGGCACGTGACCGATCTCTCATTCGACTTTGCTCAGGGCGACTCGGCGGCCAGTGTAGCCCAGTCGATAGCCCGAATCAAACCGGGCTTGATCTACATCAACAGCGATTACCCCGATGCAGCGACGCTTTCCCTGGCACTACGAAGCGCTGGTGCAACAGCACCTATCGTGGGCGACAGCCGCCTCGATGGTGCCACGCCCGCTGCCCTGCTCGCCGCAGTCTCCGACTGGTACTACGTAGCTCCTGATCGCACGCAGTTGGCAAGGATGGTGCCAAGCTCGTTTACCCTAGCCTTCGAGACTGCGAGCGGCCACGCGCCGAGCGAGTGGGACATCCTTGACTATCTTGATGCGCTGGACGCGACCAAGGTCGGAAGCCAGATTCCTTCCCTTGCGCACATTTCCTTCGCGATCTATAAGGGCGCAACGGTCTATAATGCTGCTCAGCAAGCCATCACGAGCCTAGCAGCAGTGCAACCGTGAACGGCCAGGCTGCCATCCGCACGTTGCTTCCTCAGGAGTGCCGCTTGGTAAGCCTACGATCTGACAGCTTATTCAACCACGCCGCATTCAAGGAGTACGTTACCGACCATCCTGCGAGCACATTTGTCAATGAGCGCTATGAATACTTGGTCGTAGACCGCTGGAAGTCTCGGGACGAAATTGCTGAGATCATCGAAATGGGCGGGCCATCGGGGCATCCCCTGTCCCCTCATGGGCGCGGTGAGCAGCCTTGGAGTGTGCGACGTAAAGCCCTCCTCACAGGTGCTCTCGATCTCATCCGAGCCCAAGGCCTCCACATGGTGCTCGTCGGAGAGGTCGAAGCCCGCCGCTCACTCTCAGCTTATCTCGATGCCGGCTTCACCGAAGTCGAGCACATAGTCGCCTATCGCTCAGTCCAGCCACTTATCTTGCCTCCCGATACTCGCCTCACCGTGCACCCGCTGACCGTGTCCGACCTCGACGACCTCGTGCGACTCGAGCAGGAGACATTCCCGTGGCTGTGGTGGTTTGGCGTTGACGAGTGGCTGCTCA
>JAMCRV010000065.1 GCA_023381555.1 Chloroflexota bacterium | reverse complement strand
GGGGTCGGTGACCCTGAGAGTTTCTTCATGGTTGTTCGCCGCGGTATCGATATGTTCGACTGTGTGCTCCCCACGCGTCTGGCACGGCACGGTACGCTCTTCACACGACGTGGTCGCCTTCGTCTCGAGAGCGCAGCGTGGATGGCAGACAGCCGGCCGCCTGATTCTTCGTGCGACTGCTACACTTGCCGTTCGTTTTCACGAGCGTACTTGCGTCACTTGTTCAAAGCTGAGGAAGCCCTTGGACCGCACCTTGCCACAGTGCACAACGTGCACTTCTGTGTACGCCTGGTCCGGGATATCCGGAGCGCGATCATACAAGGGCGTCTTGATGAGTATGAGCAGGAGTTCTTAGAAACATATCAAGGTGGGGTGGAACTGACAGACTGAGATGTGTGCCGTATCGCCTCCATACTGTGCGAGGCGATACGGCTGTTAGACTACCGCTGAGCTCTCCTGCGGGAGGCGTCAGTGCCGCCGCCTTCGTGGGTGCAGAAGGGACAGAGTCAAAGACATGCCCCGACACTTCCTCATTATGGGACCTCCGCAGGCAGGGAAGGGCACGCAGGCCCAGTTGCTCGCTGAGCGTTTCTCTCTCTTGCATCTCGCGACGGGCAACCTGCTTCGGGAGATTTCTCAAGAGCACTCTGAACGGGGACGTAAGGTTAGCGATTTTCTTGCTCGAGGCGAATACGTACCAGACGACCTTGTGACGAATCTCGTCATCGAGCGTATGAATGCGCACGATGTCCTGCTCGATGGCTATCCGCGCACGGTGGCCCAAGCCGAGACGCTCAAGGACCTTGGCATCCGTGTGGACCGAGTGTTGGTGCTGAACGTGCCGGAGGCGGACCTGCTCCGACGTGCAGCAGAGCGATTGACGTGCCCCCAGTGCGGTGCGATTTTCAGTCTCACGATCGATCCACCGAAGGTGCCGTGGATTTGCGATGTGTGTGGCAATGGTCTGGCACAGCGGCTCGACGATGCACCGGCGACAGTGCGGCATAGACTGAAGGTCTACGTCAAACGCAGTGAACCCGTCGTTCAGTGGTATCTCAACCGTGGATTAGTGGAATTCGTCGATGGGCGTGGCTCGATCGCTGACGTCCAGAGTCAGCTCGTCGCAGCGGTTGCCGTCTTCTACGTCGCGGCACGGCCACAGGAGCCTCCGGATTCTGTGGCGCTGGGTGTCGGGAAGGACCGTGGAAGCTAAGACCCGGTCCGGACGGTACGTGCGTACGACCGCCGGTCATTGGCGGGGGTCAGTGCTTCGGGCCGAGGGTTGTAGCCGCACTGTCGCCGAGAGAAGGAGCCGTAGGATGCTTCGGCGTTATCTACACACTGGATGGTCGCTGAGACAGCATACAGGGGAGCGCCACGTCGCCGCTGACTTAGATCAGCCTAGTGATTGGATCCCTGCCCAGGTACCCGGCACGGTACACCAGGACCTCATAGCGGCTCGGGTCATTCCAGATCCATTCGTGGGACGGAACGAGGATCTAGTCCAGTGGGTGGGCGAAGCTGACTGGGTCTACCGCGCTTCGTTCGAAGTGTCTCCTACAGAGCTATCGAGCGAGTTCGTGGATCTCGTGTTCCAGGGGCTTGATACTTTCACAACCGTCTGGCTGAACGGATATCAGATCTTGCAGTCGGACAATATGTTCCTGCCCTACCGGGTCGACGTGAGGACGATCCTTCGCGAAGGCACGAATGAGCTGCGGATGCTGTTCGAGTCTGCACTGCGCCGGGGGAAGGAACGGGAGGCGGCGCATGGAAGGCTCACTGCGTGGAACGGCGATGCCAGCCGTCTCTACGTACGCAAAGCTCAATACCACTATGGTTGGGATTGGGGACCGTGCCTCCTGACGGCGGGACCCTGGGGACCAATTTCTCTCGAAGCGTACACGACGCGCCTCGAGTCTGTGCGTGCAGATGCTCAGCCTACAGACGATGAAGCTGATGGAACTCTAGACATCGCAGTGGACGTTGCCGGAGAGACCTCTGGCCAGGAGTTGGTAGCGACCGTTGCTGTGACGGCACCCAGCGGAGAGCGAGTGCTCGTGGAGCGCTGCCTACTCTCGGAAGGAGTGGTCAAGGCGCGCTTGAGGCTGCAGCAGGTTCAACTGTGGTGGCCGCGCGGTTTAGGGGACCAGTCTCTGTACACGGTTGAAGTCAGGCTCTCACGCGATAGTGAGCTCCTGGACGTCTATGCCCTGCGTGTTGGCTTTCGCAGGCTACGGCTCATCCAGGAGCCTTTGGACAATGGTGGCGGTCGCAGCTTTCTCTTCGAATGCAATGGCGTTCCCTTGTTCTGTGGGGGAGCGAACTGGATTCCGGCTGATTCCTTCTTGCCCCGCATCACCCCGGAGGTGTACCGCCGCTGGCTTGATCTGGCAGTGGGCGCGAACGTGACGATGCTGCGCGTCTGGGGTGGTGGCATCTATGAAGCAGATGCTTTCTATGGCTGCTGCGATGAGCTTGGCGTGCTCGTGTGGCAGGACTTTACCTTCGCTTGCGGCCTCTACCCCAGCCTCCCGTGGTTCATCGAGAGTGTTCGCCAAGAAGCACAGTCAGTAGTGCATCGCTTGCGGCACCATCCTTCGCTGGCACTGTGGTGCGGCAACAACGAAGATCACATGCTCGTCGACTCTCTCCGCGCGCACCGTCTTCCCCGGCGCCAGTCTCCAGAGGAGCAGCTGTTTCCGGCGCAGGTTATCTACGAGGAGGTGTTACCGAAGGTCTGCGAGGAGCTCGATGGCACGCGGCCATACTGGCCTGGGAGTCCGTTTGGTGGCACTCCGAGCAATTCAGGCAGTGTGGGCGATCGCCACGTGTGGGATGTGTGGCACGGAGCGATGGCACCTTACCAGCACTATCCCAAGTTCGAGGGGCGCTTCGTCAGCGAGTTCGGGATGCAGGCTTTTCCTGTTCCGGAAACTGTCGCCGCATTTGCCGAGGAGGCGGAGCGTCACGCGCACGGCAGAACGATCGAGCATCACAACAAGGCGGCTGATGGGTCGCGGCGACTGGCCGTATACCTCAGCGATGTCGTTCGCGTCCCAGCAACGTTCGATGACTACGTTTTTGCGACACAAGTGGTGCAGAGCGAAGCTTTGCGCGCGGCCATCCGTGGGTGGCGCGCTCGCTGGGAGGGTCCACACGCCTATGCGGTAGCTGGTGCTCTGGTCTGGCAACTCAACGACTGCTGGCCAGTCATCAGCTGGTCACTGGTCGATAGCCTACTCTGTCCGAAGCCTGCTTACTACACGGTGCGGCGCAGTCTTGCCGCTCGACTAGTGACATTGTTGCGAGCCGGCAGTCTAGTGCACATCTGGATCTGCAATGCCAGCTATGAGGAGATCATTGGGCGTGTTGAGCTGAGCGCCTGGACGCTCGATGGTCAGAGGCTGCGCACGCAAGAGATTCCTGTCGCAGTCGGTCCGAATCGCAGCAACCGGGTCGGAGAGATCGACGACATCGCTGGTGGAGTCTGGGGAGCGCGCCTACTTGTAGATGACGCGGTAGTGGCTCGAGATAGTGCGTGGCCAGAGCCTCTCAAGTATCAGCAGCTGATCGATCCGGGAGTGACACTGCGAGCTCAGGGAGGCACAGTTGAGCTCACGGTCGGGCGTCCTGCGAAGGCAGTGTGGGTGATGGCAGACCCCGAGGTAAGGTGGAGCGACAATATGCTCGATATCTTTCCTGGTGATCCTCAGGTTTTGACACTCGAGAGCACTCCCAACAGTCCTGTGAGGGTGCGCTGGCTGCACTGGTAATCGCTACCGTGGCAGGGCCCGAACGTGAATACCGCCGGGAATGCCGGCGGTGATGAAGCTGGGCTGGCGTGGCCGTTCGGAACCTAGTGGTTGGAGTTCGAAGCGTTGGAACACCTCGAGAGCAAGCGCTTTGACCTCAATCTGGGCGAAGTTCACGTCAATACAGATGCGCTGTCCGCCGCCAAAAGTGAGTAGGCTGTAGGGTATCCGGCGTTCTTCATCACGAGGTGCTGAGAAGCGGTCGGGATCGAACGTGTGAGGGTTGGCGAACACTTCTGACAGGCGATGTGTGGCACTGACAGCGAGGTAGCCACGAGCCCCCACTGGAAGGCGATAACCGCCGAACTCTACTTCCCTGAGCAGTCCACGGGGAAGCATGCTGACCGGAGATTCGAGGCGGCTTGCCTCTTTGATGGCGTTGGTAAGTAGCAGGAGTCCACGCACCATCTCGTACGTGATGGGCGTGTTCGTATCAGAACGCGCGGCAGCGATTTCCTGGCGAATAGACCCGAGGTAGTCCGGGTGGGCGCGGTTCGGTGTGTGGAGGGCGAAGCGGTTGGCCTCCGGGCCAACCAAGTAAAAGACTTCGGACGCTCGCGCGACGACAGGAACGAACCACGCAACACTGGGCCCATACGTGCTGCCGCGCCGACCACGTGTTGAGGGATTCCGGGCTCCCAAGGCACTTGTTTCGAGAAGGTTATCAGAGGGATGCTGTCCCAGCCCTTGGTCATGGCTCTCTGGCTCCTGGCTCGGAGGCGGCCCCTATCACGAGGACCAGCGCTCGAATGTGGAGGCTAAATTCAACTTAGCGGCGATTTTGCTCCGGCAGTCTACCCTGCGCTATGATCGCGCGTTGTCGATCTTGATCCATCCTACCTAGGGGATAGACACGGATCAGGTTGCGTGATGGGAACAGTGACGGTGAATGAGCGTGGAAGCCGAGCCGATGTCCGGGATCTGGGAAGGGGCATGCCCCAGCCTCTCGAGGAGCGGGTGGCGCACTTGCAGCACGTCTTCACCCGGCAGTTCGGTGCTGCACCATCCGTCATAACGCGGGCTCCAGGGCGTGTCAACCTCATCGGCGAGCACACGGACTACAATGACGGCTTTGTTCTCCCGCTTGCCATCCAGCGAGATATCCTGGTTGCTGCGCGAGCGCGCGTAGATGGGCAGGTGCGAGCGTACTCAGCGACCCTCCGCAGAGGCGCTCAATGGTATCTCCGTGGCGTTGGGCAATCTGTCGATCAACCGTGGAGCAACCATCTACGCGGGCTCACAAAGCTACTTCCTGAGGCGGGAGTGCCAATCGCCGGCGCAGACCTCGCAATCGCCAGCACGGTCCCACTTGGAGCTGGTGTGTCGAGCTCGGCAGCCCTGGAAATGGCAACGGGTACAGCATTACTAAGCCTAACGGAGGCGAGCCTCGCCACTACAGCACTCGCTCTCTTATGTCAACGAGTCGAGAACGAGTTCGTTGGTGTGCGCACAGGAATTATGGACCAGTTTGTGAGTGGCCTGGCGCAAGCGCAGCACTTACTGTTGCTGGATTGCCGTACTCGGGCTTATGAGTACGTGCCGCTACCCAATGGCTTCGTCATCGGCGTCGCAGACACAGGGGTGGAGCACGGGCTGGTGGCATCGGAGTACAACCGTCGCCGAGCTGAGTGTGAGCTAGGGGTCGCCGCATTATCGGCTGTGCTACCCGGCATTCGTGCTCTCCGAGATGTGTCCGTTGAAGACTTTGTGCGGCATGGACACACGCTCATAGATCCAGTGCGAAGACGCTGCCGGCACATAGTTACCGAAAATTCGCGCGTGCTGGAGACGGTGGCGGCGCTGCGTGCAGAAGCGCTGGATCGTGTGGGCGAGCTGATGTATGCCTCTCACGCGAGCTTGCGCGACGACTACGAAGTGAGCATTCCCGAGCTTGATACCCTCGTCGAGGCAGGACGGGGTGTACGTGGCGTTGTTGGGAGCCGTATGACGGGCGGTGGATTCGGCGGTTCTACTGTGACGCTCGTGGAGCAACGTGCGGTAAACCATTGGAGCCGTACGGTCCGAGACGCATTCCGGCAACACTTCGGCCGTACCCCTAGGACATTCATCACGACTCCGGCACAAGGTGCGAGCATCGTTTGGCACGCTACGGATTGATTCTTCTGATTGTCGTAAATACCGTCCCGGTCGTTCACACCGCCGCCGTACAATGACCGTTGTCGGTACAGGCAAGGTGGGGGGACGGACATGGCTGGCTCCGGCGAGAGTTTCACACACCGCGATTACTTGTCGCCGTTCACCTGGCGTTACGGAAGCACGGAGCTTCGCCGGATTTGGTCTGAAGAACACTACCGTCTGCTCTGGCGCCGCATCTGGGTAGCGCTGGCCCGCGAGCAACACCGGTTCGGGCTGGTCACGGCCGAGGAGCTCCAGGATATTGAGGCACATGTAGAGGAGATCGACCTCGAACGGGCACACGCCATTGAGCGAGAGACACGCCACGATGTGATGGCCGAAATTCGCACGTTCGCTGAGCAGGCCCCCGCCGGCGGAGGCAAGATCCATCTTGGGGCTACGTCGGCCGACATCGAAGACAATGCTGATGTACTCCGAGAGCGCGAATCGCTGAACGTGATTGCGAAGAAAGTGGAGGGGCTGCTCAGTGACCTCGCGGCTCTTATCGAACGGTATGCCCGCACCGTCTGCATGGCGTACACGCATCTTCAACCTGCTGAACCGACCACGCTCGGGTACCGCCTGGCCCTCTACGCTCAAGACTTCCTGATTGATCTCCAGCAGCTGCACTGGCTCACGTCGTCGTTGCGCGGTAAGGGCCTCAAAGGCGCTGTGGGGACAGCGGCGAGTTACGCATTTCTTTTGGAAGGCCGGGACGGCGGTGCATCAGCGCTCGAAGAAGGGGTGCTGAATCGCCTGGGTTTACCTGCGTTCTTGATCGATGGTCAAACGTATCCGCGGAAGCAAGATGTGCTGGTGATCAACACTCTCGCCGGAATCGCGCAGTCAGCGTACCGTTTTGCGTTCGATGTCCGGGTGCTGCAGTCCCCCGGATTCGGTGAAGTGGCGGAACCGTTCGGCGCAAGTCAAGTCGGGTCTTCGGCAATGCCGTTCAAGCGCAATCCGCGCACGATGGAGCGTGTGTGTTCGCTGGCTCGCTACGTGATGGCCCTTCCAGCCGTGGCGTACGGCAACGCAGCGCATAGCCTTCTGGAGCGGACGCTGGATGATTCGGCTGCGCGAAGACTCGTGTTTCCCGAAGCCTTTCTCGCGGTGGATGAAGTGCTCATCGGCTTGCGCTATGTCGTCTCGCACCTCGACGTAGACCGCGGCGCTTTGCAGCGGAATCTTGATCGCTTCGGCCCGTTCGCCGGCACGGAGCGGCTTCTCATGGCGTGGGTGCAGCAGCGCGGCTTCAGCAGGCAAGAGCTACACGAGCTGATCCGGCATGCAGCGCTGGAAGCGTGGGATGCGCTACAGGAGGGTAAGCCGAACCCGTTAGTCGACCGTATTGCGGTGCGTGCGCTGGAATCTGGCCAGTTCAAGGAGTCGTATCCCACGGTACGTGCCGAAGTGGCTCGCCTACTCGATCCGTCTGGACACGTCGGTACCGCGCCGGAGCGAGCGCTCGCTTTCGTGACCCAGCTGCGTGCTCAGCTTGCGGCAGGTTCAGTGGCGGAAGAGGCCCAAGCTCCAGAGTTTTGAGCTGGCGGAGCGTGCTGTCAGACGGCTGTGCAGTGATTGCTGGAGTTCCTGAAACCCGACAGATTGGCGCGCTACAGCTGCCGATCTACTGTCATGGTACATCGCAGCCTTGCATGGATCCACTACTGAAGTGGTCGCGGCGTTCAGCCGCTCCAGCCATCGTGGCGGAGCGCCGCGTCGATCGTTGCGTCGGCCTCGGTGAAGAGCCGGGCCGGCGAACCGGCACCGAGGCCAAGCGCGTAAGCGGCGTTTCCGAGTGTCCGGTAGGCGAGCCAGCTCTCCGACGTTGTTGGAAGGGCCCAAGCTGAGGGGAGGAGCGACAGGAACAGCGATGTGTGAGGAGCGATCTTGAGAATCTCCTTATTGGTAGCGAGCGAAGGTAGTGCTGGGAGCACTCTCCGCCCACCTGCTCTCACGTAGATGAGGAAGCTGGCAGCACTGGCGTAGAGCTGGATGGCTGACCATGCTGCTTCCAGCCTTTTAGAGCCGCTGGCGAGGCTTAGCAAATAGCCGCTCGACCATACTGTGGCGGTACCAGGAGCATCGGCATTGGGTAGGGGCGTGACTTTCCAGTCCGGAGACTGCTCGTCGAGACCTAGGTCGGCGAGCAGGGATTGAGAGTAGACCAGCACGTTCAAGCGCGAAGTCAACACAGGAGGAAGGGCACCGGGGGCTTGCGGAGGCCGCCCATCAGCGAGAAACTGCTGGACCCAGCCGAGTGTCGTTGCTTCAGCGGAGGCGGACGATACGTAGCGATGGGTCTGCTTCTGGTACCAGCGAGCCCCAAAAGGTATGCCCCATGTGTAGGGATGATTTTCACCTCCGAAGGGAGAGTAACCCCAGAGCGATCCATTACCGGAAGGTCGCGGCTTACCGCCTGCTGCCACGAGTTGCTGCAGGGTGGTCGGGCCGGTGTTGAGATCGAAAGGTGGGTTCTGCTCGCCCCCATAGAAGCTGATTTTAGCCCAGACGGCCCGCGCGTCCGCACCAAACGGTAGACCGTACAGCTGACGGCCGAGAGTAGATTCGGCCCAGCTGGCTGGGTAGAACTGCGTGGTACTGATGCTACTCTTGCGTGCAAGTGTCGATACATCTGTCAGCAACTTGCGCCAACTCAAGCTGCCTGCAAAATACCGCGGTACGCAGACGATATCTGGAGGTTGTTGTGCGGCCACCGCAGCTGCCAGCACTTGCTCGAGGTCGTGCTGCGGCGTTGAAGCGATGGATGATGCGGCAAGCCCTACACCTTCTTGCTCACGTAGACTCTTCCACACGGCCGCGTGCGCAGTGCGCTCTTTACCGAGATCCGGGATCGAATACCAGAACGTGAGAGTGCCGTTTTTCCCTGGAGTTACTGGAGTCGGCGTATCGGCGGCGCGGGCGAGTGTCGGACCGATGTCCACAAATGCGGTGGGAACGGGTGTGGGACCAGTGGGGTGGCCTCCATTGCGGCGGCCGAAGAACCGGTCGAAAACAGGGAGGGCGATGTGTGCTGCGGCGCCGCCAACGGCTAGGCCTGATGCAGCGATGCCGGCGAGCACTGCCCGGCGCACGCGTTTCTGCGCCGGGGTCATGGGGGTCCGTCTTGGGCTGCTCACCATCACCTCTAATGAAACGCTAATCCTGCGTATGTGCGACTCTAACACCTGCTACGTAGCATAAAGACAACTGCAAAGAGGGTGAGACTCAGTCGAGAGGGAGGTACACGCGTGGCAGTACAACGTGGCCGCTATAGTGATGTCGTGTCGATGTGGAATGCGATGAACCGTCTGATGGATGAGGCATTTCTGCGCACGCGGGGACCATCCGGTGGCGATGCCCTCGAGATTCCGATCGATCTCTACGATGCAGGTGAGGAGTACGTGCTTCGAGCGATGGTTCCAGGAGCCACCGCCGACGAGGTTCAAGTCACGATGCTCGGTGAGAATGTTCAGATCCGGGGCGTGATTCACATGCATCAGGCGGAGCCTGAGCGTGACGCCTCCTGGCTGGTTCACGAGATTCCGCACGGGACGTTCTCACGGGTGGTGACACTGCCGCAACGTGCCGATGCTGAGCGTGCCAGCGCATCGTTTGAGAATGGCATCGTAACGCTCCGCCTGCCGAAGGCCACCGAACACCGACCTCAGCCAATCAAGATCACGACACGGTGATCGCGTAGGCTCGATCGCGGCAACGTCTCTCTAAAAGAAATCTCTCTCAGAAAGGACTGTAGACAATGGCGAAGGTTCTCGGAATCGACCTCGGCACGACCAACTCCTGCATGGCAGTGATGGAGGCCGGTGAGCCGGTGGTGATCGAAAATGCGGAGGGTGCCCGGACAACTCCTTCGATGGTTGCAGTAACAAAGACGGGCGAGCGCCTCATTGGTCAGATTGCCAAACGCCAAGCTGTGACGAACCCACAGAACACGATCTTCTCCATCAAGCGCTTCATGGGCCGGAAGTTCACTGACCCCGAGGTACAGCGCACCCTAGGGATGGTTCCCTACAAGGTGACCCAAGCGTCGAATGGTGACGTGCGCGTGCGGCTGGGTGATCGCGATTTCAGCCCCCCGGAAGTCTCGGCAATGATTCTCCAGAAGTTGAAGGCAGATGCCGAGGCGAAGCTTGGTGAGAAGATCACTGAGGCGGTCATTACAGTACCGGCGTACTTCAACGACGCACAGCGACAGGCCACGAAGGATGCTGGCAGAATTGCTGGGCTGGAAGTATTGCGCATCATCAACGAGCCCACAGCCGCAAGTCTGGCCTACGGCTTGGATAAGAAGCACGATGAGACTATCGCCGTCTACGATCTTGGTGGCGGCACCTTTGACATCTCCATTCTGACGCTTGGCGAGGGTGTCTTCGAAGTCAAAGCAACGAATGGTGATACGCACCTCGGCGGGGACGACTTCGACGAGCGCATTCTCAACTGGCTTGCTGATGAGTTCAAGAAGCAAGAAGGCATTGACTTGCGCCAGGACCGCATGGCGCTGCAGCGTCTGAAGGAGGCCGCTGAGCGCGCGAAGATCGAGCTTTCGACTGTGCAGCAGACAGAGATTCAGCTGCCATTCATCACTGCCGATGCGAGCGGACCCAAGCACCTGGCTACCACGTTGACGCGCCCCAAGCTCGAGCAGTTGGTAGGCGACCTCGTCGAGCGGACCGTCGGGCCTTGCGCGCAGTGTATGGCAGACGCGGGAGTCACTGCTGGCCAGATCAACGAGGTGGTGCTGGTTGGTGGTATGACCCGCATGCCAGCGGTCATCGAAACGGTCCGTAAGCTGTTCGGGAAGGAGCCGAACAAGGGTGTCAACCCAGACGAAGTGGTCGCCGTTGGAGCAGCGATCCAAGCAGGCGTGCTGAAGGGTGAGGTCAAGGATATTCTCCTTCTTGATGTCACGCCTCTGACTCTTGGCGTGGAGACGCTCGGTGGCGTGATGACGCCGATGATTCCGCGTAACACGACGATTCCGACGCGCAAGACCGAGGTGTACACCACTGCTTCGGACAACCAGCCCAGCGTGGAGATTCACGTGCTACAGGGTGAGCGACCGATGGCAGCGGAGAACAAGTCGCTCGGTCGCTTCCACCTGGACGGTATTCCACCCGCACAGCGCGGAGTACCGCAGGTCGAGGTGACGTTCGACATCGATGCCAACGGCATTCTCAACGTTACGGCGCGTGACCTTGGTAGTGGCAAGCAGCAGAACATCACGATCACAGCATCGAGCGGTCTCTCGAAGGACGAAGTCGAGCGCATGGTTCGCGAGGCCGAGCAGCACGCGGATGAGGATCGCCGCCGCAAAGAAGATATTGAGACGCGCAACCAGGCTGATTCGCTTGCCTATCAGGCTGAGAAGACTCTGCGGGATTACGGTGACAAGGTTACGGCCGACGTCAAGACGGAGGTCGAGGGTAAGGTCGCTGCTTTGCGATCGGCCCTCCAAGGCTCGGACATGGACCACATCCGCAGCTGTACGGAAGAACTTTCGCAATCGCTGCAGAAGGTCGGACAGAGCATGTACCAGAATACCGGTGCTGGTTCTTCTGGTAACCCTCCCGAGGGTGACGGTGGCAGCGATGGCGGCTCGGTAGAGGGCGAGTATCGGCCGGCATAGGGTCAGGAATGGCACACCAGATGGCGGGGAGACGCGCAACGCGTGTCTCCCCGCTCTCGTTCTCTGGCGAAGTGCGTAACGCTGGATTGCCAGACTCGTTTCTCTCTCCGTGGGACTGTCAGAGCGTACAGGTTACAACCCTGTACGCACGAGCCGGGTGTAGCCAGTGGGTTCAAGTGGAGGGGGGCCGGGTGCTTCGTCGAGCAGTGCATTGCTGTGTCGTTGCTTTGGTGTGTGCGTTCACGCTCGGTGCCCCAGTACTTGCCGACCCGCTGTCTGTGATTCCTCGGAGTGTCACCGGTGATCCGCGGCTTGGCGTGGCGGAATCGTTCACTGATCCTGCCGCTGCCTGGACGCTGGGAGCGCGTTGGGAGCGGGTGGTTTTTCAATGGTCGAGTATCCAGCCTAATGGTCCATCTGACTGGGTCCCGTCCACCAATCCGACTATCGCGCAACTCGATGCCGATCATGCGCGTGGAGTGTCCATTACGGGCCTCTTGATCAATACACCGGGATGGGCGCAGAGCAATCAGGCAGCGGGTGTGCACTCGCCGCCATCTGGGCTGAATCTTCCCATCAACGATCCAGGGAACAGCTGGGCGCAGTTTTGCGTGCACATGGCGCAGAGCTACGGCAATGACGTCTCATCTTGGGTCATCTGGAATGAGCCGGACGTGTGGGATCCGGCGAGCCCGTTCTATACCTGGGCTGGCGATCCTGCGACGTACTATCAGCTGCTCAAGGTGGCCGATGAGGCGATCAAGAGTGTGCAGCCCAGCGCCACGATCGTGTTCGCAGGTATGACCTTCTATTGGGATGCCAACGCGGGCCGTCCGCAATTTCTCTCTCAAGTCCTCGATGTCGCAGCGAGTGATCCTACGGCGGCGGCCCACGGCGATTACTTCGATGTTGTCGCCGCGCACGTGTACACGACGGTGACCAATGCGTACTGGGTGCCAAAAACCTTTTCGGCTATCCTCACCGCACACGGTCTCTCCAAGCCGATCTGGATAGATGAGACGAATGTACCCCCTTACAATGATCCGGCCTCTCAGCTGCCACCCGGCGCACCGAATGCGACGCTCAGTCAGCAGGCTGACTTCTTGCTCGAGGTGTATGCGGAAGCGCTCGCGGCCGACGTGCAGCGCATCGAGGTCTACAAGATGAAGGACGTCGTCCCGCAAGATGGCGCTCCTTATGGTCTGGAGCGCAACGACGGTACGTTCAGGCCGGCCTACGCAGCGATTCAGACAGCGGTGCAGTATCTCGGTTCCTATGCGTCTGGCGACCTGAGGACGGGTCAGCATCACATCGCCATCGCCTTCTCCCAAGGTGACACACTCACGACCGTAGCATGGAATACTGGCCCTTATCCCTACACCCTGATGTTGTGTGCCCACAGTCAGTCGGCTACGCTGGTGAACACGCTCGGTCAGACATCAGCAATCACGCCGGTTGGGCCAGGCTCCGGTGTCTACACGGTACCGCTGGCTCCAGCGACGGCTCACGGCATCTTCAATGGCAGGGACATGTACTACATTGGAGGGTCACCGGTCATCATTCAGGAGCAGCACGCGAATCTCAGTGAATCCTGCGCTCCCCCCGTTCTCCACGATAATCGCTACTTTGCCCAAACTGGATATCGCATCAATACTGACTCGTTCTGGACCTACTTCCAGGCGCGCGGCGGGGTTAGCACGTTCGGATACCCAGTGTCGCGAACTTTCGAGTTCATGGGCTTTCCCACGCAGATCTTCCAGCGCCAGGTCATGCAACTGCAACCTAATGGTTCGGTGCAGCTTCTCAACCTGCTTGACCCGGGTCTACTTCCGTACGCCCAGTTCAATGGCAGCATTTTTCCGAGCGCCGACCCTGCCTTGGAGAAAGCGGCTCCTTCGCCGGCGAGCCCAACCTACGCTCAAGATGTGATTTCCTTCGTCCAGGCACACGCTCCGGATGCTTGGCAAGGACAGCCCGTGAATTTCTACCAGACGTTCACGCACACGGTCTCGTTGAAGCAGGCGTTCCAGAACGGCCAGGGCAATCCGGCGCTGCTTCCACTGCTGAATCTAGAGGTGTGGGGTTTGCCTACCTCCGAGCCAGTAGTGGACGCTACGAACCATAACTTCATCTACCTACGCTTCCAACGGGGTGTGATGCAGTTCGACGCGAGCTGTCAGTGTACACACGGCATCCTCTTCGGAGACTACCTCAAGGAGGTGTTGACCAATCAGCGAGTGCCGGCTGACCTTGCGAGCGAAGCCCTTGCCAGCAAGCTGTTCCGGCAGTACGATCCTGACTCAGCGGGCTATCTGGATCGTCCTTGGGATCTTCCTGCCACTGATCTCACTTTTGCCTTCATTCCTGGATGAGAGCTGCCCGTGGCCTTGTTGCCGGTGCTGCAGTGAAGGCCACCGCCACGCTGATGGCCCGCACTCAGGCGGAGAATTCTTGACGGACGGCCGCATCCTTCGCGATAACGGTATCGGACAGTTGTTCCTGGAATGAGCGCATCCGGTCAAGCAGGCTCGGATCGGTAATGGCGAGTATCCGGACCGCTAGCAGCGCTGCGTTTCTGGCGGCACCGATGGCGACAGTCGCCACGGGCACGCCGTTTGGCATCTGTACAATGGAGAGCAGCGAATCGAGACCACTCAACTGTGCAAGAGGGACGGGAACGCCGATGACGGGCAGGGGCGTCGCCGCTGCTAGCATTCCGGGAAGGTGGGCTGCTCCACCAGCACCGGCGATGATGATGCGCAAGCCGCGACTGCCGGCCGTCTGCGCGTACTGGAGCATCGCTATCGGAGTGCGATGAGCAGAAACAACCCGCACCTCATAAGGCACGCCAAACTCGGTGAGCGTGTCAGCTGCAGCGCGCATTACCTTGAGATCCGAATCACTCCCCATCACCACGCCAACCAGCGCGTGTATCTCAGTCATGCCACCCCTCCAACTTCAGTGCTATCTTCTGCGCTACCACCGGTGAGTAGATGCACTGCCTGCCAAGCGACCACTCGCGTCTGTGGGCGGTCGTCACCGAGAACAGTGACGTGACCCAGTTTGCGACCTGGTCGCGGTTTCTTTACGTACAGGTGCACCTTCACCTGCGGGAGAGACAGAGCTAAGGGCAGATTCACGCGCGGATCGGCGCTGTCAGCCGATCCCAGAATGTTCACAGTGGTTACGTACGGCGCGACGAGTTCAGTACTACCGAGCGGCCAGTCGAGAATGGCCCGGAGATGATTCTCGAACTGTGATGTGACGCATCCTTCGATACTGAAGTGACCGGAGTTGTGCGGACGAGCGGCGATTTCGTTCACCCACAGTTGACCGTTAGCTACGAAGAATTCCACAGCCAGTATGCCGACCACCCCAAGGTGCTCGGCAATCAGCGTTCCAGTATGCTGTGCCTGCACAGTGAGCTGTCGTGGCAGCGATGAAGGCACGGCGAGCTCGTGGCAGATTCCATCCTTCTGGACAGTGTCGACGATAGGATAGGCTACGGTATCGCCGCGAGGCCGGCGGCACACGAGCCCAGCACATTCTCTCTCGATCGGAAGAAACTGCTCCACGAAGACCCTCATGCCTCGCTGACCTGCAGAAGACAGGGTTTGCTCGGCCTCGTCATGATCTCTGGCAATCCATACACCGCGGCCGTCGTACCCTCCTAGCACGGCCTTGAGGATCACGGGCCAGGCATGTCGCTCGGCGAACCGGTCGACATCAGTGACGGAATCGGCGGCAGCAAAAGCGGGGATCGGCAGTCCGAGTTGCTGAAAGCGGGTCCGCTGCTCCCACTTGTTCTGAGCGACTGCCACTGTGTCTGCGCTTGGCCAAAAACGGACACCAGCCGCTTCCAGCTGCCGGACGTCGACCACACTCACGAGCTCGTGGTCAAATGTGACGACGTCACATCGCTGTGCGAAAGGAGCGAGTCCCCTTGCCAGAGTTCCAGCGCCCAGTGTCGTAGACGCCGCTACACGAGCGGCACTGTCCCCAGCGTGCTCAGCCAGGACGTGGACGCGTATGCCAAGGGGAGATGCGGCCTCTACGGTCATGCGAGCGAGCTGGCCCGCACCCACGATTCCGACTACTGGTGACAATTTGGTGCTCTCTCCCGTCATGAATAATCGGGCAAGGTTTATTTTCTGTGCACGATCAGGATACGACGCCAAAGAACTGAGCAGTATTCCAATTTCAACTGATGGACAAGATGCAGCAAGCCTCGTGCAGTTGTGCCCGCGACCTTGCTAGTACCTAGGGGGAGCATGTCACTCCTTGTCCTCGGAAGTCACCTACACTGAAGACAGTTGCGAAGAGACGCCAGGAAGGTGCGGCGAGTAGTGCAGAGGGTCATCCGGCTCGTGCTCACGGCGTTACGCAGGGCATACGAGTTTCGCCATCCGCAGGCTCTTCGTCCGTACCTCGAAGTGATTGGTGGCATTGTGGGGCTCAGCTTAGTGCTGGGTCTACTCGGATCTTATCAAGACGTTTTGCCACCGGATGCGCTGTATCTCCTCTTGGTGCTAGCGCTTGCACTGCGGTGGGGGCTACGTGTCGGCCTGGTGTCTTCGCTGCTCTCTGTGGCAGCTGAGAATCTCGTCAATCCTGATCAGCTCCCTACGCGGAGCCTGCTACGCATATTGGTGTACTTGTTGACCTACACAGCCGTGACGGTAACAGTCGGGTTGCTCGCTTCATTTCACCGTGCCGAGCGCTTGCGGGCTGAGGAAGCTGCGATGCATGAAAAGGCGGCAGCAGAACATCAGCGACGCATGGTTGGGATTCTTGCCCACGACCTGAAGGCGCCGCTCACGGCCGCCCGCGGATATGTCGAGCTTGCGCTTCGCAGCGTTGATCGCGGGCAGAATGACCACGCTCGGAAATCTCTGACCGTCAGTCTCAGTCAGCTGGACCGCCTGTCCGGCATGATTACGAATCTCGTCGAAGCGAGTCGCCTGGAGCAAGAGGCGTTGAAGCTGAGCGCGGTATCGCTGCAGGAAGCGATCGAGCGTGCGGTCACGGCCTCAGCCGCTGATCAGCAGCATCCAATCTTGTTTGATGCTATGACAGCGGAGGGATTAGCGGTTCGTGCTGACGGCACTGCTCTCAATCGCATTCTCGATAACCTCCTTGCTAATGCAACAAAGTACTCGCCTCCGGGTAAGCCGGTGATGGTGAGCGTTCGGGGCAGCAGAACGGATGGCGAACACCTCGTGATTCAGACGCGCGTGTCTGATCGCGGCATCGGCATTCCGGAGAACGAACGGGAGATGATTTTCGCGCCCTATTACCGGGGCTCAAATCGCGGCAATGCTGCTGGCACCGGTGTCGGTTTGTACATTTGTCGCGGACTCGCTCAAAAGATGGGGGGCACTCTGACATACGAATCCAATCCTGGAGGAGGAAGCGTCTTCGTATTGGCGCTGCCCAGCGTCGGAGCATTGGATCGAGTCGTTGCCACGAGTCCCGAAGTAGACGAGCAGCGCGGAGTTGCAGTCGCTACACACTGATTCGAGCACAGGTTGCCGGGACAGCAGGACCCTGTGACATACAGGCCGCTTGTTGATTGCTGCAACTCTTGGAGTTCTTTTCCACTTTGCCGTAGTCTCGTTACTCGGGGAGTCTACCACGCGGGAGAGTTGTTGAGTGAGGACACAGGCAGGTATCTACATTGGGATTCTCCGGCTCCTCGCAGAGGAGCGAGCACGCCTCACCGCCGAAGGCGCTCAGGCGGTGGACACTGGTCTCAATGTACGAGCGCATGATACCGAGCAAGCCATCCGTAGGTTTCGCCGGCGGTTGGAACGGCTGGAATGGCGTGTCGCCGTTTCGCTGATGTAGCGTCGTTCTACCCCGGCTCCGCTTCTCAGGCTGTCGGCAAGAGGTGTAATGTACCTAGAGGCCGAATGACAGCAGGGTCTGCCGGCTTCTCTTAGCATTGAGCCGAGGAATGTCGCCGCTCTCTGGTAGCTGGAGCCTCACATCTTGTTCGAGCACGACCCAGCCGTCGTAGTTGACTGCTTGAAGCGCGCGCAGAAAGCTGGGGATGTCGACCATGCCATCGCCAAGAGGCACGAAGATTCCCTGGTCGACTGCCTCGAGATAGGACAGATGGTCTGATCGGACAGCCTTGAGCACCTGACTGCTGACATCTTTGACGTGTACGTGCCGTACGCGTGCGGCATGGCGGAGCGTGAGGGGGATGGGGTCGGCACCACCGAAAAGCAGATGTCCGGTATCGATACAGAGACCAACCAGGTCGGATGGTGTGCGCCGCAACAACTCCTCGATCTCTGGCTCAGTCTCAATGTAGGTGCCGGCGTGAGGGTGAAAGGCGGTGATTAATCCCATGTCCGCGGCGCGCCGGGCAAGTTCGCTGACGCCTTCGACGAAGCGTCCCCACTCGCCGCCGGTGAACTTAGGAGCAGCGCTGCGATCAGGATGCCCGGCTGTGGTTCGTCGTACTTCATCACCAGCCTCAGCGAGGACGAATACGGTGGCGCCCAGGTCGTGCAGCCGAGATGCCACGCCGATGCCGAACGTGAGTTGTTCATCAAAGGTGTCTGATCGATGCAGTGTTACGGGACAGAAACCTCCAATGAGGGCGAGTCCGTAACGCTTGAGCTCGGTGCGCAGCCGTCCCGCTGGAGACGGTAGATAGCCCCACGGACCGAGCTCGGTACCGGCAAAGCCGAGTGCTGCCATCTCGGCGAGAACGCGCTGTGGTGGAAGCTCATCACCCCATCCGGGGATCTCGCAGACGCCCCACGTGATCGGTGCTGTGCCTACTCGTATACTCATTGCGGACTCTCTCCGAGTGTTCGCAGGTAGTCTCCTGCCGTCCGTTCCCTCTTTGATCCGTGCTCACTATACTTGCTACGCACTTTGTGTGCAGCGCACTCGCAGAAGAGAGGAAGTGCACGATGCAGCGCACCGGCGCAGACATTATTGCGGAGTATCTTGTCCGGGAGCGGGTGCCTTTTGCCGCAGGAATACCCGGACATGGAATCTGGACCCTCGTCGATGCGATGAGTGAGAAATCGCCGAATCTCAGGTTAATACCGGTCATGCACGAACAGAGTGCCGTACACCTCGCCGATGGCTACTATCGGGCTACTGGTCGACCGCTGGCGGCTTTCACTTCCATCGGACCCGGTGCCACAAACACCGTTGTGGGGGTTGCTACCGCTTATTCTGATTCGACGGCGGTGCTACTCATGACAGGATCAACACACACGTATATGCGTGGACATACGGTCCTTCAAGAAATCGATCGCGTGCACGATGCTAACAATGCGCGGATATTCGAGCCCGTCGTGAAGCGCTGGTGGCAGCCAAGTAGCGTCGAGGTGGTTCCCTACGTGATACAGCGAGCATTTGCTGAAATGCTCTCCGGCAGGCCTGGACCCGTGCTGCTGGACCTGCCGATGGATGTTCAAGCCGATGCTGCTGACGTCGAAGTTCCTGATCCGTGTGAGCGCCGTAGCTCTGGGAGGCTACGGGCCGATCCGCAGCTCATCGAGCAAGCGGCTTCTCTGTTGCGTTCAGCTCAACGACCGGTGATCGTCGCAGGTGGGGGGGTGATCACCGCTGAAGCAAGTGAGGCTCTCGTCCGTGTTGCAGAGCGTTTGGGCGCCGCTGTCGTGACGACCTGGATGGGCAAAGGGGCGATTTCCGAGGAGCACGAGCTCAACGGATGGAGCATTGGAGACACGGCCAGTACGAGTGGCAATGCCCTTGCCGCGAGTGCCGATGTCATCCTCGCTGTTGGCTGTCGCTTCACCGACTGGTCGGCATCGTCGTACCGGCCTGGTGTCACATTCAGCATTCCACCGACCAAGCTCGTCCAGATCGACATCGATAGCCACGAGCTGGGTAAGAACTATCCTGTTGCGGCCGGTATCCAAGCGGACGCCCGTGCCGCGCTCGAAGATCTTCTCACGGCGCTCGATGGGGCACGGACGGCGTGGATCTATCGCGATAGCGCCTGGTACCAACAGATCCAGCGGGAAAGGCAGCGCTGGGAACGAGTGAAGGCCGAGCGACGCGATGTCAACGTGTTACCGATGACTCAGCAGCGCGCTGTCGCTGAGCTGCGGGCGGCGCTGTCCAGAGAGGCCATCGTGACCACGGGAGCGGGAGTCGTCCAGGCAGTCGTGCGCCAGGATTTTCCGATCTACGAGCCGCGCACGCACATCACCTCTGGTGGCTTTTCCACTATGGGGTTCACCGTGCCGGCGGCGCTCGGCGCCCAGCTTGCCTTTCCCGATCGAGAAGTTGTGGGTATCGCGGGCGATGGCGACTTCATGCAGACGATGCAGGAAATGGCCGTCGCGGCGATGCAGGATCTCCCGGTGCTATTCGTGGTGCTCAACAACTCCGGATGGATCTCCATCAAGGGTGGGCAGCTCGCGAATTTTGGGCGGCTGGCAATGACTGACTTCCTCTGCCGGGATGGCTCCGTCTACTCGCCCGATTTCGCCGCTATCGCTCGCAACTTCGGCTTGCATGGAGAGAGAATTGACCAGCCTGAGGAGATTATTCCGGCGGTAAAGCGCGCACGCGCGACACGTGGCCCGGCGCTGCTCGAGATCACCGTGGCGCGTGACTTCCCGCTCGCAGGAACTGTCAAGACGGGATGGTGGGATGTGCCCGTACCGCCCCGGCTGTCGGAGCAACGGGCCACCTATGAGCAGGGACGCCAGCAGGAACAGATGCGCTGAACGCTGGTTGAGGTTTCTAGCGCTAGCAAGCGTGGAAAGTTTGCAAGGAGAGGGGATACCGGTGCTTTACGAGCTGCGCATCTATGAGACGGTCCCCGGCCGCATGGCGGCCCTACACGAGCGGTTTGCGACCATCACATCGAAGTTTTTTGAGAAGCATGGCATCACCGTCGTGGGGTACTGGACGGACGTCATTGGTAGGAATGATCGGCTCACGTACCTCGTCCAGTGGGAAAGTCTGGCGGAGCGGGAACGAAAGTGGACTGCCTTCGCGACCGATCCAGATTGGATCGCGGCGCGCAACGCGACGGAACAATCGGGGCAGATTGTGGCTCGAGTAGTTAACACGATGCTCCAACCCACACCGTACTCACCGATGCAGTGATGTAGCCACGCGTGTTCTTGCATACGCTTCTGGTACGGAGGAACTCTCGCGACGATTGTAGGTCTTTGACAGCCGCGTGAGCGGGCTGCGATACTGCGGCGTCAGGGCCGTTGCGACCGCCTCTATGGAGCACTGCGACGGTGAGTGTTAGTAACACGGAGCAATCATGCGACTGTTCGAATACCAAGCCAAGCAGGTCTTTGGTGGAGCAGGATTGAGCGTCCCGAAAGGGATGGTGGCCACCACGCCTGAACAAGCGATGGCGGCGGCTGAACAACTCGGTCGATGCGTCGTCAAAGCACAGGTACACGTTGGTGGTCGTGGAAAAGCGGGATTTATCAAAGTTGCGAGCAACCCTGCGGAGGCAGGTGAGCTGGCGCGACGAATGCTGGGTGCTGGTCTCAAAGGTTATACCGTCCACCAGGTGCTTCTGGAGCAGGCTCTAGACATCGCCAAGGAGTATTACCTTGGTGCTGTGCTCGACCGGGACGGGAAACACATTGTGCTCATGCTTAGCACAATGGGGGGTATGGACATTGAAGAAGTGGCGGCTACCCATCCTGAGAAGCTGATCCGGCTGACACCCGATATCTGGCGAGGTCCGCTCTCTTTCGAGCTGCAGGATATGGCCTTTGCTGCCGGTGTCGATCGTGCTGTCTACCGCAAGGTCGTTCAGGGCGCGGCTACTGTCTGGAAGCTGTTCTGGCAGTACGACGCTTCCTTGGTGGAGATCAACCCGCTGGTCATCACGAGTAGTGGCGATGTGATTGCCGCTGATGGCAAGTTTGAGATCGATGACAATGCCCTCTACCGCCATCCGGAGCTCGAAGCTTTCCGCCAGGCGAGTGAAGAAGACCCTCTCGAGGTGGAGGCCCAGCGTCGCAATCTCAACTATGTTCACCTTGGCGGTGACGTGGGCATCATGGCGAACGGCGCTGGACTCGCGATGAACACGATGGATGTCGTCGCGGCTCACGGAGGCAAACCTGCCAACTTTCTCGACGTGAGCGGCGGGGCGAAGGCGGATGTCGTCCAGAGCGCCCTGGAAGTGATTCTGCAGGATCCCAGTGTCCGGGGCGTATTCATCAACATCTTCGGCGGAATTACCCGTGGAGACGAGGTGGCCAGGGGGGTGGTCGAAGGAGTGCGTGCCCTTGGTACGACAGTGCCAATCGTCGTCC
Source organism: Chloroflexota bacterium (assembly GCA_023381555.1). Taxonomy (GTDB): domain Bacteria; phylum Chloroflexota; class UBA4733; order UBA4733; family UBA4733; genus JAMDCW01. The sequence goes on along the minus strand of JAMCRV010000065.1, from coordinate 1,391 downwards.
GCATGGCTGGCACGCGAGAGGAAGAGGGGCGCGCGATTCTGAGAGAAGCTGATCTGGTGCCGGCGATGAGCGCAGCAGATGGAGCGGAAAAGATCATCGCGCTCATCAATGGAAGAGGCGCTTGAGCGATGGGGATTCTCCTGGGTCCGGATTCTCGCTTGGTCGTTCAGGGTGGCACGGGACGAGAAGGATCGTTCCAGACACAGACGATGCTCGAGTACGGCACAAGAGTCGTGGGCATCGTCACTCCAGGTCGAGGAGGGCAACAGCACCTGGAGCTGCCAGTGTTTGACACCGTAGCCGAGGCGGTACGCGAAGTTGGTGCCAACGCTTCGGTTGGGTTCATTCCAGCACCCGGTGCTGCCGACGGGATCATGGAGGCGGCAGCCGCCGGCATCGAGCTGATTGTCTGCATCAGTGATCGCATGCCCGTCCTCGACACCTTGCGAGCCTACTACTTCGTCAAGAACAAGGGTGCGCGCCTTATCGGCCCCAACTGTCCCGGTGTGACGACGCCAGGAGTGGGAAAAGCAGGGATCATGCCGGGAAACATCTTCCAGAAGGGACCCGTCGGCCTCATCTCACGCAGTGGAACCCTGACCTACGAAGTGGTGAATTTACTGACAAAGGCGGGTTTGGGTCAGAGCACGTGTGTAGGCATCGGTGGTGATCCCATCGTGGGAAGTAGCTTTCGGGACATCCTGGGGCTATTCAACGATGACGACCAGACCGAAGTCATCGTCTTGTTAGGTGAAGTCGGCGGTGCAGCGGAGGAAGAAGCAGCGGAGTGGATTGCGGCTCACGCTAAGAAGCCGGCCGTGAGCTTCATCTCAGGGCGAACTGCCCCTCCCGGAAAGCGCATGGGCCATGCCGGAGCAATCATCTCTGGCAATCGCGGCACCGCTGAGGCAAAAGTGGCAGCATTTCAAGCTGCGGGCGTACCGCTTGCCGATACGATCGAGCAGATACCGGCATTGGTGAAGGCCGCTCTCTAGCGGGTAGGTGGGGAGACAGCATGAGCGATTCACGTTGGGAGCCGCCAACCAGCGGCGAGCCAATCACCGCGGTGAGTGGACAGCTTCGGGTTCCGGACCAGCCGATTGTTCCTTTCATCGAAGGCGACGGAACAGGTCCGGACATCTGGCGGGCGTCGGTGCGCGTCTTCGATGCTGCTGTGGCAAAGAGCTATGGCAGACAGCGCAAGATCCACTGGTACGAGGTCTACGCTGGAGAAAAGGCCTTCCAACAAACGGGAGAGTGGCTTCCGGAGCAGACTCTCGAGGCGTTGGAGACCTACCTCGTCTCGATCAAAGGTCCTTTGACCACGCCAATCGGTGGGGGTATCCGGAGCCTCAACGTGACGCTTCGTCAACGACTGGATCTCTATGCCT
>JAMCRV010000036.1 GCA_023381555.1 Chloroflexota bacterium | reverse complement strand
CGACCATCACTCCGAAGGTGTAGAGCAATCCGGCGGGGATCGCAATCAAGGCAAGATTTTCCAGGAAGTCACTGAGCGGCGTCGGGTTCTCGTAGGGATGTGCGGAGTTGGCATTGAAGAAGCCACCGCCATTGGTGCCCAACTCCTTGATTGCCTCCTGGCTGGCTACTGGTCCCTGGGCGATGATTTGATGGCCGCCTTGTAGCGTCGTGACGTGTGTGTAGGCGTTGAGGTTTTGCGGAACGCCTTGCCAGATGAGCACCAGCGCCAGCACAAAGGAGATGGGGAGCAGGATGTAGAGGATGCTGCGCGTCATGTCTACCCAGAAGTTCCCCAGTGTACGGGCGCTGTGACGGGCTAAGGCGCGGATGAGCGCGATAGCGAGGGCCATGCCGGTGGCAGCAGAAGTGAAATTGTGTACGGCCAGCCCAACCATCTGGCTGAAATAGGACATGGTCGTCTCACCCGCGTAGTTCTGCCAGTTGGTGTTGGTGGCGAAGCTCACGGCTGTGTTCCAGGCGAGGGCGGGATCAACTCCGCCCTGTCCAGCTGGATTGAAGGGCAGGATGCCCTGTAGACGCAGGATGGCATAGAGCAGCAGCAGACCCGCGGCGTTGAACACCAGCATAGCGATGCCATAGCCGAGCCAGGTCTGCTCTTGGGCGGAATCGATGCCGCAGAGGCGATAGATGAGACTCTCAACTGGACGCAGCACTGGATCGAGCCAGGTGTGCCGGCCCGCGTAGACCGCCGCCATGTAGGTGCCTAAGGGCTTGGTCAGGAGCAGCAGCAGGACCAAGAAGAGGACGATTTCGGCGATGCCGGGTACAGTAGTATTCATCCTAGTACCCTCTGCAGGCGACCCTCTGTCTGTCGGAGAATCAGCCCGAGTCTAAAGCGACGCCACCAGACAGACCGCCGCTGTTCTTGTCGCTCCGTGACCAGGATATCTCCCCGCGCGGGGGCGCCCTGGACTTCGACATCGACCCCTTTCGTGTAGAGCGACGGCAGCGTGCGGATCTGCACGTTCCACGTCTGCTTGGCGAGGTGGATTGCCGCCTGGGTTTCGCCGCAGCGCGGCAGGGCGCATACCCAAACCGCTGCGACGAGCTCAGGATGCTGTATGACCAGTGCACAGGCCCGGTCGAGACGGCTGGCGGAGCAGACGGGGTCGTACGCAGTGTCAGGCACGGTTGGGAGTGCTCCCTTCAGAACTGTTCCGGTCGCAGCAAGGCCACCACGAGGTAGCCGAGCAGCAGTACTGCCACCAGGCCATACACGATGTCGGCAATAGACATAGGTCACTCCTTTGCCACTTTCGTGTCGTGTCAAAGCCGGCCGCATCCGGCTAGGTAGGCGAGGCACATGATGAAGAAGGCGCAGGTGAGCGTCACAAACACCAGATCCGGCACTGCAATCCTCCCTGACTAGCCCAGTTGCTACGGCCTCTTCGCGGACACTGCTGGCCGTATACATGATGAGGATACCGGCGTTACCCATCTACCAATGCCGGCTAACCCCACGGTGAGGGCGTCGAAGGTACAGCAAGCGTCGCGATAAGTCGCTCGTACGGCGAATCGGGCGTCATTTCTGTCGCCTTCGCGGTGCGGCCATATCGTCAAGTCGTGTGTCAGAGGCTCTGCTTTGGAGCTGTCGCCCTCCACAGCGATCGCGCCGGTGCGGACGAGACGCAACAATACTTCGATCGGGAACGGCTTGGGGAGATACGCCAAGGGATGGAATTCCGCCAGCCGGTTGGGAACGGCCCGGACCGCCGAGACGATCACCGTTGGCACTGCAACGTTCCGCGCGCGCAGCTCTCGTAAGACGTCCCACCCGCTGCGGTCCGGCAGATTGAGGTCGAGTAGCAGTAGGTCGGGTAGGTCCTCCAGAATGGCGGCTATGGCATCGTCTGCTGTCGCTGCTTCTCGCATCAAGTGCCCACGTGCCGAGAGGTTACGCACGATGACCTGACGGAGCCGTACGTCATCTTCGACTACCAGAATGCGCTGATACATCGCTATTCTCCCTGCGCAGATACCGAATGGCGCTAGCAAAGCCTCTACGTTATTGCCTTGGCGCCTCTTTGCGCTCGTCATGGTTATTGTCTGGGCAGGTCGCTCAACAGCACGTCAACATTCTTGGGGGATGGTTTCAACGTTTGCTCAACGATTCAGATACGGCACTGTGTGACGTCGGAGAAGTACTGTTCTTTTGATTGATTGGTAGAGGAGGGGCGTGGGCTAGTGCTCGTCCGACAGCAGCCGGTAGCCGACACCCCGCTCTGTCATGAGGTAGCGTGGCTGCTGCGGGTCGGCTTCGAGCTTTTTGCGAAGGCGCGCGACGTAGACGTGCAGATAGTGCGCTTCCGAGCCGTACTCCGGTCCCCACGCTTGCTGTAGTAGCATGCGGTCGGTCAGTACCTTGTCGGGATGGCTGATGAAGACCTTCAGCAATTGATATTCGGTTGGGGTGAGATGGGTCTCTTCGCCAGCGACTGTGACCTTGCGCCGTTCGAGGTCTACTTCTAGATCACCGCTGCGGAAGACGGCTGCACTTCCGGCCGCCGGTCGGGCCGCGTGGCGTAGGGCTACGCGAATGCGCGCGAGCAGTTCACCGATACCGAACGGTTTGGTGAGGTAATCGTCGGCACCCATATCCAGTGCTGCGACCTTGTCGTGCTCCTCGCTTCGCACGGACAGGATGATGATGGGCACATTATCACGCGACCGTATGTGGCGGATGACGATCAATCCGCTCGTGTCCGGTAACCCCAGGTCTAACAGGATGAGGTCCGGATGATGCGTGTCAAAGGCAGCGAGGGCTTCTGTCCCGCTTGCCGCCGTCTCGACCTGGAAACCGTGCCGTGTCAGATTAGTGCGCACAGCCCGGACGATTGCTGGCTCGTCATCGACCACCAGAATGTGCGCTCCTACTAGGCGATTCACGGACGGCGTTCCTGCCCGTCCGTATGCTCGTTGGCTTCCGACAAAGGCAAGGTGAAAGTGAAGCGCGCGCCACCATCTGGGCGGTTCTCCGCCCAGATGCGGCCGCCGTGAGCTTCGATGAGGCCCTTCGCTACGGTTAAGCCAACGCCTGTTCCTTGCGGTCGCGGTCCTAGCCCGCCAACTCGGTAGAACGGCTCAAACAGTCTGGGCAGCGCATCCGGTGGAATGCCTGGTCCCCGGTCTGCGACTTCTAGCTCCACCTCATCACAATTCCGCCTGGCACAGACTTCAATCTCTGTACCAGCCGGCGTGTACTTCGCTGCATTCTCGATGAGATTGGAGAGGACTTGATCGATCTCTACATAATCGAGGGGTACCGGTGGCAAATCGACCGGTACCGCAACGTGAACGAGATGGTGCGCCGTTCGTGGTCGCAATCGACCAAGGACGTCATCAATCAGAGCGCCGAGATCATACCAGCCCTTTTCCGGATGGAGGCTTCCCCCTTCGATACGTGACAGATCGAGGAGGTTGCCGACGATGTCGTTCAGGCGCTGGGCCTCCTCTTCGATAGCCTGAGCAAACTCCTGGCGCTCGGCCTCCGTCCATAGTACGTCCTGCTGGCGGAGGCTGCCTGCTGAGGCGATGATAGAGGCTAGGGGCGTGCGTAGGTCGTGAGAGACGGCGTTGAGCAGCGCCGTCTTCAGCTCGTCCGTCCGGCGCAGCACCTCGGCTTCCACGACTTCACGCTGTAGGCGCAGGCGCTCCACGGTCAGGCCGAGCTGCACACTAAGGGCGGAGAGCAGGCGGTCCTCTACTGTGTTGAACACTCCTACCACTGAAGGGCGTACCAAGGTCAGGACGCCGATGCGGCGATCGTGGACTGTGACGGGAACTATCCACAGAAGGTTATCGGTTGATGGTGGGTCACGTCGGTTCAGCCGGGACGGCAAGATACGTACCCAATCTCCGGCTGCCGCACGCAGGTTGCCTCTGGGCGGATGGCCGAGGTGTAACATCTGCCTAGGAAGCGTCGCAGCCACTTCGGCCAGCTGGAGAGCCTCTTCCTCGCCTGCTGTCGCCCGGATGACCGATCCAGCACGGTCGGTCAGGGCGATGATGACGCCCGCGAGTTCCAACTCGCCACGCAAACGTTCGGCCACTGCTTGGAGCGACTGGTTGAGGTCGCCGTCGCTCATCAGTCGCACCACGTCGTACAGCACCGTCGCTTCCCGCTCGCGCTGCTGCGCCTGCACGGCCCGGTGCCGGACGGCGGACATGAGTTGTCCAGTAACCATCGCCGTCAATAGAAGCAGTAGCAGCGCCAGCCACTCGGCGGGATCACTGACGGTGATGCTGTTGAACGGTTGTACGAAGAACCAGTCGAAGATCAGGAAGGCCGCCACGGATGCCGCAATTGCTGGGCCACGGCCAAAGGCGATGGCTGCTGTCATGACTACGATCAAGTAGAGCATTGAGATATTCTCGATGTGGACGTAAGACCGCACCAGGCCAATGAGTGTGCTCATCAGTGCCACCCCGGTGAGTGCCACGATATAACCGTGCCAGTGCAATCCAAGCCTTGAATGGCTACGACGGACGAGCTTCCTGCTAAACCAAGACCAAGATAGAATCTCCATGGTCAGCTCCTGGCGATTATGCAGAGGTGAGCGCGTTGACGCTGACCTGCAGGACGGAGCGGCGGTACTCGACCTCTCAGATTCTCTGCACCGACGCCCCTCTTTTGTAGAGTGTAGGGCCTATCGTGTTGGCCATACAGGTTTCGCCCTGAACTTGCTTCGTGGTGCATAGTGTCGTGAGAGGAGTACTACTGACTCTGGGATCCATCGAACTCCTGAGGCATACTGCTGACGTGTCTCCTGGTTGTTCCTGGAGGATAGCAGGCCGGTCGCACGGCCCGAGCTGCGAGCCGTCTGCTGCGGCGTGTGAGGGCTGGCAGATTACGATAACCCGGCGTTACCTGCCTGGGTAGCCGCTCTGAGCACCGCCGCAGGGCTGGCTCTCCCTGAGAGCATGTCATTGAGATTATCCCGGAGCACGCGCTCCGCTGCGGCGTACTGCGGCTGTTTTGGTCCTTGGAATGGCCCGATCAGCCCTAGCCGGGCAAGGGAGAGAGAGGGATCGACAGCGATCATATGCTGCATGCCGATGGTATTGAAGAGGCGAATGCCTGAAGGACTCCCGGCCTGTAGATAAGCAGGGCTC
>JAMCRV010000031.1 GCA_023381555.1 Chloroflexota bacterium | reverse complement strand
CCTGGTTGACGCCTACTTTGGGCCGAAGGCACTAATAGATGAGGTAGCTAATGAAGGAACGCTCCCTCTGGCCACGCTCGACCAGCGATGCGCCGAACTGCGAGGACGAGCAGCATCTGAGGTCGCCGGCGTCGAACGCCGCACTTTCCTGGTCAAGCAACTGGAAGCTCTTGCCGCGCAAATCGAAGCGAAAACGGGCCAGCCCTTCCCCAAGCAGGGCGATTTCCGCCAATACGTTCAGCGCCTCTTCGACATCGATCCAACCCCGGCGGACGAGGCCGAACTGGAAGCACACCGGCAGCAAATCGCGGCTGCGCTGGCAGCTCTGGGATACGTTGGGGACCTCGCCGACGCCGTGGCTCGGTGGGAACAGGACCGGTACGTGAGCGGTCCGGCGCTCCTCGATCTCATCAACCACGTGCTCGAAGAGGCCAGGAAAAGAACGAAGCAGATCGTCGAGCTGCCTCCTGGCGAGGACGTACGTGTCGAGGCGGTGCAGAATCAACCCTGGAGCGGCTATAACTGGTACCAGGGCGATTTCAAATCGCTCATTCAGGTCAACATCGACATTCCGCGGACGAGGATCGAGACAGAAGACCTCGTAACACACGAGACTTATCCTGGCCATCACACCGATCATGCCACTAAGGAGATGGTGCTTTACCGAGGCCGCGGCTTCCTCGAAGAAAGCATCATGCTGATAAACACTCCCAGCGCGGTTCTGAGCGAAGGCATCGCTTCGACAGCAGGCACCTTCATCGCCAGCGAGGAACCAGATGCGGACCAGCAAATAGCGACGCTTCTGCGCAAGCTGCGGCGTGGTTGCGACGTGAACGCGACCCTGATGCTGCACGACCAGGGTCTAGGAACGGACGCTTGCCGCGAGTACCTCGAAACCAAGGGACTGATGACGCGGCAGAGGGCAGAAAAACGACTCAGTTTCCTCACTCACCCCCTGTGGCAACCTTACTCGTACACCTATTGGGCGGGCGGCCGTCTCGTCGAGGAGTATTACGCGCGCGCCAAGCGTGCTGGGAAACTGAAGGAAGCGTTCGAGGTCCTTTACCGACACCAGCTCACGCCATCAGGCCTACGGGAAAGGATGGGAGCGCTTTGATAGACATCGGCAGTGTCAAGAGTTACCTGCAAGATCATTCGCTGGATGGTTGGCTTCTCTATGACTTTCAACAACTCAACCCAATCTTCTGGGAAGCTCTTGGCAGAAGCGCTCACGTGACGCGGCCGTGCTGGTTTTTCATCCCTGCCCACGGAGACCCGGTCTTGATCGCGCATAAGGTCGACACTGGCAAGTTCTCAGACCTCGGTTTGAAAACCAGCGTCTATTCTGGGCGAAGGGACATGCAGCACCACCTGGGCGAGATACTTCGGGTCGGGCAGACTGTGGCGATGGAGTATTCCCCGTTGGCGGCCCTGCCTGTTATCTCGCGTGTCGACGCCGGCACGGTCGAGTTGGTGAAGAGCCTGGGCGCCGCCGTAGTCTCATCCGCCGACGTCGTCCAGCACGCCATCGGCCGGCTCGATAAAGCCCAGGCAGATTCGCAAGCCTCTGCTGCTCGCCAGTTGGGCACGATAGTCAACGAAGCCTTCCAGTTCATCCGCGGCAATCTATCCAGCGGGGTAACAGAGCACGACGTGTGCGAGTTCATTCGGCTGCGCTTTGTGGCGGAACACCTGATCACAGATAGCGGTCCCATCGTGGCGGTCAACGAGCACAGCGGCGACCCGCATTACGAGCCGACGCCGGGGACAAGCCAGCAGATTCGCCCTGGCGACTGGATCCTTATCGACCTATGGGCGAAAGAGGAGCAAGAGAACGCCGTGTTCGGCGACATCACGTGGGTGGCATTCGCAGGAGACGAAGTGCCGGAGGCACATCGAAAGGCATTCGATATAGTCAAGAACGCCCGCAATCTGGCATTGGACTTCATTCAGGAAGCCTTCAGACGAGGGGAGTTTTTGCAGGGATGGCAGGTTGATGAGTGCGCGCGGGACTTTATCGCCAGCAGCGGCTACGGCGCTTATTTCACGCACCGCCTGGGCCATAGCTTGGGCAAGACAGTGCACAGCTACGCCGTAAATCTGGATAGCTTCGAGACGCGCGACACGCGTCGCATCAGCCCCGGCATAGCCTTCACGATCGAGCCAGGCGTGTACATGCCCGAGTTTGGCGTTCGTTCTGAGATCAACGTTTTTATGAGCGACCAGGGCCCGGCAGTTACGTCGCCAGTGCAGGAAGAAGTCGTGTTGATTGCCTCGTGATCGGCACCCATCACCTCACCAGGCTGAAGATGCAGCAGTTGAGGAGCATTGCTGCACCTTCAGCCGTGCAACCAGTGTAGCGCCGCTCAAACTGTTGAGCAAGAGACGAATAGCCTGATTTGTTTAGCCGTTAGTACGGTTGAACACATTCTGAGAAGAAGATGCGGCAGTTGCGATGTCGATCGCTGCCTCGCTTGACATCGACCAGCAGATTAGAGCATATTAAACAACGTGGAACTACAACGCATTATCTGGTCCTGGGAGATGATCACCCAGCGACTATTAGACAAAGAGCCGGATATCGGTCGTGCGGTATTTCGGTCGTGCCGGCCGATTGCCACCCAGCGTTACCGCGATGGCAAACTGCTGATAGTATTGGGGTGCTGGTGGGGCACCGATTTGGAGTCTCTCGGCAAAGATCTGAACCAGAGGCGGTTGAGTGATGCTCTGGGCAAAATGCTCTCTGAGCGAGTGGCGACCGCGATAGTCCGTTGGCCGGGCGGAATGGCCACAGTGCAACTTCCCGAATCTGAGGAAGAACAAATACCCGCACCTGATATACTCCACGGACTCCCCGAGGCGGCGCGAGAGGAAGCGGCCAAATGCGAGTCGGCAATCCAGCGTCTCTTTTTCGCCAGGGCCTACGCGCAGGGACTTCAGTTACGCTGCCAGCACCCATTACTCACCTATCGTCTCGACTTCGCCGTACCAGAACGGCGGACTGGGGCCGAGATCTGGGGTTGGGACTGGCGGACGGGTCCATCGGGGACTGCGGAGCGTAATGAGCGCCAGCAACAGCTCGAAATGCACGGCTGGCAGATTGCCCTGTTCTCTGGCTCGCAGGTCCTGTCTGACGTGGGCAAATGCGTCGGGGTTCTGGCCAGGCTTTCGCGGGCTCCGTTCGTGCCCGGCCAACAGCCACTCCCGACCAGGTACTCGGCGGAAGCACGAAAACCATTTTCGTCGATTGGCAAGCGCAGGCCGTCAGACGGCGGTCCAGGGAGGCATCGATGAGGTTTGAAACCTGCCCCTACCGGCGGTGGTTCGACTGCCCCAGCCGGCGATGGTTTGATTGTCCTCGTTGGGATTGCGACCACGACGGGCCTGACCTACATTCAATAGGTAGCGACCTCCACCCTTGAGCCATCGACGTCTTTGACGACGTCAATGCGCGCGGGGAAGGCGTCTTTGAGATCCTGGATGTGGGTGATGACGATGATTTTCTCGAAGTCACCGCTGATGCCGTTAATGGCCTCGACCAGGCGCTCGCGACCGAAGCTGTCCTGAGTGCCGAAACCCTCGTCGATGACTAACGTCTGAAGTCTCACGCCGGCCCTTCGCGCTAGAAGCTTGCTCAGCGCGATACGAAGCGCCAGGTTGACCCTGAAAGCCTCGCCGCCGCTGTAGCTCTCGTAGCGCCGCAGTCCCAACTCGTCGGCAACGCGGATGTCGAGGGTTTCGGTGACCTCGTCGCTACCCTTCTTTTCTCTCTGGGTCTCAAGCGTGACGTGGAGCCTGCCGTCGGTCATTTTCGCCAGCAGCGAATTAGCCTCCTGCTCGATCTCGGGGATAGCGCTTTCGATGATCATCGCCTGAACTCCGTTCTTGCCGAAAGAAGTCCTGAGCTCATCCCAAATGGCCTTTTCCTGCGAAGCTTTCACCTGTGCCGCTAGCTTCTCTTCGCGCTGCTGCTCGCGAGAGCGGCAGAAGTTGAGCATCTGCTGCGCCTGGCCGAGCTCCTGGCGAGCCCTGGCCTGCTGAGCCATGCTCTCTTCAAGATTCTGCTGCGCGACGTGCAACTTCTGCTCCAGGTCCAGCAAATCTCGAAGCTCGCTTCGCACCTGATCGCGCTGCCTCGTATCGTCGTCCAACACCGCTCGCCAGCGAGCTTCAGCCTTTCGCACGCGCTCCATCGCCGCACGCTCCTCGCCAACGCGCTCCGCGGCGGTCTCAACCCGTGACTTGAGTCCTTCATATTCTTGAAGCGCTGAAGCGAGCTGCTTCACCTCGCGATGGCGTGCCTCGTCGTACTCCAGGGAAAGCATTTGCGCTCGGACATTCGCCAGCTCTTCCTGCTCTCGCCTGGCGTAATCGCCGCGTTCGAGCCGGCCGATCACGTCGTCTAGCTGCTTGCGAACCTGTGTCAACTGCTCCTCAGCCTCGCGGGCGTCGGCCAGGCTCTTCTCAAACATCACAACCTGTCGCTGCAAGGCTTCTCGATCCTTCAACGACTTCTCTATTCGCGCTATCTCGTCCAGTCCCATTTGAGCCTCACGCTCCAGCTTCTTCGCCTGCGCGTCGTTGTCACGCCAGGTGGTCCCCATCCGGCGTCCTTCCTCCTCGAGCCTGGCCTTCAGATTGTCGCGACCAGACGGACCGAGGTCGCTCTCGCACAGCGGACAAAAAGCTCCGGGCTGGGAAAGGAGCTCGAGCTTCTCTTTCAGCGAGATCATATCTTGCTTCAGTTGCGCGTTGGTCGCCTTGAGCAGCTCGATCTGGCTGCGGCAGGATTGCACGAACTCGCGCCTCTCATCGCGCGTGGCATCCAATCCGAGCAGCGCTTCGGTTTCGGACCGAAAAGCGCTCAATTGCTTTTCTAGCTGGATGGCCTGAATGCTGCGCTTGTGAAGCTGCTCGGCGTTGCTCGCCAGCACTTTCTTATCGGCATCGAGCGCGCTCTTCGCCTCGGCAACGGCGCGCGCGAGCTCGGTCTCACGGCTTCGCAAGTGCATCAATTGAGCCATTTTCTCGTTGAGGTGAGCGTTCGTATCTCTGGCATCCACAAAGCGAGTGTAACCGGCTTCGATAGAGGCCCGCTCGGAAAGGACCTTCTCAAACTCCTCGATTCGCCGCTGGTGCTGACCGATCTGCACTTCGATCTCCGCAACCTCACGCTGGGCCTGTGCGATCCTCGCGTTCAGGTCCGCAACCAGCCGCGACTTTATGTCTAGCTCCCGCTTGCGCGATTGAAGGGCCGCGATCTCCACCTCCACCGCTTTGATGG
>JAMCRV010000129.1 GCA_023381555.1 Chloroflexota bacterium | reverse complement strand
AGTAGAGGGCCGTCTGGAAGTAAATGGCGGCGACCATACCGAGGGAGAAGTTGATGGCGATGTAGGCCATCATGTTCGGCAAGATCTCCGAGAAAATAATGCGGCGGGTGCCTAAGTCCAGCGCGCGGGCGGCCTCCACGTAGTCGCGCTGGCGCAGCGACAATACCTGCGCGCGCACTGCTCTCGTCAGGGACGGCCAGGTCAGGACGCCGATGATCACCGCCATGAATGATGGATTAGTGAAGTGGATGAAACCCGCTAGCACGGCCAGGAGCGGGAACTGTGGAATGGTGAGCCACATATCGGTCACCGCTACGATGATCGCATCCACAACGCCGCCCAGGAACGCTGCCGAGGCGCCCAGTGTCACCGCAATGAGTGTTGACATCCCCGCTGCGATGACCGCGATGATCAACAGCGTGCGACCACCCAGCAGCACCTGATCCAGTACGTCGCGACCTTGCGAGTCGGTGCCGAGTGGATGCGTCGCCGAAGGCGCAGCGTAAATCGCGGTGACGTCTGGTTGCAAGTTGCCGGGTACGAACAGGGGCCCCACCGCGCTCAGCAGGACGAAGAAGGTTACCAGGATCAAGCCGGCTAGGCCCGATGGACGGCGCGCCAGTGACCGCAGCAGGCCGCCCACGCTCTGCGCCGAGCGCACCAGCACGTTGCTGTCGGTGGTCAGCACAACATCCGGAGCAGCAGTCCCGATGGCCATCTTATTGACTCCCCGCGATACGTACTCTGGGATCAAGCTTGCCGTACAGCAAGTCCGCCAATAAGTTAGACACCACGACGGAGATCGTCAAGATGAGAAAGATCCCCTGCATCACGGTGTAGTCCAGACTGACGATTGCGGAACCTAAGATCCAGCCGATCCCCTGATAGACGAAGATCTGTTCGATGACCGTGGATCCACCGACGATAAAGCCCACTGAGATAGCCAGGGCGCTGATGAGCGGCAGCATCGCATTGCGACCAACATAGGCCGCGGTAATGCGTCCATCGCGTAAGCCGCGCGCCCGCGCCACCAAGACGTAATCCTCGCCGAGCGTGCTCGTCGTATTGCTCTTCATGAGCAACATCCAGCCGCCAACGGTAGTGAGCACGTACACGGCGATGGGGAGTGAGGCGTGAAAGAGGGCGTCACCAATGAACTGCAAACTCAAGTTTGGCGAGACGCCGGGGGAGAGCGATCCGCGCATCGCCGTGAATGGAACGAGATGCAGCCGGATGCCGAGGAAGACGACAATCAATATGGCAAGAAGGTAATTCGGCACACCACTGATGAAGGCGGCAATCGTGGAAAGTACGTGATCCGGCAACGTGTCGCGCCGGTAGGCCATGAGGATACCGAGCGTGACGCCCAGCACAAAACTGATGAGAAGTGCCAGGCCGACACTGAAGAGTGTCCACGGCAAGTACTGCAGGATCATGACGCTGACCGGCGTCCCGGTGGACACGATCGAAACACCAAGATTGCCGTGTAGAAGGTTTCCAAGGTAATCCACGTATTGCTGCCAAAGTGGAGCGTTTACGTCGAACGAGAAGAGGGAGGCGGCCTGGGCCTGGGCTTGGGGGTACGTTAGTCCTTGCGTTTGCACCAGATTGAGAATGAAGGACTCGACTGGATTCCCGGGCATGAGCCGGACTAAAAAGAAGGTTAGGGTGACGACCAGATAAATCGTCAGGATCGCCTTGACGATGCGACCGACCCAATAGTTCCCGGCAATATCGCCGATGTGGCCGCGAACCGATCTCCCCCGCAACCCTCGCGGCGTTCCCGATGCGACGAGCGGTGACGTCGCGGCGCTCATCCGTCAATACCCCTTCCTGGCGAGCAGCATCTCCCGCGTATTCTCGCATACTGACAACACCAAGCGCTAGCCGCTATATGCGAGTGTCTGGAGACATCCACGTCCTAGCCGCGCCTAGACCTACCCGTTGAGGGCCGCTGTCCAGCGGCGCACCACTGCTCTCGCAGTGTGCCTATAGTCTAGCATAGCTGTATCGGCGCCTATGGTACCCAATTGGGTTTCTCTAAGGGACGTCGGTCCAGGAGCCGGCCACCCGAATGCCGTGCTTCTTAAGAAACGCGATGTGATCTTGGCGAAGCGCTCGTGCACAGCGTGTATACTCTAGAGGTGTCATGATTTCATCAGGTGCCTACCATCAGCCGTGACCTGGTGGAACGTAGTGGAAGTCAAGGGAAAGGTGCTCGACGAAGGTCCTAGTCAGGGTGAGCAACGCTTCCTGACGGTCGTCTTCGGGTCCGCGGGTTGCGGCCTTGTGATGAGGCCAGTATCCCACTTCGCCGGCTGAGGTAGAGACTCCTTACGTTCGCGCGCCTCGGCCGGAGTGGTCGGGTGCCCTCCTCACAAGTCCGCAGTTGTTTGTGGTGAGGGGGGATGCCGTGACTTTTCTTTCCCAGCTGATGAATGCTCCGGTGTTTGATGTACGCCATGATCGTATCGGTAAGGTGCTTGATGTCGGCGTCACAGCTAGCGAGCAGTACCCTCTCGTGTCCAGCCTGACGATAGGGACGGGTAAGAGCGGCATCACGGTGCCGTGGACCGTCGTTGGTGATTGTTCTGATCAAAGTGTCATACTGACCGTTCCACGCGATCGACTTGCTGACTTTGCTGGCACTCCCGACCCGAAGGAGGTGCGCTTGGTGCGGGACGTGCTTGACAAGCAGATTCTCGACATCGAAGGTTCGCGGGTAGTCAGGGCGAACGATCTCCAACTCGAGCAGCATAATAGCGCTGTTCATCTCGTGGGCATCGACGTGTCCGGAAAGGCAATCATTCGCCGGCTAGGTCTGGGCCCTCTGGCGCGCAAGCTGGCTGAGCGGCTGCCTGACACCGTCATCTCCTGGAATGTTGTTGATCAGTTCGGATCGCACGGGGCTCCAGTTCGTCTCAAGGTCCCCGGCAGGGCTCTTGCCACCGTTCACCCAGCAGACCTGGCGACTCTCGTCGATCAGCTCCCGGTCGACCAGGGCTCTGCATTTGTTCAGGCGCTCGATCCGGCAACGGCTGCGGAGACCATGGAAGAGGTAGATCCGGAACGGCAGGTCTCTCTTCTCCAGCAGATGGAGAGTGATCGCGCCGCCGACATCTTAGAGGCGATGAAGCCTGACGACGCTGCGGACGTCCTTGGAGATCTTCCAGACTCCAAGCAGCGAGAGTTGCTTAGCCTGATGGAGGCACCGGAGGCCCGCGAAGTACAGGAGTTGCTCGGCTATCCAGAGGACTCCGCGGGAGGCATTATGACCACGGAATGCCTCACCTTCCCACAGCACCTTACTGCTGAAGATGTCATGGACCAGCTTCGCAAGACTCGTGCTCCCACAGAAATGGCTTACTATCTCTATATCGTGGATTCAGAGTCCGACGATAGACTCGTTGGAGTGGTATCCCTCAAGGAGCTCATTCTTGCTCAGCCCCAGTCACCACTCCACACCTTTATGACGCGCCATCCCATCGCCGTCAACGTGCACGACCACCAGAACGATGTGGCTCGCGTGATTGCGAAGTACAACCTTCTCGCCGTTCCCGTTGTCGATGATCGTGGGGCATTACAGGGCGTGGTCACGGTCGATGACGCAATCGACGTGCTGCTACCCACTGCGTGGAAGAAGCGGCTTCCGCGCGTCTTTGCGAGACCACCGCTTCCCAGTGCCGTCGTAGGAGCCTGACGAAGCGATTTGGTTTCTTCGAACTATGGTGTCGGACTGGCTGCCGACCACGAGAAGATTCCTCGGTAGCTTACGAGTCCTGATGAGCCGAAGTCGAGATTCGGGATTTCTGGCAGTGCTGGCAGGTCGTTGGCAATGCGAAGCATCGTTTTGGACTGTACGTTGTTCAGCCAGAGCTCGGCGTGGCTGCCTGCCTGGCGAACGAAGAGCAGCCAGTTTCCTCCTGATGACCAGGTTGGCACGCCGTCGTCCGGACCACTCGTCAGGCCCTGAGGGGCCTGACGGCCATTTGGGGAAATCACCACAATACGCTTCTTAAAGCCCTGCGGTGTTGATGCCCCCACGGCCAGCGCGAGCTCCGTTCCGTCGGGTCGCCAAGCAAGATCATCAAGTGCCTGGCCGCTGAGCAGGACCTTAGACTGCACAGCGTCGCCGGCAACGTGGAGTAGCCGGACGTCGCTTGTCCCAGAGGAGCCGGCGGCCTGCTCAATGACCGCCACCGTCTGCGGTCGTACCGGATTCACTGCGACATCGGCACTGAAACGGCGGACGTGGTTGAGAAGATGAATAGTCCGCTTCCCGGCCCGCTCGTCGAGCTGTGCCGGTGCAGTTGGTGGTGATCCAAGGCGAGCGGTCCAGAACAACACCATATCATTGCCTGCCGGCGCGCCAAGGAAGGGCGCGAGGAGCATGTCTTGGGGTTTCTCTGTCTGTGTCAGTATCTCAACGCGCCCGGAACGGGACACCTCGACGAGCTGTTGTCCGGAGTGATCAACGGCGCGCCTCTCGACTAGTACAGCGTTGCCATCGACGGTCCAGGTCAGGTTCGTGATCGGTGAGGTCGCTGGGAGAAGCGGCTGCTCCGTGAGTTGACGAGGGTCGACCAACCAGAGTGCACCGTTGGGGCTAGCCACCACAAACTCGTCGCGCTGTGGTGACCAGCGCGCCAAGCCCTGCTCCGCAGGCAGTGGCACTTCAAATGGGGAGCTCAGATCACTGACTGGAGCCAGCCAGAGCGTGGCCTGGTGCCCTGCCCCTATGCGTTCGAAGAGCAGCCACTGACCAGAGCGCGAAAAGCGCGGAGCCACGAGGGACCCAGGCACACGAATGGTGCGTGATCCTTGGGCTGAGAAGATTTGCAACGTGCCGTGGAGACTCACCGCAATCAGCCCGGGATAGGCTGGAGCTACGGTTGGGCTGGCTGGGGGCAGCGCTTGCATCACCGAGGCCGGCTCCAACATTGAAGAAGTGGGGACTGCGAATGAGGTGGCCGTGCTTGCCGCCGAGGCAGTCACCAGTGCTGGGTACTGAGCGGTGGTCTGGCTGGTTGTGGTCGTGGCTCTTGCGGAGGTTTGGACACCGGGCTGCGGAGCGTGGAGGTAGCGGAGTGTGAGTGGCAGTGAGAGCAACAACACGACGGTCAACGTCAAACCGATGAGGCTCGCGACCCCGCTACCTGCGTCCTCACGCCTGACCTTGGTCGCTGTTGCGCCTGCCGTATCTAGAGTGTCGGTCGAGAGAGACCGGGAGGCCTCTCGGTGGACAGCGTCAATCGTGGTGTGTCGCAACTCGATCCACTCCTGTAATCGTGCGCGACAACGCTTGCACTGCTTGAGATGGCCCTCCACGAGCGCCCGCTCTGGCTCTGTGGCCTCACCGTCGGCGTAGACCATCAGGAGGAGGTCAACGGAAGAACAGGACTGCGTCATGCTCTCCGGACCTCGAGCACTGCTGGAATA
>JAMCRV010000056.1 GCA_023381555.1 Chloroflexota bacterium | reverse complement strand
GGAAGCGCCAATGACAAGCGCAAAGGTCGATTTCGCTCTCGAATGTGCCCGTATCACGGAATCCGCAGCCATCGCCGCCGGACGCTGGCTCGGTCACGGCGACAACCATCGAGCCGACCAAGCCGCTGTAGAAGCAATGCGCACAACCCTAGATCAACTAGATTTCGATGGAACCGTCGTCATCGGCGAAGGCGAACGAGACGAAGCCCCAATGCTCTTCATCGGCGAACGCATCGGCACATCAGGCGCCTTCGCCGTCGATATCGCCGTCGATCCCCTCGAAGGCACCAACCTGGTTGCCCGTGGCCAGCCAGGAGCTACTGCCGTCATCGCCGTCGCCGAAACCGGCGGCCTGCTCCATGCCCCCGACACCTACATGGAAAAGCTCGTCGTCGGACCACCCGCCGCCGGCAAAGTCGATCTCAACTTTCCCGTACGCGCCAACCTCCGCATCGTCGCCGATTCCCTCAACCGCCGGATCGAAGATCTCACCGTCGTTGTCCTCGACCGTGAGCGTCACAACGGTCTCGTCCAGAAAATTCGTGAAGCCGGCGCTCGTATCAAGATGATCCCCGACGGTGACCTCGGAGCGGCAATCTCCGTCGCCGTATCCGGCACAGGCGATCACCTCGTTATGGGCACTGGCGGCGCCCCGGAAGGAGTCCTCGCCGCTGCCGCACTGCGCTGCCTGGGTGGCGAAATTCAAGCACGAATCAAGCCGCGCAATCCCGAAGAAGCAGAGCGCGCTCTCCAAATGGGTATCGACCTCGATAAAGTCTATAAAACCCACGATCTCGCCAGCGGCTCGCACATCTTCTTCAGCGCCACCGGCGTCACAAGCGGCGACCTCCTCAAAGGCATCACCTACTTCGCCGGCGGAGCACGCACCCACTCCCTTGTCATGAGCCTTCAAGACGGTACATTCCGTTTTCTCGACACCGTCTACATGTTTGATCGCTCCAAGGTTCCAGGCATACGCCTCTGACCACCACGGGCCTCCCCTCACACCCCTTCTGCTATCACCCTTCCCGTAGCACGCCAGCTACAGCGCTCCCCCCCCCCCTCTCAAGGCGATCGGTTCCGGTCCCGGCTGCGCAAAGTGGCACGCTACCATATGCCCATTCCCGTTGATATCCCGCCACTGCGGCGCCTCCGCTCCGCAGATGCGCTGCGCAATCGGGCATCGTGTATGGAAAACACAGCCCGTCGGTGGATTGACCGGGCTCGGCACATCACCAGTGAGTATAATGCGCTCTCGCCGCCTCTCCAACTGCGGATCCGGAATAGGAACAGCCGAGAGCAACGCCCGCGTATACGGATGTTTCGGTGACTGATAGAGTTCTTTCCGATCAGCAAGCTCCACAAGCTTACCCAGATACATCACCGCAACCCGATCGCTGATATGTCGCACCACCGATAAGTCATGGGCGATGAACAGATATGTCAGATGAAACTGCTCCTGGAGATCCTCTAAGAGATTGATGATCTGTGCCCTGATTGACACATCCAACGCCGAAATCGGCTCGTCGCATACGACGAAGTCAGGACGTAAGGCCAGAGCCCGTGCAATACCTATCCGTTGCCGCTGCCCCCCGGAAAACTCGTGAGGGTATCGGTTGACAAAATATGGGTTCAGCCCAACGGTGCGCAACAGCTCCTGTACCCGTTCCCGCAGCTCTGCCCGGTTAGAGACCATACGATGAATCTGGAGCGGCTCGCCAATGATAGAGCCAACCGTCATTCGAGGATTGAGCGAAGAGTAAGGATCCTGAAAGATCACCTGAAGATGCTTGCGCATCCGGCGCATCTGCTCCCCAGATAGCGCCGTCAGCTCCTGGTCCCCAAAATACACCTTCCCCTGCGTCGGTCGCGTCAGTTGGAGAATCGCCCGCCCCGTCGTAGACTTTCCACAGCCCGATTCCCCAACCAGACCCAGCGTTTCTCCCTTCCAGATCTCGAAAGAGATGTCATCCACTGCCTTGACGGCGCCCACACGGCGTTGCAGGAGAATTCCGGACGTGATCGGGAAATGGACATGCAAACGATCGATACGCACTAGTGGCTGAGCTAGCCCAACATGTGTCGTAGTGACTCCTTGAGCCGCAGTAACCATCTCGCGCATCCTTCCATTTCACCATTCATCGATACTGCTACGAAGAAGTCGCCACCGCGGCATGCGCATAGCGCTCTTTCGTAATCTCACGAATGCAAGCGACGTAATGATTAAGCTCGACAAGCCGTAGCTCCGGAACACCCGCTCGACATTGATCAACAGCAAACGTACAACGCGGCGCAAACGGACAGATCGCTGGAAGCGAGATGAGATCCGGTGGAAGTCCCTGAATCGGCACCAATCGCTCTTTTCGCTCCTCGTCGAGGCGAGGGATCGAATGGAGCAAGCCCATCGTATACGGATGTCGCGGATCGCTGAATAACACCTCTGCATCAGCCGTCTCCATCGGACGCCCTGCATACATCACGACGATGCGATCCGAAACCCCTGCAACAACCCCCATATCGTGCGTGATGAGCATGACAGCCGTGTTGAACTCTCGTCGCAGTTTCGCAATCAGCTCCAAAATCTGCGCCTGAATGGTCACGTCCAGTGCCGTAGTCGGCTCATCCGCGATGAGAAGCTGCGGACTGCAAGAAAGCG
This sequence comes from Chloroflexota bacterium, assembly GCA_023381555.1. GTDB lineage: Bacteria > Chloroflexota > UBA4733 > UBA4733 > UBA4733 > JAMDCW01. The sequence continues at coordinate 2,835 of JAMCRV010000056.1, read as the reverse complement.
CCATCGCAATCATGACACGCTGCCGCATACCACCAGAAAACTGATGCGGGTAGTCATCGATACGTTTTGCCGCCGTTGGAATGCCTACGAGTTCTAGCAGTTCAATAGCCCTCGCTCGCGCCTGCCTCTTTGTCATACCTAGGTGCCGTTGCAGCGCTTCCATAATCTGCCGCCCGATCGTCAGCACAGGGTTCAGACATGTCATCGGATCTTGAAAAATCATCGCGATCTGCTTGCCACGAACACGCCGCATCCCCGCTTCACTCAGCTTCAAGAGGTCTCGACCTTGAAATAAGATACTCCCAGAAACCGTCCGCGCTGGTGGATGCGGAACAAGCCGCATGATCGACATCGCTGTCACACTCTTCCCACACCCAGACTCGCCCACTAGTCCCAATGTTTCCCCCGGCTCGATGGAAAACGACACACCGTCGACAGCTTTCACCGTGCCATCACGCGTCTCAAAATACACGCGGAGGTCACGCACCTCTAACAAGGGATCTCCCTCCACACCTCACTCCTATCTACATTTCTACATTTGGACAAGTGTATATTCCATTACCTTCCGGTAACACCTGTGGGGGAGAAGCAATTACCGCGACTAGCCCGGCAAGCTGTAAAAATTCCCTGGTAATATTGCACGAATGTCCCTCATGTTCATGGTACCGACCAGGTGACACTTGACAGCAACGAAGTGCTAATGCTATGACTCTCTGTAATTGAAGAGCATGTATCAAGAGCGACGTGAGGCAACTGGGCCATTGACCGTCCGGCAACCTGGTTTCTGCGGAGCGAAGGTGCCAAATCCAGCCCTGGTAGGGGCAGATATGCCGCGGGACAGCCGCGGAAACTGTACTACCCGCTGAAGTTGGCATCTCTATGCACCCCGCCGGTCAGGTGGCATTATCCTGGCGAGGGAAATCCTCCCCAATGCCGTCGGTCACGTCCGTGACCACCGTCGCCTTTGAGCCTGTCTCCAAAGATGACGAAGCTTCCGTTTGGGAGAGGAAATAGATGCACTATCAGGTTTTCGCCAGCGAGTCAGTCTGCAGTGGGCACCCCGATAAGCTTTGTGATGCTATATCCGACGCCGTGCTCGATGCCTGCCTTGCCCAGGATCCTTCAAGCCGCGTAGCCTGCGAGGCGCTAGCTACCGAAAATCGCATTGTGCTCGCTGGCGAAATCACCAGCAACGCTCAGGTGAGCTACGATCAGCTCGTTCGCCACGTAGTGCGAGAGCTTGGCTACACCATCCCCAATTACGGCTTCCATGCCGATCAGCTAGAAGTGCAAGTCCATATCCATCAGCAATCGCCGGAAATCGCCGTAGGCGTCGACCACGACGGCGCTGGTGATCAAGGAATGATGTACGGCTACGCCTGTACCGAAACCCCTGAGCTCATGCCGATGCCAATCACCCTCGCCCATCGGCTCGCCCAGCAGCTCGACCAGCAGCGCGAACAAGGCATCCTTCCCTACCTACGCCCCGATGGGAAAACCCAAGTGTCAGTCCGCTATATCGATAGCCGCCCCATCGGCGTCGACTCCGTCGTCCTTGCAGCACCCCACGACCAAGGTGTATCACTGGTCCAGTTGAAACAGGACCTCTATAACCTCGTCGTCTCGCCCATTCTCAGCGCCTATGGCTGGACTATCAGCGACGATCACGTCATCGTGAACGGCACTGGTGTCTGGCATCACGGTGGCCCCGCCACTGATACCGGCTTAACCGGGCGCAAAATCATCGTCGATGGTTATGGCGGAATGGCACGCGTCGGTGGTGGCGCATTCAGCGGCAAAGATCCCACCAAGGTAGATCGCTCCGGAGCATACGGCGCCCGCTATGTAGCCAAGAACATCGTCGCCGCGGGATTGGCCGAACGCTGCGAAGTCCAGGTAGCCTACTGCATCGGCCGCCGCGAGCCCACCACGTACGACGTCGAAACATTCGGTACCGAACGCATCGACCATGCCGACCTGCGAGCGTATGCCCACTTCCTCCTCACGATGGAGCCCCGTGAAATCATCCGTACCTTGAACCTGCAGCGCCCCATCTACCAGCAAACCGCCGCTTACGGTCACTTCGGCAAAGCCAGCCTACCTTGGGAGCAGGTGGTCCAGCACGCCCAGCCTCGCGTAGCAGCAACCGCCTAAGATGCCCCAGGACGTCGCAGTCGGCTTCCTCTACCACGCCACCTCAGGTAAGGTGCTCCTCCATCTGCGCAGCGCCGACAAACCTCCGAACGCGGGCAAGTGGGCGTTCTTCGGCGGGCGGTCTGAGCTCGAAGATACCAATGACCTCTCCGCCACGTGGCGCCGTGAGATGCGCGAAGAGCTCGGCGTCACCATCGATCCAATGCGCATCGTGTCGCTGCGCTACGGTACCTACAACGACGGTACCCAATGGCACGACTTCTACTGTGACTGGCCCTCGCTCGATGAGCACTTCACCTTGACCGAAGGGCAGCGCTACGCCTGGTTCACGCTCGACGAGGCGCTCAGCCTCCCCAACCTCGCCGGTTACGCACGAGAGGATCTAGCTCTCTTCCGCGAGCACCTCATTCACCATCCTTAGACCACGAGCAAACGAGCGGCAGAGCCCGCTCCTGCTCAGTCGGTACCGTTCAGAGTGAAGACGATTCGCTTGATTCCTCTTCCACCCGCGCGATCGCCCGGTCAATATAGGCTCGCACAGCAAGCAACCGTTCACGCTGCTCCATGCCCGTCCTTTGCTGATCGTTTCAAAGCTTATGCGTACATCCATGCACGGCGAGTATAGCCCGTGACACCGGTCTGCTGTCAAACATGGGGCTTGGTCATCCCAATTATGCCGAT
>JAMCRV010000046.1 GCA_023381555.1 Chloroflexota bacterium | reverse complement strand
AACGAGATTGACTAGGGGGGCGCAGGACGAAGCTCAGCGCAGCGATGAGTGCACCAGACACAATGGAAGCACGGATGAAGGCAGCGAACTGATCGAAGAGCGACCGTCGCAAGCGGGAGCGATAGACTCCCTCAAGCTGGAGCAGCACGATCATGCTGATCCAGAACCACACCTGCGTCTCCCACCAATCGCCGAGCGAGCTCCAGTTGGCCGCGTCGACAACTCCGCCAATCTCAAGGGGATAACGGACGATGTACGCCAGGACGAAGGCGATGTTGACCAGTAGGCTGTCGATGATGACCCATGCCACCAGAGACAGCCCGAAGGCGCGCCGTCGCACACTGAGGCGGCTGAGCATCGCATCCTCCTTGGTGAGGTTGGGCTCCCGCGCGACGACTCTCATAGCTTCCCCTAGCCAGCTGCCTCGTAGGCAGCGTGGACCTGACGGGCTGTCTCTCTCCAGGAGAAGCGCTCGGCTTGCCGGCGCCCCCGCTCTCGGAGGAATGTGCGCAGCATCGCATCCGTAGCCAGACGTCCCAGCACTGCTGCTATCTCCTCCTCGGCGAATGGATCGAATAGTAAGGCCGCGTCTCCGGCTGCTTCCGGGAGTGATGAGGCGGTGGAACAGGCTACCGGTGTGCCACAGGCCATCGCTTCTACCACCGGGAAACCAAACCCCTCATAGAGTGACGGGAAGACACATGCTTCGGCAGCAGCGTACCATAGCGGCATCTCCTGGGCCGGAACGAATCCAACGAATTGCACGCTGGTGCTGACCCCCTGGCGCTCTGCATGTGTCGCTAGCCCCTCATACAGCCAGCCTTTCCCTCCTACGAGCATCAGTTGATGCGAGAGCTTTGTCTGCTGCCTGAAAAGGGCGAAAGCGGTGATGAGGCGCTCAAGATTTTTCCGTGGCTGTAGTGTGCCGACGTGCAGGAAGAATCGCTCTGGTAGAGCCCGCACGCTGCGGAAGGCGGCGAGCGCTTCGGACGCCGGTGGCACGTAGGCCTCCGTAATTCCGGGGTAGACCGTGCGTACCTTCGCCGGGGCTACCCCGAGATAGTTGATGACATCCCGGCGGGTGTGTTCTGAATCGGTGAGGACGAGTGTGGCCCGGCGCGCTGACATCGCTGTGAATGCAGACAAATAGTGCCGCTTGCTGGTTGTGAAGGTGTGGGGGTAGCGCACAAAGGAGAGATCGTGAATGGTCAACACCGTGCGCTGCCACTGAGCAAGAGGCAGCACGTTGACCGGTGCGTGTAGGAGTTCGACGTGCCTCCGGAGCAGCTCGATTGGCAGCAGGAACTGCTCCCACAGGATGCGCACAGCAGGGCGCTCTGTAGGTAGATTGGTGATGATGAGCTGTGCAGATGTCTCGCGCTGGATCTGCTCGGGCTTCGCGGATGCCCCCACAAACGCCGTCAGCTCTGTGACGCTACCTGCCGGTCGCAGGTAGCGCAACAGATGATAGGTGTACTGACTCACTCCCGCATTGCGATACGACTCACCGAGGGAGATGATCTGAGCGTTGATACCGACGTGCACGCGCGGCAGCTAGGCCTTGCTGGGAACATCCTGCCGGAGGGCCGGCTGGCACCACCGACGGTACCCTGCGTGCTTGCCCCGTACCACGGAGAAGTAGATGTCCTGCAACTGGCGCGTGATCACCCCCACCACACCCTTTCCAACAGCACGACGATCGACTTCGACGACGGGACTGATCTGTGCTCCCGTGCCACAGAGAAAGATCTCGTCAGCGATGTACAACTCACTCCGATCGATGGAGCGCTCAATCACCAGAATGCCAAGATCCTCGCGGGCGAGCTGCATCACGGTGTCACGGGTGATGCCCTCAAGGATGTTGTCGCTCACTGGTGGCGTGATAAGCTGGCCACGGCGCACGAGGAAGATGTTCTCAGCACTCCCTTCAGCCACGTGGCCATCGTCCGTGAGCATGATCGCCTCATCGAAGCCGTTCTCCTCAGCCTCGGTCTTGGCCAGTGCCGAATTGACGTAGATTCCGGTGAGCTTGGCCCGTGCGGGCGCAATGTTGTCGTCTACGCGTCTCCAGGATGAGACACCACAACGGATGCCGGTATCCACATCGACGTATGGACCAAATGGGACGGCGAACATCGTCAGCCCGGCCTCGAGATTGTGGAGGCGAACGCCAACCTTCTCGTCTTTCTTATAGACAACCGGCCGGATATAGCAATCCTCACGAAACTCACCGAGCATGATGAGCTGGCACGCAAGATCACACAACTGCTCAGTGGTTTCGGGAAACTCCATCCGCAGGATCTTGGCGGAGTTGCGCAGCCGGTCGAAATGCTCGGGGGCGCGGAAAAGGTAGACCTGCCGGTCGTCTTCATTCCAGTAGCCGCGAATACCCTCGAAGCAGCCCGTGCCATAGTTGAAGGCGTGGGTTACTACGCTGACCTTTGCCTCGCTGAGTGGCACAATCTTCCCCTCAAAGTACGCGAAGGCGCGGTCGGGCATCCCATTCTCCTAACTCTGTCGACGTCCGCGATTGTACCACTCAGTTCGGGCGCCCCTGCTCGCAACCGCCTTTGGACTGTCGCCAGCGCACCGGAATACCGGCAGAAGCGCGGTGCTGTATGATATTGACATCGCGCTGTCACTATATACGAGCCCCCGTTAACCCGACAAGAGGCCCTATGCCGGCGCTGGTTTAGAGACCCAGGCGCTTGAGCTCAGCGGTCAGCTCCGGGTTGCTGGGCTCCATGAGAACGGTGCCATCCGGGAGGATAATCGTTGGCACACGATGATAGCCCCCATTGATCTCGAGCATCTTCTTCTCGGCACCGGATACCTCTTCGATATCAATTGCGGTGAACGGTGTTCCGCGCTGCTCGAGCAATTTTTTGGACCGCCGGCAATCGGGGCACCACGAGGTGCTGAATACAATGATGTCCTGCTGCGAATCGCCCACTCCTTGGCCCTTTCTGGCAAACCGTCACACCCATGATACCTCTATGGGGTATGCATCTGCGCGAGCAGTGGCTACTGAGAGACCGCTTCCGCGACTCATCAATTCCATTACATTCCTATAAGATCCCTCTAAATTGCTGTGCGCTCAGAAGCCGAGGGGTAAGATCGGCGCCAGTGACATCGATGGAGACCGGTGGAGGAAATACGGACCCCACGGCAGCTCTTCAAGCCTGGTATACTCGTCGACTGTCTTGGAGAAGCTCTCTGCTCGCGCAGGCGGGCGAGCTGCCGTCCGTCCGAAAAGAGGTGAGATCGTGCCGAATCTTCGTTCGTCATTCAAGCGTGTGCGGGTAGCCGGGAAGAAGGCGGCACGAAACCGCCCCATCCGCACCTTTACGCGCACTCTCGTTGCAACCGCTCAGGAAGCTATGACGAGCCACGTAGAAGATAGTTCCCAGGCTCTCCAGCAGGCGCTGCGGCAGCTCGACCGCGCGGCTAGCAAGGGGGTCATCCATCCCAACAATGCCGCTCGGCGCAAGTCGAGACTCGTACAGCGCTTCAACGCGCTGACGCGCGTCCAGGAAACCTAGCGCGCTCCCAAGCATCTCTGCGGCCGCCATCCCCGGAACCCCCCCGGGGGATGGCGGCCTTTGTGCGTTGACTACAGAGGCGTCCGGCGAGAGACCTACCGGCGCTGTGCGCGCTTGTCGAGAGGCTCTCTCCCTAACAATATAGCCACATACCTCTCAGCGAGCGCTGCCGGCGCCAACTGATCCTGCACTGCGCACTGAACGGGCCGCAAGCACCGCCGCGCTGTGTCCATTCAAACTCACCTGGTTACACTGCCAGCGAAAGACCAAGGTCTCAACGACAGCCCGAAAATCGGCGCGAGCCTCCGGTGTCAAGCGATCGTTCGTCAGGAGACGTGTCACCGCCGTGAGGGTCGGATCACCCGGTCCGAGCTTCTGCAAACTGGGGGGCAGGTGCCCGGCAGAAAACAAGAGCCGATCCACTTCCTCTGGCACGAGGTCAAGTGCCCCTGCGAGAGCGAGCGCGACTTCCCGCGTTGGCGCTTCCCGCTCTCCACTCTCCAGCCGGTTGATGTAAGAAGCATTGATGCCAACGAGCTTAGCCAGCGCGTTCTGAGACAGCCCGCTGCGCATTCGATAGCGACGGAGGATGCTTCCGAAGTCTTCTGCCATCAAGACACCCCTCTCTGTTGCCACACAGTCTACACAGTCAATGCCACTCTGACAATACCCTGCCAATCTCATTAGCCTAAAGACGGCGCAGGTCCTAGGTGTTTTGCTGATCCGCAGTGATTTCATTGCCAACGTGCAGCACCTAGGCGCAGCGCGGTGGTGTCCAGGAGCAACCTCCCGCTAGCACCCCCCGGCAGTGGATGGATGATCCAGCCACTCAGTGCGGCGTCAGCGGCTGAAGCAGCGGGCTACATCCATCCAGTCGGCTGGACACAATCAGACGCCGTGTCCAGCCTCGTTCACGGGCCGGGGGCTGACAGCACGTTCCTGACTATCCGGCGCGAAAAATCTGCGGCACACTCTCCTGCCTCCGCCGGCATCGTGACTGCGTGGACGCAGAGACGTCAGCTCTCGCATCCCTTTCGTGATCTCCGGGAATGTGCCCGCCAGATCGCCACGTGGCGCGACTGCTCTTCGGAATGTGCTGCACAGGGCTGATTCAAGGTCGCCCCCGTAGCGCCGCAGGCAGATCCCTTCCTCCCACGCATCCGTGCCTGGTATCTCTGGAGATCGCCTTGCGCTGGCTCGCATCGTAAGGTTGAGAACGGCCCTTCAAGTTGACAGAGTGACCGCGTGGGGTATCCTTAGAAGTGGCGCCGGTTTCCCTTGCGCCCGTGTGGTGTTCGGTGCCCGAGCGCCTCCATACAGTTTGAGGGGTCGTGAGCTATGTTCGGTGCTGGTGGACATCTCCCTGAACTCATTATCCTCGTCATCCTGGCATTGATCATCCTGGGACCCGGAAAACTTCCTCAAGTGGGCGGCGCCCTCGGGAAAACCATCCGCGAGTTCCGCAAGGGTGCTCAAGAGGTCGACGACCCCGAGACTACGAAGACTGCCACTACTCCGAGCGACTCCGCCGCCAAGAGCACAGTTCCATCCGAGCAGATGCACGCCAGTGCCGGGCCTGCCAACAACACCGAAAAGCAACCGTAGCACGCCAGGTCGAGACTGGTCAGTCCTGGGGAGAGGCTTACGCGAAGAGCGTAGGCCTCTTTTGCGCCGCGCACTGATTCGCCTCTCCGCTCAACGTCAATGCCTATCGAACTTTCGGGTAGGTGCCGGTAGTATCACGGGTCATACTCGCCTCACGGGGAGACTATCGACCTGCCCCGCGTCCGGCCTTGTGAGCGGGCACTGAGAGGGGGCTGGCTGCCGAGGTGAGCGAGCAGCCCCGTCGACGCTCTACACCAACCCAATCCGCCAGTGGCTCCCGTCACGCAAGAGCACGATCAGTCTCCCCGTTGTCTCCGCTCGGCACGGTCGTGCTCGCCGCCGCCGCCATCGTCATCGCCGTCTTCATCGCCGTACGTGGCATTGCCAGTCATTTCCAAGTCGCCAGCGTGACCATGACGCCGACACCAGCTATCATTCAGCAGATCTCCCCCGATACTGATGCCATCCCGGAAGCGCCCTCTACCGCCGGGGCAGCTGCTACCCCGAGCTCGACAGCAGGGGCTGAGACCGCAGCCACTGGTGTGCTCGCACCGCTGGCGGTCAAACTGCAAGAGTATCTTTCCGGTCTCCACGGCACTTATGGTGTCTGGGTGGCCGACATTCCTACCGGAGCGACCCTCGGTATTCGGTCTCACCAGCAATTCATCGCTGCCAGTGTCATCAAGACGTACATTCTCGTCGCGCTCTACGAGGAAGTAGCTGAAGGGAAACTGAAACTCAGCGATACAATGACCACCACCGCCGCCGACATCCAAGACTACGGGACTGGCAGTATCCGCTACGATCCTATAGGCACGACCTTTACGCTCGCAGACCTGGCAGAACGAGCGGCAAAGCAGAGCGACAACACTGCCGCTTTCATGCTGCGTAAGCGACTTGGTGATGCCTACATTCAACAGCGTGTGACCGCTTGGGGTATGACAGAGACCAACGTTGCCGGAGATCGCACGTCTCCAGCAGACATCGGCCACCTCTTTCTCAAGCTTGCAGAGCGGAAGCTTCTGCCACCAAAGGAAGACCTCGAAGTACTGGGCCTCCTCGTCGCTACAGACTTCGAGGATCGACTTCCAGCACTACTTCCAGACTACGCGCTTACCGCTCACAAGATTGGAACCGAGACAGACGGTGTGATCAACGATGCCGGACTCATCGTCCTTCCTACCCGATCGTACGTTGTCGCCGTGTTAAGCTCTGGAACGGATCCTGCTCAGGCAATAGCAGCGGAGCAGCAGCTTTCCCGGACGGTTTTCGCGTTTGAATCAACCTTGCCATAGTAGGCCCGTAAACAGGAGCCTGGAAGGGGAAAATCCCATGGTCTTCCGGCACCACAAACCAGAGGATGGCGAACACCAGGAATCACTTGTCACGCAGCCATTTCATCCTCTGGTCAACCAGCCAGAGTACGGCACAGACTTCAGCGACCAACCTGAGGCCCAGTGGCCGGCAAGCAGCCCTCGTCAACTCTCACTCTCACCTGCTCAGGTGCGAGCAATTCGCTTCATGCGCCTATGTGACGTCATCTCCTGGATTACTGCGCTTATCGAGGTCATCATCGCCTTGCGCTTCGTGCTCGAACTGATTGGAGCCAATGCCAGCGCGGCCTTCTCAGCCATTATCTACGCCATCTCTACCCCGATCATCAGTCCCTTCGTCGGTGTCGTACCCAGTCTGTCCTTCGGAGTACAGCGCCTCGAGCTGCCCGACGCTCTCGCCGCAGCGGTCTACGCACTCGGCTCTGCATTGCTCATCCGGCTCATCCACATTCTCTTCATCGATCAGCCCAGGCTCCCCTGAGCGAGCTCTACCAAAAGCACGCACCGTCACTCCCTTGCCGCGCACCCTCAAGTTGACATTAACCCAGCACACGGGTTAGGATAGTGAAGAGGGAGTAGAACTTCCGTTCTACGCCAGTGGTTAGGGGGGCGGCGATGCGTCAGGATCCCAGCGAGGTCCAGCAGCGCATGCTGATGTATATCGCGCGGCACCTACGTGATAACACCATGCCACCAACGAATCGTGAGATCGGTCAAGAGCTTGGTATCCACTCGACAGGCCACGTCGACTATCACCTCTCTCAGCTCGAGCACAAGGGTTTCGTCGAGCGGGACTCCCGCAAGAGCCGCGGTCTACGGTTGACGCCACGCGCACTGGACGTGCCGGAAGTAGCCGAAGTGCTCGAGGGGATAGAAGGTGCGAGCGACGTCGCCTCCGTGGCGTTCCTCGGGCGCAGCGCCGAGATTCCCGTCCTAGGTGTCATCGCTGCCGGCCTTCCTCTGGAAGTTCACGAGCAGTACGACGAAGTGCTCGACCTCAGCTCATCGCTCAACCGCAGTGACGTCTTCGCACTCCGCGTCCGCGGCAAGTCCATGATTGGCGACTGCATCGATGACGGAGACTACGTCATCGTGCAGCGCACCGATACCGCCGCCAATGGCGACTGTATCGTCGCCACGATCAGTGGACCCGGGCAAGAGCCGGAGGCAACACTCAAGCGAGTCTACAAGGAACACGGTCGCATCCGGCTCCAACCCTCGAATCCTGACATGGAGCCACTCTATGTCGACCCCCAAGATGTCCGCATCCAGGGCAAAGTCATCTCAGTAATCCGTACTCTCACCTGAGGCGCTATCGCAAGGTAATCATTTCCGTCTCGACGGCAGCCACACTCCTTACAGCCGCCAGCGACTGCCGCGCCCGAGCTTGTGAGCCGTTTGAGCGGCAACATACCCAGCATCTGAGTACGAGCCGGCATACTACCCTCTCGCACCAATACCCTGCTTGCCAAGCTCCGTGAGACTCCCATAACCGGCAAGCAACTGCCCTTGAGTTCTTCACAAGGCACGCACTGCACAGGTGCCAGAACCGACCAGCGGCTTCCGCTCTGTCAGTGAGCAGCCGTTGAGAACGTGGTCCACCAACCTGCCCAGTCACTGTGGAAAGCACTCGTGCTCATGAAGAAGATACCCGTCTCATCATTGAACGACGTGTAGTGGAACGGGTCAAAGTACTCCACGTAGTTGCCAGTCACGCGGAGCACCACCACGGCGTGGGTGCTCGTGACACTCCCGGCATAGAGATAGGTCACCGAATTGGCCGGCGGCGGCCAGTCCCACTGGCTCGCGTTATGCGCGGCGATGCCGAATGCGTCGAGGACCCGTTCAACTTGGAGCGGCTGGCAGTAGTTACCCTGCTGGTAGCCAAACAGCGCACTGTAGTTGCTCTCCAGCGCCACTAGCGTTACCGCAGGGTTATAGAGATGAGCGAGATAGGCAAAAGCAGCGCACGCGCAATCGCGCGGCGTCAACTGAAAGATAGGCGGCACGAGGCTCTCCGGCAGGGCCGCATTGGGCTGCATCAGGGGGACTACCGCCAACCCCGCAGCCGCAACCGGGGCGGACGACACGAGCCAGAGCGTCACCGCAGTCAGCGCCACAGTAGCCAGACGGACGGCTTTGGAGACCACAGAGAAGGCGTGTGGTGTGCTCATGGCCGCGTCCTCCCGATTCACCTTACATCCACCATTACATTACGCAAACATTACCATAGAACACGGGCAGGCAAGCCGTAATGGGAAATCCTGGTCTGGGATGTGGAGGGAGGGCTCGTCTTTTCAGGATACGGTCAGACCCCCGCTCGTTGCTCCGTTAGCCATCCTGGTAACTATTACCGTAATGTTGCACCAAGTTTCGGCGACAGGCGCTTAGCTTGGGCCGGTCAATTCCAAGGCAGGGCAGGGAACATTACGTGATCATGACGCCGCCACGGGCCGTGCCGGCGCAATGATGCAATACTGCCAGAGGCTAGGACGGATACACGCCACGCGGGGCGCTCCTATGCTCTTTGTGGCAGGCCGGTGCACCACTTACGATTATGTGCTGATCGGGCTACAAGAGACGGGACCACGGTGTAGCGAGGCTGCTGAGAGGACATCATGAGAGATGGGGACGCAAGCCCCACTTGGAGTCACGGTCATCGGTGTGGGCAGCATGGGCAAGCGTCACGCCGAGAACGTGCGCCGCTCAACCGGGTTTCGCCTTCTGGGTATCGTCGACGTACGAAGCGAGGTCGCCCGTCAGGTCGCGGAACAGCTCGAATGTCCCTTCTGGACCACCCACGCGGAAGAGGCCCTAGCTCATCCAGACTGCCGCGCCGTCATCATCGCCACGACAGCCAACACGCATCCTGAGCTCATCACGCTCGCGGCCCGCTACCGACGTGACATCCTCTGCGAGAAGCCTCTCGCGCTCACCGTAGAGCTCGCCGATCAGTGCGTCGCCACTGCTGCGGCGGCGGGAAGCCGCCTCCAGGTCGGCTTCATGCGCCGCTTTGACCCCGGCTATGCGCGCGCCAAGTCCGTAATCACCAGCGGTCGTATCGGTTCGCCGCTCCTCTTCCACGCCATCTCGCGGGATCGCACCGCGGGCCTGAACACACCTGAAGCCCTCCGCCTACACGGCGGTATCTTCCTCGATTCCGCCATCCACGACTACGACCTCGCTCGCTGGCTGATGGAGTCCGAGGTCGTCGAAGTCTCAGCAATCGCAGGCTCCTTGCCACTTCCCACAAGCGGGCAGCCGGCGAACCCTAACGCAGGTATCGTGCAGCTCCGCTTTGCAAGCGGCGGACTGGGGGTGGCGGAGGTCTACTCCCAAGCGCACTACGGCTACGACATTCGCACGGAAGTCATCGGAAGTCATAGCAGCATTCGCGTGGACCAGTCGGCATCGAGCGGCTGCACGCTCCTCACCCCGGAGAGCGTACAGTCTGACTTCGTGGGTGACTACCTCGAGCGCTTCGCCGCTGCCTATGAGGCAGAGCTGCGCGACTGGGGCGACCGGATGCGGAACGATCAGCCCCCTGCGGTGCCCGGCGAAGAGGGCGCCGCTGCAGTGCGCATCTCCCTTGCCGCCCGCCAGGCCGCAGCGACCGGAGAGCGGATACGGCTCAGCTGAGCACAGCCTCCTCCTCACCCTCACCCCTCCAGCCAAGGAGCCGCACTCCCGCCCATCTGTCCACCACTTGGTAGGCACAGGATCCTGCCGTACACTGGGGAAAATGCACGAGCGTAGCAGTGTTGCGGAGCCCCATATGACAGACATCGAAGATCAAGTTCCCTTTGCTCTGGCTGAATTTGCCGATAATCCTGAGCCGCGCTGCGCCTGCCTGCTCCTTCTCGATACTTCAGGATCAATGCGCGGGGACCCCATCCGCGAGTTGAGCAGTGGTCTTGAAGCTTTCAAACATGAGCTGCTGAGCGATACTATGGCCGCCAAGCGTGTCGAGGTTGCGGTGCTGAGTTTTGGTCCCGTCACGGTGGAGTCAGGCTTCCAAACGGCTGATGCCTTCACGCCGGCACAGCTCACAGCCCACGGCGAAACCCCAATGGGAGAGGCCATCGAGCGTGGTTTGCAGCTGCTGGAGGACCGCAAAGCCAGCTACCGGGCCAACGGCATCTCCTACTATCGTCCTTGGGTCTTCCTCATCACCGATGGCGCCCCTACCGACAACTGGAACACGGCGGCACGGCTCGTACGTCAAGGGGAACAAGACAAAGCCTTCATGTTCTTTGCCGCGGGCGTGCAAGGCGCCAACATGGCCACGCTGGGACAGATTGCCGTCCGGCGACCACTGATGCTGAAGGGCTTGCGCTTCCGAGAGCTCTTCTCCTGGCTTTCGAACTCGCTGGCTTCTGTGTCCCGCTCCAGTCCAACCGATCTTGTGCCGCTCAAAAATCCCACCGGGCCCGACGGTTGGGCAGTGGCCGGATGAACGGCAGCTGGCGCTATGCTTTCGCCTCCGTTACCGGTGCCTCCCATCGAGAGCGCCACCTGCCGTGTCAGGATGCGAGCGCCTGCACGCTTGTTCCAGGTGCCGTAGGCACGTCCGCCCTGGTCGCCGTCATCGCTGATGGCGCAGGCAGCACAGTACACGGCGGGGATGGGGCGCAACTCGCCTGCACCCTTTTCATCGAGAGCGCACGCGCGGCATTGGAAGGTGCTGCATCTACCCACGACCTGCCCTGGGATTTTGTTCCCACGTGGCTCGACCAGTTCCAGACAGCGGTGGCAAAGCAGGCTGAACACTCCACCACAAGCCCGCGCGACTTCTCCTGCACCCTGCTCGCCGCCATTATTCACGCGGAAGACGCTGCCTTCTTGCAGGTGGGCGACGGTGCTATCGTCCTCGCTGGACCCGGCAGCCCTGACTATTTCCAACTCTTCACCTGGCCCCAGACGGGTGAATATGAGAATACGACACGGTTCGCCACCGACCCGGGTGCTGCGGACCGCGCCTGCATGGAGATCGTCGAGATGCCCATCGATGAGGTCACCCTACTGAGCGATGGGCTCCAGCGCCTGGCCTTGGACTACACGGCGCGGGTCGCTTTCCAGCCCTTCTTCGGACCGCTGCTTTCTCCCCTCCGTGCCGCACCAGAAGGTCATGCCGCCCAGCTCTCCTTAGCGCTGGAGCGCTTTCTCAGCTCCCCTACCGTCAACAATCGAACCGACGACGACAAATCGCTCATCCTGGCCTCCCGAAGGGCCCTTGAGGCTACTGCACCATCAGGTGACCCGGAGAACCATGGCGACCACGGCCACACCCCAGTTCGTCGCGCTGGATAGCGCTGGGCGCACAGTCGTACTCACCGATGTCATCGGCAGGGGTGGGGAAGGTGCCGTCTACACGGTTCGCGGACAGTCTCATCTCGTGGCGAAGCTGTACCATCACGACCCGAACCCGGTGCGAATGCGCAAGCTGCAGGCAATGGTGCGATTGCAGGATGAGCGCCTCATCCGCCTCGCTGCCTGGCCCCTTGACACGCTCCACCTTACCCGTGGCGGCAGTGTCCAAGGGTTCGTCATGCCCGGCATTCAGGACCACAAAGCCATCCATCTGCTCTACGGTCCCAAGAGCCGGAAGCAAGAGTTTCCCGAGGCTAGCTGGCACTTCCTCATCCACGCCGCGAACAATCTAGCCCGTGCCTTCGCCAAGCTGCACGAACTGGGGATCGTGATTGGCGACGTGAACCACGGCAACGTCCTCGTCTCACCACGGGCCACTGTCATGCTGATCGACTGCGATAGCTTCCAGGTCATCGAGGACGTCCAGGTCTACCCGTGCGACGTCGGCGTCTCAACGCACACCCCCCCGGAGCTCCAAGGTCACTCGCTCCACGGTGTCGTGCGCACCGTCAACCACGACAACTTCGGCCTGGCCGTGCTGATCTTCCAGTTGCTGTTCATGGGCCGCCACCCCTATTCGGGACAGGCCGCCTCAAGGGAGCTGCTCACCCTCGAACAGGCCATCCAACGGCACTGCTTCGTCTACGGGCGTTCCGCAACGGCGCTTCAGCTACAAGCCCCACCAGGCACGGCCCGACTCGACATCCTGCCTGCCAGCTTCGGCGCTCTGTTCGAGCGAGCCTTCTCGAGCCAGGCGGCAGTCGCTGGCCGCCCCTCGGCGCGCGACTGGACCGCAGCGCTCTCCACGCTTGAGAGCCAGCTCGAGCAGTGCACCTCCAACGCCTATCACCAGTACCCGTCCCCTCTACGCTCGTGTCCTTGGTGCGCCCTTGATGCCACCACCGGCGCTCCCCTCTTCAACTTCAAAGCGAGAACGGGTAGGAGCACGAACTTCCCCTTCTCTCTCATCGACTGGTGGCGCCAGGTAGAAGCAGTTCCGACGCCGGAACCGCTCTCAGCCGAGCTGCTTCAGATTCACGTTCAGATCCCACCCTCTCCCGGAGCTCTTCAGTTTGCCAGAGGAGTACGTCAGCGCCGCCTCACCCTGCTGCTTCTGGTGATCCTCCTGGCCGTCCTTCCGCTCTTGCTGGCGCACGCTGCCATCACGCTGCAACCTGCGGGCAGGCTGCTCCTGCTCACGCTCATTGTCACGCCCATAGTCATCGAGTCGATACTCTCGACACTGGGATACCACCACTGGCACCACCATCTCCGCACCGCCGAGCAAGCATGGGCCACCTTCGCGAGGTACTGGGAAGAACAGACCGGTGTCCCAAGCTTCCACAAACAGTGGGGCATACTGGCAACCGAGCGAGAGCACTACCAATCTCTGACCACGCTCCGCCAGACACGCCTCCAGACCCTCACACGCACAACGCGCACAACGCAGCTGCAGCGCTTCTTGGACCAGCACCACATCGCTACCGCCTGCATTCCGGCGATCGGTCCGGCGCGCGCGGCGATACTGGCATCGTGGAACATCGAAACCGCGGCAGATGTCAATCCCCAGGTGCTAGAGCGCATACCCAACGTCGGACCAAAGCTGCAGCGCCGGCTTCTCGAATGGCGAGAACAGGTCGCTCGCTCCTTCATATTCGATCCTCGCCGCAGTATCGAGCCTCAAGAAGTCGCAAAGATCGATCAGGAGATTGAAGCGAAGCGGCAGCTTCTAGTACAGGATCTCGAGCGCGGCCTGGCAGAGCTCAAGCTCCTCACAGAGCGCATTACCAAGACACGCGTGCTGCTACGGCCCGAGCTTCGCTGCCAGGTGCAAGCCGTCGCCCGGGCGAAGGTGGACCTCGACGCTGCCCTGCACCTCTGATGCCGCCCAGGGTGCCCACCCGACCTGATGACGGGGGGTTGCACCATTGACCGCTATCACACCGTCTAATATACCTATGATGGATCTATATGATGCTCATATAGTTACGTAACACCATGTCCAGGTGTCCCGTGGGTCACTGGTAACGTCAGCAGTACGCCCTCAGGATCACCGTGGGACAATCCTCGTGTCACGGACATCGTCCTGCGAGAGAGGTCATCCGATGGATTGGTCGCGCACAAGTCTCACCGTCAAGCTCTTCATCTCCTATCTCTTAGTAGTTGCTGTGGGCTCGATTACTCTCTTCGTCGCCGCCGACTTCGCGGGCCCCTACCTCTTCACCCACGCCATGATGGCTTTCGCGACGCCGTCACCGTCTGCTCGCGCCGCCACCAGTCACCTGCTGCAACAAGTGCAGCAGCTCTTCACTGTCACCATGTTGCAGACGCACCTCCTCGCCGTTGCCTTCGCGACGCTGGCTGCGCTCGCCGTCAGCCTCTTCATCGCCCGCCAGGTCGTACGCCCGTTGCAAGCGATGCTCGTCGCAACCGAGCGCATCGCCGCCGGCCACTACGCTGAGCGCGTCGTCGTGCCCGCAGCCAGCTGGGGCGATGAGATCGGCCAGCTCGCTGCCAGCTTCAATGCCATGGCGGCCGCACTAGAGCAGAACGAGCGCCGCCGGCTAGAGCTGATCGCCGACGTCGCCCACGAGCTGCGTACACCCATCGCCACCCTCGAAGGCTACCTCGAAGGAATATTGGACGGCGTTTTTGAGCCATCGCCAGCACTTCTTGGACAGCTGCACGATGAGGCAGGCCGTCTCCACCGGCTTGTCGATGACCTTCAAGAGCTCTCTCGTGCTGAAGCACGCCAGCTCTCCTTGTCGCTGCAGAGTGTGTCCCCCGCGAGCATCGTCCACGCCTCTATCGATCGCCTCCGCCCCCTCTTCGCGGACAAAGGGCTGACTCTGACCGTCACGGCCCCGCCTGACCTACCGGCAGTACGCGCCGACTCCGACCGCGTCATCCAAGTACTGACCAACCTGCTCACCAATGCACTACGCTATACACCCCAACCAGGGCACGTGCACGTCTCGGTCACACGAGGACGTGGCACAGTCGAGTTCAGTGTGCAGGATAGCGGGATCGGCTTCGCGCCTGAGCAAGCCACCCACCTCTTCGACCGCTTCTATCGCGCCGACCGCTCCCGGGCCCGCCAGCTCGGCGGCTCTGGAATCGGTCTCACCATCGCGCGGGCCCTCGTCGAAGGCATGGGCGGGCAGATCAGCGCCGCCTCTGAAGGTCCCGATAAAGGGAGCACCTTTACCTTCACTCTGCCTGCTGAGGGGTAGTCCACAAGCCAGATTTCGATGCATCAATCCAGGCGATACGCAGCGAGCGCGCTCTGCGGCATTGAGCAAATCTTGATGAGGCCAGCAATGCCAGCTTGATGTTCAGACCGGATAGTGACATTGGTGCCGATGAATGGCACGAGCTAAGGGGATGAGACAATGATGGGTTTCTATGGAGGCTGGGGCACGATGGGCATCATCGGCGGCATCGCCATGGTGCTTTTCTGGACCGCGGTGATCCTGTTGGTAGTCTGGGCAGTGCGAAGCTTCTCTGGCCCCACGGGCCCCGGAGGCGATGAAGAGGCCCTCGACACTTTGAAGCGGCGCTTCGCTGCCGGGGAGATCTCCCAGGCGGAGTTTGAGCAAGCGAAGCGAGCGCTTGGTGTCCACTCGTGAGAGCGGCCCAGGCGCGTTCGGGCAACTATAGAGTTGAGAGAGAAGAGTAGATCATGCAGCGACGCACACAACAGCTCATCGCCGGTGGAGTCTTGGCAACAGCACTGACGTTGGGAGGAGCCGGGTTCGTACTCGCGCAGATGCCGAACGGACCATACGCTCCAGCGGCGACAGCGGCCTCCCAGTCGGTCGCGCCTTGGTCCCAGCGTGGCTGGGGACCCGGCGGAGCCTTTCCTGGCGACTATGGCCCTGGTGGGATGATGGGGCGACCCGGTTATGGCGGCTATGGACCGGGCGCAATGATGGGAGGCTGGTCTAACCCGACTACTGCAAGGCAGGTCACCAGCCTCGCTCAGGCTCAGCAAGCAGCACAAGATTTCGTTGATAGCTTGGGGAACAAGGACCTCGGTCTTGATGAGATCATGGAGTTCCAAAACAACTACTATGCCCTTGTCAAGGAGAACAGCACCGGTATCGGGGCCTTCGAGATCCTGATCAACCGGAGCAGCGGAGCGGTGATGCCTGAACCCGGGCCCAATATGATGTGGAACACGAAATACGGCATGATGTCGAGCACTTCCCCTATGGGAACCGCAATGGGATATCAGCAGCCGAGTGGTCCAATGCCTGTCACATCAACGCAGGCCAAGACGCTGGGCCAGCAGTGGCTCGACGTCCAGCAGCCAGGGGCAACTACCGAGTCTCCGGACCAGTTCTATGGCTACTACACACTCCACATCCTCAAGGATGGGCAGGTCACTGGCATGCTGTCCGTCAACGGCTACACCGGCCAGGTCTGGTTTCACACCTGGCACGGCAGCTTCATCCAGATGAAGTAGATTGCCTGCTCATCGGCGGGAGCCGGGGAGCCTCGAAGGCTTCCCCGGCTCCCGCGTTTAAGACCCAAGCGCGCTCGCTGAGAGATAGCCATACGCTGCCTCCGTCGAGCGCGTCACGCAGTGCGCTCGTCTACTTCTACAGGTAGTTGACCCCCTGCGTATACCGGCGGAGCCACCACCGGCAACTGCTCCAGCAGGAGCACGTCGTCGCCGGCAGTGATGCGACACGATCGCTCGAAGTGACACGCAACACAGCGGTGGATGAGAACGATCTCACCGCTGTGCCGCTGCCACACGGCTTGGAGCTCCATGAGCGCCCGGCAGGCTGAGCCTGAGTAGCGGCATCATGCTCAGTAGTCCCGTCGTGTTGACGGAGACGCACTGCACATTTAAGATTCAGGCATCACCCTTAGGACGGTGCCGCCGCGCTCGTCACAGGGTGGCACCACAGAACGTTGAAGCGCATAGGAAAGAGGTGTCACGATGTCACGTCTCTCAAGGAGACGGCTACTTACGCGGTCGGCCTCAGGGTTGTTTGGAGTGGGGGCAGTAGCCCTGCTCGCGGCCTGTGGTGCGGGGGCGTCCTCGGCGGTACCAGCTACCACGAGCTCAAGCCAGGCCGCAGCCTCCACCGCCCCGAGCTCGTCCGCCGCGTCCACCTCGACTGCGAGCGCTGCGCGTAGCACAGCGGCTGCCACGTCCGCCGCCGCTGGCGGCAAAGTCCAGCTGCACTTCTATTCCAGTGGTGATGTCAACATCCAGCAGCTCTGGAACAATGATCTCTTGCCAATCTGGAACAAACAGCATCCGAATGCGCCGATCCAGCTCATCTTCTCAGAGCACGGCGCCACGGACCAGGCCGTGATCGACAAGCTCGCCGGCGCAAAAGCTGCAGGCAAGCCCACCGACATCGATCTCTTCGAAGGTGGGAACAACCTCCGGACCTACGGCGAAAAGGGCATTTTCGTCAAGCTCACGACCGCCGACGTTCCCGATCTCTCCAAGACTCCCCCAGACGTTGTCGCGGAGATCGGCAGCTATGGCGTCCCCTATCGTGCCTCCTCGGTGGTCCTCGCCTACAACAGCGCCTTCGTCAAGGACCCACCAACCACCCTCGATGGTGTCTACGCGTGGGTGAAGGCCAACAAGGGCAAGTTCACCTACAATCCGCCAGACACCGGCGGCTCGGGTGGGGATTTTGTCCAGGCGACGCTGGAGAAGTTCATCCCCAAGGCAGATCTCAAGACCTTCGAGACTAGCTACGATCCATCCTTGGAGAAGGAGTGGGATCCCGGCTTTGCTCTGCTCAAGAGCCTCGGGCCGTACGTGCTCAACGGCGGTTTCTACCCGAAGGGCAATGTGCCCGTCCTCCAGGAGTTGGGCAAGCAAACCGTGTATGTCGCCCCGGTATGGTCCGACATGGGGCTGAGCTATCTCGCGCAAAAGCTCCTTCCCGACACCGTGAAGCTCGAGCAGATCACACCACCCTTCAGCGGTGGTGCTGCCTACCTCGGCGTTCCCACGGGTTCACAGCATCAAGACTGGTCTTTCAAGTTCCTCCAGTGGGTGCTCCAACCCGACCAGCAGACGGTCATTATCGACAAGATCAACGGCTACCCTGGTCTGGAGTGGAAGTACATGCCGGGGACCGTGCGGCAGAAGTTCGCTGCACTGGCGAAGTCCTACGACACGTTCTCGTTCAGTTCGAAGTTTAGTAGCGATGTGAACAAGCTATGGTACGAGAAGGTCGCGGGCACACCGTCGCCGGCGAAACAGTGATGCAGGTCGTGGCGCCGGTTCCATCGCGGAGCTGGCGCCACGCGCTCACTGGCCTACTGCTGGTCTCACCGCCATTTCTGCTCATGCTCTTCCTGATCGTGGCGCCGACTGTTCAGGCCATCCTCTACTCGACCGGGCAAGTACCGACCGACAATATCGTGTTCCAATCCGACATCGACCTCGTGTCCAGCGCCACGCCCACGCTCGTGGTCTACCAACGGCTGCTCTCCTCCCCATACGTCCAGGCTGACCTCGCCATGACCTTCCAGGTCACGATCGCGAGTGTGGTCCTGGTGCTCGTGGTTGGCTACATCCTTGCTCTCTACGTGCGCTTCTCGACGGGCCTGCTTCCATCGATCGTGCGTGTGCTCTACCTGATTCCGATGTTCATCCCGGTGGTCATCGCTTCCTACGGCCTCATTGAGTTCTTCGTCGCTAACGGCTTTCTGCAGACTATCCTGGCACAATTCGGCATCCAAAATATGCCCTCGCCGATCTACACACCGTGGGGAATCGTGTTGGGTCAGGTCTGGACCGGCATTCCATTCGCGGTCCTCCTCCTTGGGTCAGGGCTTGACGGCGTTCCGCAGGAGCTGATCGAGGCTGCCCAGGATGTCGGCGCCTCTTTCGGCCGCATTCTGTGGCGCATCGTCACACCGCAGGTGGTGACGCCACTGCTCATCGTGGGCACGTTTACCTTCATCGGTGTACTCGGCTCCTACACCGTGCCCTACCTCATCGGCCCCAACGCCCCGCAGATGCTCGGCGTTGCGATGACTGCCTACAACGGCAGCTATCAGCGACCTCAGCCTGCCGTCGCCATGGCCGTCCTCACCTTCTTGATCGCCACCGTCGCCGGCGCTATCTACGTGTGGGGAACCTCTCGAACGGAACGGACTGCAGCGTGAGCTACGCCTGGTTTCTCCGTATCAGCGCCATGCGCAAGGCACTCGCGCTCATCCTCGTGTTCGCGCTGAGCTGTTTTCTCCTGCTACCCCTGTTCACGCTGCTCATCTGGGCTTTCGCGGATCAGTGGACATTCCCATCCCTACTCCCACAACAGGTTGGTCTCCGCTGGTGGCAGTGGGTGTTTCACAACGGTGACCTCGGTAACGCCATCAAGCTGAGCTTCGAGTTCGCTCCAATTGTGACCATCGCCTCGGCAGCCATCTGCCTCCCAGCCGCCTATGCCTTCTCCCGCTTCCGTTTCCCTCTGCGGCGGCCGCTGTTCGTTTCCCTACTCGCCATCAATGCCTTCCCTAAGATTGGTCTCTACATCAGCGTTGCTGCGCTCTTCTACCGTCTGAACCTCATGGATACCTTCCTCGGCGTCGTACTCGTCCAGCTCATCAACACGCTGGTGTCGATGACGTGGATCCCGACCGCAGCATTCAACAGCATCGCTCCCGAGCTGGAGGAGGCCGCACACGATGTCGGCGCACGAGGCTGGAGAGTGTTCTGGCGCATCACTTTCCCCCTGGCCTTGCCAGGCATCATCGTAGCCAGCATCCTCGCCTTTCTCGCCTCCCTCGACGAAGCCCAGGGAACGCTCGTCGTGGGCACTCCCTCCCACATCACGATGCCGGTTATTATGTATACTCTCGTGTCCAACTATCCGCAGCCTGTTGGGGCGGTATTCTCGATCCTGCTCTCTCTGCCCTCTCTCGTGCTCTTGATCAGCGCGCGCCGTTTTCTCACCGCAGGCTACCTCGCCGCAGGCTTCCGGGTGAAGTGAACAGCAACGTGTGCCAGCCGCAGTCGAGGTGGAGAGAGAGGCGCGCCGACGCCCACACGGGTCCAGCGACCGGATAATCCCTATCGCAGAAGGAGCACCTCTATGGCCGGACTGACCCTCGTCGATCTGACCAAGCGGTATGGCGGCGCCACCGCTGTGAGCAACGTGTCGATCACGCTCAACGATGGTGAGCTGCTCTCACTTCTCGGACCATCTGGATGCGGCAAGACGACGACCTTGCGCATGATCGGCGGATTCATCACGCCCGACGAAGGCGACATCCTCATCGATGGACAGAGCATCGTCCGTTTGCCGCCGGAGCGGCGTCCCACCGCCATGGTGTTCCAGCGCTACGCGCTCTGGCCCCACATGACGGTATACGACAACATCGCGTTCGGGCTGCAGCTCCGCAACAAGAGTCGCGAGGAGATCAGGAAGACCGTCGATGACGCGCTGGTGCTCACTGGCCTACCAGGCAAGGAAAAGCGCTATCCCCACCAGCTCTCCGGCGGCGAAGCGCAGCGTGTGGCGCTCGCCAGAGCGCTGGTGCTCGAACCACGCATCCTCCTGCTCGATGAGCCACTCTCGAACCTCGATGCTCAGCTCCGCCTGCGCATGCGCGACGAGATCCGTAACATCCAGCAGCGCGTCAACATCACCACAGTCTTCGTCACCCACGATCAAGAAGAAGCGCTGGCTATAGCGGATCGTATCGGTGTGATGAATGGCGGTCACCTCGAACAGCTCGCCAGTCCAGACGAGATTTACACGCAGCCAGCCACGCTCTTCGTCGCCAGCTTCATCGGGAACATGAACTTGCTTCCGGGATCGATCACCGATGGCGCGGTGCAGTGTGGTCTGCTCGGCTTCGCCATTCCTCAGGATGCCAGACTCAGTGGCAGCACCCGCGAAGCGATCATCGCCGTCCGCCCAGAAGAGCTCGTCCTCGATGGTCACGGACCGTACCACGGTCAGGTGACCCAGTCGATCAATCTCGGCGATCACAAGCTGCTCGTGGTAGATGCGGGCGAGCAGCTTGTGCGCGTCGCTGTGGCGCGGGAGGACGCCGTCCCGCGGGGTACGGCGGTCAACTTCTCCGCGCGTCGCTACCATGTCTATGAAGATGGCGTACTGCGCGGGACGGCAGTCAGTAACGATACAGCCTGATGGGCAGAGGTAGCGCTTTCAGCTGGCGAGATACTTGCGCCAGGTCTCTTCACTGGCGTGGGCGCTGGAGAGCACGAAGGTCAGGTAGCGCGGTTGATACGGCTGGTGTGAGAGTCGCATGCCCACCTCCTCCGGCGAGCGATCCGCCTTCCGCCGGTTGCAAGGTCCACACGCCGCCACACAGTTGGTCCACGAGGAAGCCCCACCACGGGAGAGCGGCTGCACGTGGTCAATGGTCAGGTCACTGGTCCCACCGCAGTACTGGCAGACACGGTCGCGCAAGAGCACACCGCGGCGGGTGAACGGCGCCGGCCGCTGGAGCGCACTGATACGCACGAAGTAGACCAAGCGGATGACGAGCGGCCATTCCATAGCAGCACGCATAGAGCGCAGCATGCTCTCCGCCGCCTCCACGATCTCCGCCTTCTTCCGCAGTAGCAGGGAGACGGCACGGCGCACCGAAACAACGCTCAGTGGCTCGTAAGAAGCGTTGAGAACGAGTACCCTTGAGTGCACTGCATCCTCGATCTTCGACGTTCTAGCACCGACTTTTTACTATAGGTGTCGTCGTGCGAGCGTGTCAATCGGGCACTGAGATAGAAGATAGGTACTCTTCTCTGGCCGGTACCGATCCCACTTGTGCTACTGAAAGTTAGAGCTGATCAAGCTCGTGGCGCCTACCTCCAGACTCCGCGTGTCACTCTGCTAGGCAGCCACCACCGGGGACGTGTGCCGCGGTCCTCCTCTGGAGAATGCTGTAGCAGCGGCTACGTGTGAGCAGTATCGAAGCTGTGAGCGCAGGCTCCGTGCCGCTACCAGGCAATACGTCATACCAAGCCGCCCACAATACTATTGCGAACTATCCAGAAATATCAAGCCGGCTGTACTTCACGGCCGCCTTACCAGAGTCACATGCCAAACGGGCACGAATCGTGCTCTTCAACAGCTCAATGACAACGCAGCAGTCAAGTTCACCACCCGCTGCCGTGATCGATATCGGCAGCGCGACAGTCCACTTGCTCGCCACCGCTTGGGAGCCCAGCGGCAAGCTCCTACCGATCGCTGAAGCGAGCGAGCGCCCGCTCTTGGGCAGCGCCATCTCTGCTACTGGTGAGCTGCCTGCGGCCGTCGTGGCCCTGGTGGCCAGCCAGCTCCAAGAACTGGTCAAGCTCGCTCACCAGCACGGATGCAAGACCATCATCATCGTCGCCACTGAGGCTGTGCGCAGCGCTAGGAATGCCGCCTCCGCCTCTGCAACGTGGGAGGCTGCTACGGGTATCCCCGTCACGATCCTTACGCCAGCCGAGGAAACCGCCCTCGCGGTCGCTGGTGCGCTCGGCGCGTACCGGCAGTCCGGCATGCTCTTCGTAGACTCCGGCGGTGGCAGCACACAGGTCGCCGTCGTCACCCAGAGCGTAATCACGTATCAGGCCACCATCCCCCTTGGAGCAGCGGTGTTGACCGAGCGTTACTTTCTGCACGATCCCCCAGAAGGGGAGGAGTGGGCTGCTGCCCGGGCGGCAGTTGCTGAGCGGCTCGTGCCGCTACCTCCAGCGTCCCCATCCCTGCCCGCCGTCGCTACCGGCGGATCAGCGATCACCCTCGCCATGATTCCGTGCCCTGGCTGCTCCAACGAAACGCTCACACGCCGGGGTGTCGCTCTCGCCTGCCTCTTCTTGCAACGCTGGCCCAGCGTGCGTAGCGCGGCCCAGCTCACCCTACCGCCAGAACGTGCCCGCATCGCTCCCGCCGGCGCCCTCATCTGGCAGGAGATCATCCGCTGGTCCGGGCACGATGTCTGGCGGGTAAGCCGGGCCGGACTGCGTGAGGGTGTCCTCACCGCATGGTTTCGCGCCGGAGAGCGCTGGCTCGAGGACGTCCGTGAAAAAGGCGGAGGACCGTACCCTGCTAGTGACGTACCGGTACCATAGAGTAGATCAGTTCTACCCCACCCACACCACCAGTGTTAAGGAGAAGAGAGTGTGAGCAATATACCGTCAGACGTCGTCGTTGGCATCGACCTCGGGGGAACCAAAGTGCTGATCGGATTGGTAGGCCCCGATAACAGCGTCCTGAGTCGCTACAAAGCACCGACGCGTGAGCATCACCAGCCAGATGAGCTGCTCAAAGCCATAGCTGCCGGCGTGCACGAAGCGGCGAAGAAGGCCAATGTTCCTTGGGAAGCGATTCGTGCTGCGGGCATGGGGATCCCCGGACCGATCGACGCAGCGACGGGCGTCGTGAAGCTGGCGCCCAACCTCGGCTGGAGCAACGTTCCGGTCAGAGAAGTACTCGAGCGTGAGCTTGGTCTCCCCGTCGGCATCGACAACGATGTGCGTGTGGCCACACTGAGCGAGTTTCAGCTTGGCGCAGGTCGCGGGCATCAGCGCGTCGTGAGCTTTTTTGTAGGCACAGGCATCGGCGGCGGCCTCGTGCTCGATGGCCAGATCTACCACGGGGCCCACAACGCCGCGGGAGAGATCGGCCACACCTTCGTCAAGGCCGGTGGCCCCTTGTGTGGCGCTGGGCACAAGGGTTGCCTCGAAGCAATGGCGAGCCGCACGGCCATCCAGCGTGACATCGTCGCTGCTGCCAAGAAAGGCAAGGCAACCGCGCTCAAGAACATCGCCGGAAAAGACCTCGCGGAGATCAAGAGTGGTGACCTGGCAGAAGCGCTAGAACGCAATGACAAGCTGACCAAGAGGGTGGTGCGCCGTGCCGCCCACTACGTCGGCTACGGCATCGCCTCGGCAGTCAACCTGCTCGACCCTGAGATCATCATTCTCGGTGGAGGAGTGGTCGAGGCGCTCGGAGACACCTTTATGAACTGGGCCATCGAGCGCGCCCGTCCTAGCATCATCGCGAGTGATGCCCGTGATGTGGCGATTGTCCGTGCCGAGCTGGGTGACGATGCCGGCATGCTTGGCGCCGCACTCGTCGCGCGCTCGATTCTGACGCACAGTTGACGGCAGTAGCCACTGCCAGCGACACTACCCGTCAGCAAACGGTCACCGTATCCATTCCCAGAAATTTAGGTCAGCTATGCAGAACGTCGATATCCACACCGACCATGAGCATCATGGTGGCAAGAGTCCCGCCTTGATCGAGGTGCCCGCTCTCGCAGCGAGTGAGCTGCGCGTGCCACCACTTGTTCGCCCCGATGCGATTCCGGAGTCACGCTACTTCAATCCGGAGCTTGCCTGGCTCGAGTTCGACCACCGCGTCCTCGAAGAAGCCGCTGACCTCAGCCATCCCCTACTCGAACGGGTAAAGTTCCTCTCCATCTTTCACTCCAACCTCGACGAGTTCTTTATGATTCGCGTCGCCGGCCTGCTCGAGCAGGTGCGGGCTGGCCTTTCTGGCTCCTCGCTGGACCGCCTGAGCAGCACAGAACAGCTCGCTGCTCTCCGGCTCAACGTGGACGCGCTCCTCGAAGCGCAGACCACCCTCTGGCAGGATCGCCTACTGCCCGAGCTCGCCAGCCATGGCATCTTCCTGCTCGACTACAACGCCCTTGACGGCAATCAGCGCGAGACAGCACAGCACTTTTTCGAGCATGAGGTCTTTCCCGTCCTCACGCCGCTCGCCATCGATCCCGGCCACCCCTTCCCGCATATCTCCAATCTCAGTCTCAATCTGGCCGTAGTCGTGCGTGATCCTGTACGCGGCGACCTCCTCGCTCGCGTCAAGGTGCCAGATATCTTGCCGCGCCTCGTTGCCATACCGTCGCCTGAGCACACCAGCCCGGGTTCCAGTTGTTTCGTCTGGCTCGAGCAGCTCATTGCGGCGCATCTCGATGCACTCTTTCCCGGACTCGAAGTCCAGGGCTGCTATGTGTTCCGTGTCACGCGTGATGCGGACATGGAGATTCTTGAAGACGAAGCAGAAGACCTCCTCCGTACCGTCGAACAGAGCCTGCGCCAGCGACACTTCGGCTCAGCGGTCCGTCTCGAACTCGAGCAATCCACACCCGAGAGCCTCGGAGCGTTGCTCACCTCCC
>JAMCRV010000057.1 GCA_023381555.1 Chloroflexota bacterium | reverse complement strand
CCAGCGCGCCGCAGATCGTCCGCACGGGCCATGGAGATGGATGAGACAACAGTATAGCCGAGTAGGCCACCGCCGGCCCCCTGCGCGTGCAGCTCGGTGATATCCTGGAAATCCGGATCGTGCAAATCGACCGGAATGAAATGCGTATTGAGTTCCGTCATGATCGGCTCGGGGGCGTACTTGTAGCCGTACTTTCCAGCAGCATCGATGCCCGTCGTCACGTACGTGTAGTCGGGAAACGGCGACACCTTGAACCCGCCAGAAGGAGCGATAGCGGCGGCCCGGGCCATGGCTTTGTTGCGGATCGTCTGGGCAATCGTGTGGAGATCCGGTGCCAGCGTCGCCACCACGTTCGAGTCGGCAATAGGTAACTTGGTCAGTAGCGTGGCGTTGACCGACGCCCGCGCAGCCACATCGACTTTCATGGGCTCACCCGCGGAGAAGATCAAGTCACCCCGGGGGCTGACCACGCGGAACGCCTGCACGAGCAACTGGCGGTTAGGCCCAGGTTCCCGTTGAAAGCTCGTGTCATCCTTAGGCAGGCTCAACACGTCGGAGTCGGTTGTTGCCCACCCCGTCCCCGTGTACTGATCGTACGTCGAAGCGCGCCAGTATTGCCCACTGTTGGCGGAGACGTACATCACGACGGCATCACTCAGCGAAACCGATCCTCCCAGGTTCATCGTCTGGCTGAAGTTGTTGAAACCGGAGGTAGTGGTCTGCGCATAGTAGAAGATCCGTGCCCAGGTTTGCTCAGCTCGTTGCCAGGGCACGCCGGCCTGGTTGAGTAAATTATAGAGAGCCGACCGTGGTGGAGCCCAGGGAAGGAACCACGAGACGAAGCCGATGATGAGAACGATGACGATAC
Source organism: Chloroflexota bacterium (assembly GCA_023381555.1). GTDB lineage: Bacteria > Chloroflexota > UBA4733 > UBA4733 > UBA4733 > JAMDCW01. The sequence goes on along the minus strand of JAMCRV010000057.1, from coordinate 4,651 downwards.
CGGTGCGCATCAGCCGGGCTCGAGTGCGGCCTGTGTAGGCTACACCATGTGCCAACCATTCGCTTTCGCGCCGGTAGAGGTTGAAGCGAACGAGCAGCAGACAGGCGATAGCGATGAACAAGAAGATGAAGAAGGTCAGATTCACCAGAGTATACAGCACGGTGCTGAACAGGAGTACCGTGTTGATCAGCAACACCGGCCAGATGCGATGAACGCGGAACGTCAGCCATGCGCTGATAAAAGTGAGGCACCAGATCAGCAGGCCGAGCAGAAAGACGAGGGTCAGCTCCTCGTTGACCACATCGCCGAACCACACGGCGTTGAACCAGTTGACAATGTGGCGCCACTCGGCAACGACCTTCTGTGAGAGAGTCAGATCGCCACCGATCAGCGAGGATACCACGTATGTGATCCAGGCGAGACCAAGCAGCAAACCAAGGGGAAACGCCAGGAACACCGGCATGCGGGTCTTGGCCAGCACGAGCGCGACAAGAAGTCCCACCACACCGATCCAGGGGAGCATGGACAGGTTCGGCATCCAGGCCGCGCGCTGGACCGCCCATATGACACTCAGGCTGAGGAGTGTAAGGAGGCCGAGTGTCGACCACCCCTCCTTCAACAACAGTCTACTCATATTCCACTCTCGACTCGTGCCACACTAGAGATTAGAGATTGGAGATTGGAGATTGGAGATTGAAGATTGAAGATTGAAGATTCCGAGGTCACAATCTCCAATCTCTAATCTCCAATCTCCCACTCGCTCTTACCCCCTAACCCCTAACCCCTAACCCCTCTCGAAACGCCTGCTCGATTGGTTCGCCGTTTCTCATCATGAACGCGGGTATACCGGCCGCGGCCAACGTGCTTATCGTCTGCAATGAGTTGTTGTGACCGCCGAACGTGCTCGGCTCGAGGAGGGCCACCGAGGCGCGTACCCCTCGGCGCATCAAGTACCGCAGATCAGCCACCCACCGGTCGGTGGTGGAGGGCGTAATCACCATGACGTTGGAGTTACGCACGAACCGTACCTCATTGGCTGCCAGTGCCTCGGCGATTGGCGTCGTTCCGTCCGCCCGCAGCACCGCCAGCGCCTCCAGAATACGGTTGAGCTGACGGTCACCGCGGTCAGGCAACAACACCTCCCTTCGCTGCCCGTAGGCGATAAGGCCCACGCTGCGATGCTGTCGGATGAAGTGGTAGGCGAGGGAGGTGGCGGCCGCAATAGCGTACTCCTCTGTTGATGGGGGCAGTGAGTACGCCTTTTTCTGGCGCGGCAGCAGTTCGTTAGCCCAGTCAAGGAGCTGTTCCGACGTCAGCCGTCCGACGTGATACTCACTCTGCAAATCAAGGAACAGCCAGGCCTGCGACATCGGGTCGAGTTCGAATTCCTTCACCATCAAAGTACCGGTACGCGCCGAGCTGTTCCAGTGAATACGGTTGAAGCTGTCTCCGGGCCGATACTCTCGCACCCCGGCGGCATTCGGTGTCACCTGCTCGGTGCGACGGGGGAGCACGGCACCACCGGTCAGGTTACCTGATGGAAGGTTGAAATTGCCGAGGTCGGCCGGGCTCGGGTAGACGAGCACATCCAGCGGCCTCCCGACCGACTTGCGACGCCGGAAAATGCCGAACGGGTCACCCGTGGCCAGAGAGATGGGGCCGAGATGGTATTTTCCGCGCACCACACAGATCATCTCGCTCTCCAGATTCTGCTCCTGGTGTGCTCCAGCGGACAGCACGCGGCCGAGCCGGTAACCGGGAAGATTCGAGTGGTCACGCAACTCCAGCCACAGCTTGGGGATAGCGCTCCCGTTGCGCACGGTGATTGTCTCGTGCAGGGTCTCCCCGACGCGCAAGCGTCGCGCCCTGACGTCCCTCGTGACCTGAATGCCCCGCAGACCAAGGCGCGTGGAAACGTAGGAGACGATGACGGCCGCGAGCACGAAGTACGAGACGTAGTGGACGAGCCTGTTACCGGAGGCCAGTGCTACGCCAAGGAGAAAGAGCCAGGTGCCAATCGCGAGCGCTAGGGCCACGTCTGTTTGCTCCGTCCATGTCCGCTATGAACGAAAGCGCGAGGCCATGCGCATCCCCGGCACCGGAATACTGTGCAGGATCTCATCGATGATGCTGATGGAGTCCACGCTGCGAATACGCGCCGCGGGACTGATGATCAAACGGTGAGCCAGGGTGGGCTTGGCCAACGCCTTCACGTCATCGGGAATCACGTAGTCGCGCCCCTCCACCGCGGCGCGGGCCTGTGCAGCATGGAAGAGGGCCAGCGAGCCGCGCGGGCTGGCGCCCAGGTAGACATCGGTGTGCTCCCGGGTCGCGTGGACCAGGCGCACGATGTAGTCGCGAAGGGAGTTCTCGACGAACACCTCTCGCACCTGCTCGGCAGCCGCCACCAGTTCCTCGGCCTCGACAACCTTCTCCAGTGACGAGAGGGGATGCGAACGCTGCTGGTCCCCGAGGATCGTGACCTCCTCGGCAAGGCTGGGATAGCCGATCTGCAGGCGCATAAAGAAGCGGTCAAGCTGGGCCTCCGGTAGAGGGAAAGTGCCCTCATATTCGATCGGGTTCTGCGTCGCCAGGACCAGGAAGGGCCGGGGCAGCGGGTGCGTCGTCCCGTCCAGCGTAACCTGGCGCTCTTCCATGGACTCCAGGAGCGCGGACTGTGTCTTGGGCGTGGCGCGGTTGATCTCGTCAGCCAGTATGATCTGTGCCACAATGGGACCAGGCCGGAATTCAAATTCGCCCGTCTTCTGGTTATACATGTTCACGCCAGTGACATCAGAGGGCAATAAGTCGGGCGTGAATTGAATGCGCTTGAAGGAGCAGCCGATGGAACGGGCAATCGACTTGGCAAGAACGGTCTTGCCCACCCCGGGCACATCTTCGATCAGGATATGCCCCTGGCAGAGCAAGGAGACCAGCACTAGCTGGACCTCCTGGTGCTTGCCGAGAATCACGCGTTCGACGTTCTCCATCACCCTCTCGGCGATGCGGCGTACACTCTCCATCCGTGTCGACTCTCCCCCCGGTGGTCCCAGTGCTGAAGACGTGGCAGCGTCGATATCCGTCAAGTAATCGCTCGTCTCCCGGCTCCTCCCATTGTATCACCCCTGACGCTTCTGGCATAACGTGTATTTCACACGTTCCAAGACCACGTGCAGCCAGAGGGCCAAACTCGATTTTCTGTTCTTCTCATCTAGCAAGATTCCTGCCAGAATGGTGCCGCTCTTCCCCCAGGACGCTCGTTCCGAGGGAATTCAAGTGAGCAAGAGCTCACTCCGATGCTGGCTTTACAAGCATTGTCCCATTTGATACCATACCCAGGAGCCTGGAACGTGAAGCGGGCCGCCAGCGCTGGGGAAATCATGAGGTCCGAGCGGGTTTATCGAACAGAGGCAGTTGTGCTTCGGCGTGCTGATTTCGGCGAGGCCGACAGGCTGCTGACTCTCTTTACAGTGGACAGGGGGAAGATACGGGTTCTCGCCAAAGGGGCACGCAGGGCGAAGAGCCGGCTGGGCGGCAACGTTGAGCTGTACGTCCACAGCTCGATGTTGATTGCCCAGGGCCGCAACCTCGACATCGTTACGCAGAGCGAGACTATTCACTCCTTCATTGGGCTGCGCGAGAGCCTCCTGCAGATCGCTCAGGCGTCCTACGTGGCAGAGCTAATGGATGCGCTGACCGCGGAACGGGCGCCGGATTATCCGCTTTTTGATTTGCTGTTGCGTACGTTCGCCGCTCTCGCGGAGACTAGCGACGCGGAACTGGTTTCTCGAAGCTACGAACTCCTGTTGCTTGACCGGCTCGGTTACCGGCCAGAACTGCGGCGGTGTGTTCACTGTCGTGAGTCGTTGACTCCTGGACGCATCTTCTTCAGTGCGCCGCTCGGTGGCACGCTCTGCCCGACCTGTGGAGAAACACGGGCGCCGGGTATGTCCATCTCGGTGGATGCGGTCAAGGCCTTGCGGCTGCTGCTGGAGAGGGAATCGGTCCTTCCTCCGGCAGTCAAGATCGGCGCCGGGGTGCGTCGGGAGGCCGAGCATGCCTTGCGGCGCTACGTAACATACGTTCTCGAGCGCGAACCGCGGTCCGGGCAGTTTCTCGACTCCCTGCGCCACGAACTATTGCAGGTGACAGGTGACAGGTGACAGGCGACAGGCAACAGGAGGAACGAAACCCCCGTGGCCTGTTGCCTGTCACCTCTTTGATTTGGAGGTGGGTTCTTGAATCGGATGGATCCGTCGCAAGTGACGATGGACAAGATCGTCTCGCTCTGCAAACGCCGGGGCTTCGTCTTCCCCAGCAGCGAGATCTACGGCGGGATCGGCAGCACGTGGGATTACGGTCCATTGGGCGTGGAGATGAAGCGCAACGTGAAGAACGCCTGGTGGCAGAGCGTGGTGTACGAGCGAGACGATATGGTGGGACTCGACGCCGCTATCCTGATGCACCCGATGGTCTGGAAGGCTTCCGGTCACGTGGATAGCTTCTCCGATCCCCTCGTCGATTGCCTGAGCTGCCACCAGCGCTTCCGCGCCGATCACTTGCAGGAGGACCAGTGCCCGTCCTGCGGTGGGGCGCTGACAGAGTCACGCCAGTTTAATCTGATGTTCAAGACGTTCATGGGTCCCGTCGA